>DATLAN010000401.1:0-31699 GCA_035527455.1 Thermoguttaceae bacterium
TCAAGCCGGTGATGCACAGCCGTTTCACGCCCGTCGACGGCCGCATCCTGCTCAAACCGGGCGACTGGGTGCGGACCGATCGCCGCGGGGCCAACGCCGTCGCGCTGCGGCTGGTCAAGCAGACCGACGTCACGCTGGGCCCCGGCTCGCTGGTCGAAGTGGTCCGGCCGAACCTGATCCGTGTCTCCTCGGGCACGCTGAAGATCACGGCCGAGCCCAAGGCCCCGCTGGAGGTCGTCGGCCCCGGCGGACAGACGGTCAAGGTCGAGGGAACGCGGCTCTATCGGATCGACGGCGAGGAAGTCGTCGATCTCACCGGGCAGCAGGTCCCGCTCTGGCTGGCCGGCTTCGAAGGGACGACCAACAACGAATCGGTCGGCTCGCTGATCGCCAACGTCGACGGCCAGAACAAGCCGCTGACGATCGGCCACCACAAGGTGACCGTCACCATCCGCGACCAGATCGCCCTGACCGAAATCGACGAATCGTTCGTCAACCACACCGACAGCCGCACCGAAGGCATCTTCTACTCCCCGCTGCCGCAGGACGCCTCGATCTCCGGGTTCGCCATGTGGATCGACGACAAGATGGTCGAGGCCGACGTGGTCGAGAAACAGCGCGCCCGGGAGATCTATGAAACCATCCTCCGCGAGAAGCGCGATCCGGGCCTGCTGGAGTGGACCGGCGGCAACATCTTCAAGGCCCGCGTGTTCCCGATCTTTGCCCACTCCCGAAAGCGGATCAAGATCACCTACACCCAGGTCTTGCCGCTTCGAGGGAACAGCTACCGTTACAGCTACGCCCTGCAGAGCGAGATGCTCAAGGAGAACCCGCTGGAGGAACTGGCGATCGACGTGCGGGTCTATTCGGCGATGCCGCTGGCCGAGGTCACCTCGCCGACACACATGGCGCGGATCGATCGCACCGAGCACTCCGCGCACGTCGAGTTCACGGCCCAGGAGTACACGCCCGATCGCGACTTCGAGGTTGTGGTCGAGGTGGACGGCCGGCAGTCGGACCTGGTGATGATCCCGCACCAGCGCGGCAAGGACGGCTACTTCATGCTGCAACTCACGCCGCCGGCGGCCGATGGTCAGTGGCAACGGGACGTCCTGCCCGACGGCCAGCCGATGGAGGTGCTGATCCTGGCCGACACGTCCGCCTCGTTGAGCCGATCCGACCGGACGACGCAGTCGACGTTCGTCGCGTCGTTGTTGCAGTCGCTCACGCCGGAGGACCGGATCAACCTGGCCGTCTGCGACGTTGATTGCCGATGGGTCTTCGAGGAGCCCGTGCCGGCCGACGAAACCAACGTGGAGCTGGCCCGGCGGTTCCTCGACGATCGCGTCTCGCTGGGCTGGACCGATCTGGACAAGGCGTTTGCTTCGGCTTTGGAGCAATCCGGGCCGAAGACCCACGTGATCTACGTCGGCGACGGCATCGTCACGGTCGGCGACGGCGATCCGGTGGCGTTCGGTAAGCGACTGAAGCGGCTTTACCAGGATCGGGCCGGCACGTTCCACGCGGTCACCGTGGGCAGCAGCTTCGAGGCGGTGGTGCTGCGGACGATCGCTTCGCTCGGCGGCGGGTCGTTCCGCCAGATCTCCGGCCAGCAAGGCCCCGAAACGATCGCCCGGGAGTTGCTCGGCGAGATCGCCCGGCCAGGCATCCGCGACTTGAAGGTCGCCTTCCCGGGGCTGGAGATGGTCAAGGTCTATCCGGAAGTGTTGCCCAACATCCCGGCCGGCTCGCAGCAGATCCTCTTGGGGCGGTACCTGCCGACGGGCGAGGACCAGGCCGGCGAAGTCGTGGTCACCGGCACGCAGGACGGCCGGCCGGTGCGTTTCCGCCAGCCGGTCGTGCTCGAGGACGGCGTGCAGAGCAACTCGTTCATTCCGCGGCTCTGGGCCCGAAGGCACCTCGACGCACTGCTCCAAGAAGGCACGTCGCAGCCGATCCAGGACGAGATCATCGCCCTGTCGGAAGAGTACAACATCATCACGCCGTATACGTCGCTGTTGGTGCTGGAGAGCGACGAAGACCGCGAGCGTTTCGGGGTGAAACGCCGCTTCCAGATGACCGACGCCGAAAAGTTCTTCGCCGAAGGACGGGAAAACGCGAACTTCGAGCTGAGACAACAGCAGATGCGCCTGGCCGGCAACTGGCGGCTGGGTCTCCGCCGCAACGTGCTTGCCGAACTGATGGGATTGGGACGCGACGCGCAGATGTTGTCGCAGATGTTGCCGCAGTGGGAAGGGATCCCCGCTCTGAGGACTAACTTCGTTTTGGGAATGGAGCTTGTCAGCACGGACGGGACTGTTTTGACCACAGCAGGCGAACGCTCGGGGCGACTCTGGGACGTCAACGGCCCGATGAGGTTCTCCTGGGGGGAAGACCAAACCTTTGACGGGCGCGTGGACGAGATACTAGTCGCACATGAAGACGAACCGGGCGGCGAAATCGAGGGAGATTTCAAGAAGGTGGTCGACGCCGAGGGGTTTCCGGAATTCGAGGGCGAGCCGGGCATGGCGCCGCCCGGACAGTCGATGAACCGAATTGTCGCATCGCCACGACCTGTTCTTGGAAATTGGCAGGCCAGCTACGATTTCGATGGGGCAGGATCCGTCGGGTTTCGGCTCGGGCTCGAGTACAACGGCCGCTCGCGGGCTCCCAACCGAGGCTTGTTCGCCGTCGCAGGCGGCACGCTCAACTTCGAACGCTACGGCCAGTCGGGCTACTATCCGCAGAATTACACGCAGTGGGTCAACACCCTCTTCCCGCATCTACCCGCACCGCCGAAGGAAACGGTCGAACAACCCCAACCCGCCTGGCCGGCCGAAGCGAAGGCCCTGGCCGAGAGCCTGCTGCGCAACGGGCAACTCGCCGCGCTGGACGGCGGGCTGCAAGTGCAACGGCGCTGGGAATCCTTCGACGCCCGCTGGAACAACCTCACGTCTCGCTCCCAATCGCTCGCGTTGGCATCTCCCACAGCCTGGCTCATTCTCGACGGGGGAAACGGTTCGAACGAAACCGTCAGTTGGTGCGATGGGCGGGAGCGAGGCGTTTTCTCCAAAACCTTCCAACTCGGCCGCCTGCGGGATTCCCAGAGCGAAGACCTCGGCAACCCGCCGCTGGGCCTGGAAGGCTATGCCCTGCGATCGATCGAGCGCACTTATCCCCGTCATTCGGTCGAGTTGAAGCCGCAAGGCAACGCGCGGTTGCTTCTCATCCTGACGGACCCCGACGTCCCGCACAGGCAGGACCACGTGCTGATCGACACGGCCCGGCACGTGGTCCTCTCGATCGAGAGCCGCTATCAGGGTAACGTCACCTCGTCCACCCGATTCGAGGACTTTGTGGAAGTGGCGGATTGCTGGTGGGCCGGGCGGATCGAGCACCTCGACGCCCAAGGCCGCCGCACCGTGCTCATCACGCAGGAGTTCAAGTTGCTCACGGCCGACGCCTTCGATCAGCAATGGAAAAAGGAGTTGGCCGGGCGCGACCGCGTGCAATTCCTCCACGAGCCGCCGGTGAGCACCGCCGACGCCAAGCAAGCGGACGCCGACGGCAAGGCCACCTTCGACGACCAGTTCGCGCTGCTGTTGCACTTCGCCGGCAACCAGCAATGGGACCGCGTGATGGAGCGGCTGGACAAGGCCGAGCAGTCGGCCGCCGGAAAGCCGGGCATGCGATGGGTCCGCGATGCGGTACTCAACGTCAGCCGGCGGCGGGAGGAATTGAGGGAGAGGATTCTCGGGGAAGCGGGCGCGCTTGCGAAGCCGCAAGCGGCTGATTACTTTCTCGCCGAGCACTTGCGGGGGCAGGCGTCGGGGATCTTCGAGGCCAACGAGATGCTCGCACTGCTTGACGTCCTCAAGCCCGTCTACGAGCGTCAGGCGGCCCATCTAAACGCGATGAAACAATGGACCCAGCAGCGGGTCAACTACTTGCAGCAAACGGGCCAGTCGGACCGGGCGCTTGGGCTGCAACGGCAACTGGCCGAAGAGTATCCGCACGATTACAGCGCCCAGCAACAATACGCCCAGGCGCTGGCCAATGCCCGCGACTACGCGGCCGCTTACGCCTGGCTGGACGGCGTGATCAGCGACGAGGCCAAGTGGTTTCCGTATGAAGAAGAGTCCCTGCGAAACCTCTACGCGCAGTACCTGCGGCAACAAGGTCGCTACCCGGATCTGGCCGATTACCTGGCCGCGTGGATCGATCGCGACCCGCCGAGCAGTTCGCCCTATTCACAGTATCTGACGGCGCTGATCCGCACCGACCGGGTCGAGGAGGCCGACGGGTTGATCTCCCGGTGGTTGGAGGAAAGCCGGGCATCCGGCCCGCTGAAGGCGGAGGTGGGCGCCCGGCTCGACGCCGCGGCGGGCGCCGCGCTGGGCCGGGGATACAACCTCTACACCGACCGGATCGAGGAGCGGTGGCTGGAGCCCTTGGCCGCCGCCGCGATCTTTTTCGCCCGGCACGAAAGCCGCGCCGTGGTCGCCGAGCGGATCATGCAGGATGACCGGTTCCACCAAACCGACCAGTGCCGCCGCGTGCGGAAATGGGCCGCCGAGACCCTGACGACGCAGATCGAGGAACTCACGCCCGACGAGATCCAACGGCTGGTCAACTGGATCGCGCCGAACGACCCGGCGGTCGAGGCCCCCACGTGGAAACTCATCGCCGACGGGCTGCGGCAGCGCTGGCTGGCCGAGA
Source organism: Thermoguttaceae bacterium (assembly GCA_035527455.1). GTDB lineage: Bacteria > Planctomycetota > Planctomycetia > Pirellulales > Thermoguttaceae > DATLAN01. Next base: position 4,720 of record DATLAN010000401.1, read on the forward strand.
AGGATGCGGAGGGCAGGAACCGGCTGGCCCAGCCGTTGCTGTACGTGCTCCGCAGTCACCGCAATGCCGAAGAGTTGCTGGAATTCCTGCGGCTACAGGTAGAGAAACACCGGTGCCGGAATTCCTACACGCAACTGTTCGACGCCCTGCTGGGCCAGCCGTGGTCGGCGGCAATTCAAGCCGAAGCGTTCGCCATCCTCGAAAAGCAGTCTTACGCGGCCCCGTCGGAGGATCAACTTCGGATCCAGGTGGAGGCGCTGTATCGGCTGACCGACCGGATGGTCCAGGCCCGTTACGAAGGCTTGATGGGGGCCGTCGAGCACCAGGAGGAACTCTCGCGCAGCGAACTGCGGGACCTTCAGAGCAAGAACCTTCGAACGGCCCGCGAGGACTTTTCCGAGTGCCTGCAAGAGGAGATGCCGAAGCAGCCCGAGGCGCTCCGCCCGTGGCTGGAAGTCGAACGGCTCTACCTCGACGTGCGGCTGGGTCGCAACCTCGACGAAGTGCAAGAGGCATGTTGGGAGTTCGTCGGCCCGAAGCCGCCGGTCATCGACGCGAACGCCGATTCCCAGCAGCGGTTGGAAGAGGTGCTCCGCCACCGGTATCTCGTCATGCTGGCCAATTTGGCTGCCCGGAAGGACGCGGACCCGCAACTGGCCGATCGTCTGCTCGGGTATCTCGATCGGGGCATCGAGGCCGACGCGCAGGACGTCCGTTGGAAGCTGTTCAAGTATCAACTGCTGATCGCCCTGGACCGGCCGGACGCCCTGGTCGAGAGTCTCGAAGAGTGGATTCGACCGGAAGACGCCGACAACTTCTGGCGTCTGTCGCTGGGCCGCATCTACGCCGAGCGAGGCCAGATCGACAAGGCCATCGAGCTGTTCGAGATCGTGGAGGCCGCCGACGAACTCGGACCGGCCGAGTACCGCACGCTGGCCGACTGGTACATGGTCGTCGACGACCGGGCGGCCTACGAGCGGGCACGGATCGCGGCCTACCAGTTCACCGAGGAATGGCAACTGAGCAACTGGCTTTCGGCCAAGCTGAGCCCCTGGCAACGCGACGACGGCAAAGTGCCGGACGATTTCGACGAGGAGGTGCTGCTGGTCTTCGCCGCCCTGTTCGAGAAGTCGGGCTATCCGCAGAATTACCTGGGATACCTTCAGCAGTTCTACCAGGCCACGCACGAATTCCGCCTGCTGGCCGGCCTGCCCGACGCGGTCGTCGGTCACACGGCCGCGAAGGTCTATCCGTTCCTGGGCGGCATGGGGTCGGTGCTCTCGGAAGTCCGCAAGGAAGCCACCGCCGATGCGATCGTCGCGCGCCTGGTTGAAGTCCGCGGCCGGGCGAAGACGGACGTCGACCACCGGGCGCTCGATCTGTTGGAACTGCTGGTCGAGCGCCGTTCGGCCGAAGTGATCAACCAGCCCGGGCCGCACGTCGAAAAGGCCCTGGCGGCCATGCAACGGGCCTTCAAGCGGGCGTGGAGTCCCGGCGAGCCGCGATTGATGGCCGACTTCCTCGCCGGCCTGGGCGCCATCACCCAGCAGGAACTGGCCGACGAGCAACTGCGGCAGTTGGAGGCCCTGCACCGGCAGGCGACTCCAGGCTCCGTCGATCGGCTGCACATCGCCTATCGCCTGGCCGAGACCCGGTGGGGATACTCCCGGCACGATGCGGCCATCGATCTGCTCGATGCGGCACTGATCGAGTACGAGGATGCCAACGACGGCGTCTTGCCGGTCGACGCCAACGGCCCCCTGGACTCCCTGATCCAGTACCTCGAATCGCAAAAACACTTCGCACGTGGCGAAAAGGCCCTTCTCGATCAACTCCAGCACCCCGTTCACAAGCAGCAAACGTATTGGCTCACCGAAAGGCTGTATCGGCTTTATCGCGACGCCCTGCAGTCCGACGGCGACGTTTCGCTGGGGACCGGGGAGGTGCTCTACCGGGCACTGGAACGCAAACTCCGCGACGAGTTGGCAACGGCCGACCACGACCACCGCTACGCCCTGATCGACCGGCTCTGCGACGTCTATCACGTCGCCCGGGACAAGAAGTTCCCGAGCATGACCGCCGATCTGCGGGCCTTTGCCTTCACCCACTTGCCAGGCGTGCTCGAGCAGCAGACCAGCAACTACCAGTCGATCGTCGGCCGGGTGGCCCACACGCTGCACGATCTGGCCGGGGCGCGCGACGGCCTGGAGTTCCTGATCGAGCGGATCGAGCAGGAGCCGAGTTGGTTCCGGCTGGTCAACGACGACGGGTGGCGACATCACGCCTCGAACCTGGGGTACTGGCGAACGGAAGTGAAACAACTGGACGACCTGGAAGACCGGCTGCTGAAGATCGTGGTGGCCGAGTTGCGACGGGATCTCGACTCCGGCCAGGGCCGCAACCGCTCGATCTACTGGCAGAGCAACTGGTACTGGACGGAGAAGGAAGACGTCTTCGCGCAAACCGCCGAGGAAGTCTACGCCCGGCGAAAGCAGTCGGGAGCGGCGGTGGAGCACATCGCGGATTACCTCTGGCACGGGCTGCACCATTTCGACCGCGCCATCGAAATCATGATGACCGCCCACAAACAAAAGGTCCTGGGCGAGCAGGGACAGCGGACGCTGATATCCTATCTGCACAGCCGAGACCGTTACGCCGAGTCGATCCCGATCCTCCGCCCGCTCGTCGCTCTTCGGCCCGACAGCATGGATTATCGGGTGCTGTTGATGGAGGCGTACTTCCACAGCGACAAGCCGGAGGAACTCGTCGCGCTGTGGCAGCAGACCGACGAGCACTTCCACCAAGGCGGCCGCTGGACGGAGGGCAACATGGCCGCGTTGGCCTGGGGCTGCCTGGACACGCGGCTCTACGAGCAGTCGGCCGCCTACTACCAGGAAGTGGTTTCGCTGCACAAGCGGACCCATCCGGGGCGCGGCGTCGGCGACGGTACGCTCTCGACCTACTGTCGGGAGATGGCCCGGGCATACGCCGGCTTGAAGGACACGGTCGGAGCGGTCGACGCGGCCTGCGAGGCGATCGTCTGTTGGGGACCGCAGCACGACGAACGCCGAGAGGCACTGAATACGCTCAGGCAGGTGCTCCGCGACTCGCCCGATCTGGACGCCTACGTGGCCGAGCTGGATCGCCAGTGCGAAGAGGCCAAGCAGGAGAAGCCGATCGTCCGCAAAGCGCTCGGCGAGGTCTACTTCGACGGAAATCAGTTCGACAAGGCAATCGCCCAACTGAAACTGGCCTGCGAAGTCGAGCCCGACGACCAGCAGACGCACGACAAGCTGATCGAGTGCTACGACAAGCAGCAGGACGAAGAAGGGGCCGTGCAGCAGTTGCTCGATTCGCTGCAACTTTTGCGACGCGACATCGGGCGGTACAAGAACCTCGGCACGCGTTTGGAGAAGCTCGACCGTCTGCAGGATGCGGAACGGGCGTACACCTCCATCGTCGAGATGCTCCCCAGCGAGTCGGAAAGCCACACCATGCTGGCCGAGATTCGCCAAGGGCAAGACCGCTGGGACGAAGCGATCGTCCACTGGCGGCAGGTCGCCCGAATCCGCGCACTCGAACCCACCGGGCTGCTGAACCTGGCCGGCGCCCAGATCTACCAGGAGCAGTGGGACCAGGCGTTGGAGACCGTTGGCGAACTCGACGGCCAAAGCTGGCCGCCACGTTTCGGCGACGTCCACGAGAAGGTCCGCCAACTCGAGCGGCAAATCGAAGACGCACGGGAGAAGTGACTCGCGAACGGCGCGCCTGCCCACAAAAGCAGTGCCGCGCCGACGCCGCTCCGCCAACCCCAAACGCCGCTCCGCCAACCCCAAACGCCCGCCGACTGCGTTCGGCGGGGTCCGTTCCCCTCAGAAAAACTTCTGCTGAATCCCCAACCATCCGGCAAACGCGAAAAACGCCAGTCTGATCCGGCCCCGAGAACAACCGCCCAGAGAACCGGCCACGCTGCCTTTGGGGGAAAAAGGTTCCGGCTGGAGGGCCGCGCTTTTGGCACCTCAGGTAAACTCGACGGGCGGCCAGCTCGGCCGGGAAACCGCATATCGGCAGAAAAAACATGTGGAACATGGAAAAACTGCCCTGCAAAGGCCGAAGATTAGCGGATGGCGTATTTCCGACAGTATTTTTATGGAGATTTTCGTCCCAAACCACCGCCAGGCGTCTCGCCCATTTCGCAGCGGTGCGATATACTTCCAACATGGGCGGTGTGGTGGTGCTTCTTCGGTAGCCGTTTCCTGCCAAAGGTTGGTCTGGAAAATCCTTCCGGAGGATAACCTTCGCAGCCGCCCTGAAGGAAGCAGCCGCCGAGGGACTGTCGAAAAGTAACGAGGGATTGTTTTTGGCGATTATTCTTGGCACGATTTCCAGTCCCCGCGCTCTTACTAAGGTCCTATGCCCACAGGAGTTAGAGTGTTCGTGCATACGCCCTGGAGGGTCGAAACAGGCCATATTGAATAGGGGGGGGGCTTTACCTTGAATACAAATAGAGTAGGATTACGCGAAAGAGGTAACCGGAATGTCCTTTCCGTCGTTCCGATTGCTCGACCGATCAGATCCGAAGCATATATACATGATTAGGGTGGAGGTCCACCCTTTTTCAACTACTCTCGAGCAGGTGTGTTTTGTTGGGAGACCCTGATGAGTATCAATCTTTTGGTTGTCGATGATCATCCGGTGGTTCGTACCGGACTGGCCTGTTTGTTGGAAGGTACGGACATCAAGATCATCGCCGAAGCAGGCAGTGGCGAGGAGGCGGTCAAGCAGGCCGAGAAACATCGCCCTGACGTGATCCTGCTCGATGTCCGGATGCCCGACGGCGACGGTTTATCCGTGCTGGACAAGCTCCACCAGAAGGCCCCGAAAAGCCGCGTGGTAATGCTCTCGATGTACGACAACCCGACGTACATCGCTCGGGCCGTCGCGCTGGGTGCCTGCGATTACGTGCTGAAAGGTGCCCCGCGTGAGAATCTGATCGACGTGATCACGGCGGCAGCCAAGGACGAATCGCCCAGCCCGTCCGGCGCGCTGCGTCGCGTCGCCAGGTTGATGCGAATCCGCCAGGTGATCGACGACGACGACGTTCCATTGACCCAGCGTGAAACCCAGGTCTTGCGTCACATCGCCCTGGGCCTGAGCAACAAGGAGATTGCCCGCTCGCTGGAAATCAGCGTCGAGACCGTCAAGGAACACGTCCAGAACCTCATGCGGAAGATCGACGTTCGCGACCGCACCCAGGCGGCCGTTTGGGCGCTGCGCAAGGGCCTGGTGTAAGACCGGCGGCCGACATCCGACTTTCCGCCTGCCCGTTTCTCTGCCGGCGCAGCGAGCGGTCGTTTTTTGGCCGGTCACTGCCCTGCGGACCGGGCGAGCCGTTCAACTCAACAGCAACTCCAAGTCTTCTGCGGTCAGGGTGCGGATAACGCTGTTGTCGGCCGAAACGATCGCATCGGCCAGGTCGCGTTTGGCTTTCTGCAGCTCCAGGATCTTGTCTTCCACCGTGTCGCGGCAAATGATGCGATAGGCGAAGACGGGCCGGGTCTGACCGATGCGGTGAGCGCGGTCGATGGCCTGGGATTCCACCGCCGGGTTCCACCACGGGTCGAGAATGAACACGTAGTCCGCCGCCGTCAGGTTCAAGCCGTGCCCGCCCGCCTTCAGGCTGATCAGGAACAAAGGGCACGCGGGGTCGGCCTGGAAGCGTTTGACCCTGTCGGCCCGTTTGCGGGTGCGGCCGTCGAGGTATTCGTAGACGATCTTCTCGCGGTCCAGGTGCTGGCGGACGATCGAGAGCAGGCTCGTGAACTGCGAAAACACCAACGCTTTGTGCCCTTCGGCCATCACTTCCCGCAGTTGCTCCAGCAGCGTTTCGAGTTTCGGGCTCAGGATATTCTTCTGTTTCTGGTCGAGCAGCCCCGGATGACAGGCCGCTTGGCGCAGCCGCAGCAGCGCCTCGAGCACGTGGATCTTCGCCTTATCGAGCCCCAACTCCTTCACCCGGTCGGACAATTGTGCGCGATAGTATTCGCGCAGGTCGTCGTATGCCTTGCGCTGCTTCGCGGACATCTCGCAGTAGAGCGTCTGCTCGGTCTTTTTCGGCAGCTCGCTGAGCACCTGCGCTTTGGTTCGCCGTAACATGAACGGGCGCAGCGCATGGGCAAACAGCGCCAGCGACCCGTGGTCGTCCTTGCCGTTCTTCGAGAACGCCTTGAACTTTGCCGAGCGCCCCAACATGCCCGGATTGAGAAACTCGAACAACGACCACAGTTCACCCAGGTGGTTTTCGACCGGCGTGCCGGTCATGGCCAGCCGGTGCTCGGCGCCCAGCAGTCGGGACGCCTTGGCGGCTTGGGAGTTCTGGTTCTTGATCGCCTGGGATTCGTCCAGAATGGCGTAGTCGAAAGGCATCTCCTTGAGCGTGACGATATCGCGGCGGAGCGTTCCGTACGTGGTCACCAGGAGGTCGACGCCTTCGGCCGATTCGAGTCGCCCCTTGCGGTCGGTGCCGGTGTAGTTCAGCGTGCGCAGGTTTGGCGTGAAACGCGCCGCCTCGTCGATCCAGTTGAACACCAGGCTCCTGGGCACGACGACAATCGACGGTTTGCGATCTTCGCCCTTCTTCGGACGCCGCAAACGGCGCGACTGCAACAGTGCGAGCACCTGGACCGTCTTGCCCAGCCCCATGTCGTCGGCCAGGCATCCGCCGAGGCGGAACTCGCGCAGGAAGTGCAGCCAGCCGAGTCCCTCCTTCTGGTATCCACGGAGCTTGCCGCGGAAACCTCGCGGTTCGGCAGCCGGCTCGACTCCGTCGAAACTCCGCAGCTTGCTGCGAAAGGCGGCGAACGAACCGTCGACCCGCACGTTCTCCTGCTCGGCCAACAGCGCGTCGAGCAGCATCGCCTGGGATGGAGCGAACCGCAACACGCCGCCTTCGCCCTTGGCCATGTCCGCCAGATAGCCGTACTTCGCGAGCCACGCCTCCGGCAGCATCCCTTGCGACCCGTCGTCCAGGCGAATGTACTTGTCCTTGTTGCGCAGCGCTTTCAGTAAATCGGGCAGCGACGCGGTCACGCCCTCGAAATCGACCTGGCCGTCCAACTCGAACCAATCGATGCCGGACGTGACGCTGAGGTTGAACGAACCGGGCCGCCGAATGCGCACGCCTTCCGACTCGACGATCCAGCCCGCTTCGGTCAGCCTGTAGACGACCTCGGGCAACCGCTTCTGGTGGAAGGACAAATCGAACTCGCGGCCGTTATAGGAGTTGCCCCCTGTCGCCCGCAAACCGAGGTCGGAGAGTTGCCGGAGCAACTCGGCTTCCCTCGGGCGATCGCGCAGCAAGGCGCGGTTCGTCTCGGCGTCGAATCGTCCGGCCACCGGGTCGTGGAGGTCGAACTTGTGCTCGCCGTAAACGAAGCCGCAGTTGGCGTAAAGTTGATTGTCGGTGTAGTAACCACGCGCTTCGGGGGACTTGATTTCCAGCCTTCCCCGTGGCATCCCCTGCAACTGCTCGACCTGCAATGCGGCCGGCAATTCGATTTCCGGAAATTGCGGCAGACGGTAGAATGCGTCGAGCAACTGATCTCGGTCTGCATAGGGCACCTCGATCGCCGGTTGCGTCCGCAGGCTGACAATCCAACCGAAGTCGCCCCGTGGCACGTCGAATCGCGCGAGCCTGTCGGGAAACAAGACCAGGCCGGTCGCCATCAACAACACGGCGTTCTCCAGCGGCTCGCTATTTCCACCGCGCCAGACGCGGCCGGACAGCCGCCAGAGTTGCCGCCGGCCGTCGTCTTCGGCGCGGAGGCGGAATCGCCAGGGATCGCCGCCGTCCCACGCGATCGGCTTGCCCTCCTCCCCCGGTCGCGAAGAATTCGACAGCCAAACGAATCGCCCGGTCGCGCACAACCTCGGCAGCATGAGATCGTACATCGCCGGTGCGACGGCAGCCCGGGAGAACGATCGGTAGTCACTGTAATAGTAGTGGGCGTAAGACGACTCGTCCGACGCCTGGTTGCCGACCAGCAGTTCGACGAGGCGGCCGTCTTCCTCGTCGATGAACTCCGGAACGTCGTTGACGTGAACGCTCAGCTTCTTGATCTTGCCGAAGCCGCCGTTGTTCCTGGTCTCGCGTTGCCGGAAATCGACGATCAACTGGCCGCTGTTGAGGGTCTCGCCGACGTTCAATACGAACCACGCTTCGCGTTGCTTCGGCATGCTCGGTAACGCGGCCCCCTTGGCCGTGGCCTGCCTCGTCGCGTGGTCGGAAACCGCTCTTAACTGTCCCTGCCAGATCGAGGTCGGGGAACTGCGATTGGTGTGGCGAATCGGAGCGCCACGGACGTCGAACCGGTCCGGATGGCCACCATGCACGGTCGGCCCCGCCACGGCGTCAGGCTCATCGTCCTCCCAATCGTCGTCCTCCCCGTCCAATTCCTCGTCGTACTCGTGAAGCATACTTGCCCGGCCCGGTGGAATGACGCCGCCAAGTCCCTCGCGGTCGATCTTCAGCAACGTGGCCCAGATGTGTTTGCAGAGATAGCCGTCCTCGTAATGCGGACAGGTGCAGGTTGCGGCGCCCTCGCCGTCAACGGCGTTCGACCAATCGATGTCCACCGAGTAGGGAGTGCGCCGCGAGCCGGCGACGTCCGCCGCCACGTGCTGGCCGTCGGCCTGGCGAATCCGTACCCGACCGGAGTCGAAATACGCACGGCCGCGACTGATCGTAGTGGACGAGAAGGAACTCGCAAAGACATCGGCAATCGACACGGGCGCCTCCGTGCTTTTGTGGATGGTTGTCATCAGCGAACTGCCGGCCGCCGGGGCCCCCCAATCATTCCCGGTATTACTCAACAGGCGGACTTCGGGAATGGAAGTCGCTCGGGGACGGCGACGCGATGCGTGGACGGCCGAGCCGAACGAAGTCCTCGTTCCGCCCGAATGATAGCAAAAATGCCGCAACCGGCGAAGACCCCGCCGCGCTGTTCGGCTCCTCGCCCAGCCGCACGCGAATCCGGGCCCTGACTTGACTTTCGGGCACCAGACGGTAGACTCGGGGGCGTTCCGCTGGGACACGCGGCAAAGCGTGCGCGGCGGATGGGTAGGCCGGAACAAGCGCAGCGCAGTTCCGGCATTTGGTGGGGAAAGGCCGCAGGAAGCTATGTGCCGGAACTGCGCTGCGCTTGTTCCGGCCTACTTCGTTAGTCTGGTCCAATTTCACGAAGGGGGAGAACATGATCGGCACGAAGGCAACACGGTTGATGGTGGCTGCGATGGCGGTCCTGGCATGTCTGGCGGCCCGGTGGAGCGAAGCCGCGTCGCCGCAGGCCCCCGAGCCCGCCCCGCCGCCGGAGAAAGCCGGGCTCGCCTCGCTCTATCCCGGCGACGAAGGCATCGAGAACGATCCGCGCGTGTTGTTCGTCGATGATTTCGAGACGGGCACCGCGGAGCAGATCGGCGCCCGCTGGGGTAGCATCCGGCTGACGGAAAACATCGATTTGACGGCCGATGTCCACGCCGCCTCGCCGGGCGAGCGGTCGATCCACATCGCCCGCAACGGCCACCTGTTCACGCACACCAAGGGCGTCGATACGATGTACGCCCGGTTCTACGTGAAATTCCACGAGAAGATCGGCTACATCCACCACTTCGTCCACCTCGTGGCCGACCGCACGCCGCAGCCGTGGCCCAAGGGCGACGCCGGCGAGACCCCGTCGGGCGACGCCAAGTTCTCCACCGGCATCGAGCCGACCGGCCGCTGGGGAAAGTACGCGCCGCCGGGCGTCTGGAACTTCTACACCTACTGGCACGAAATGCAGACCAAGTGGGGCTCCGTGTTCGACGGCAAGCAGGAGTTGATCGAGCCGGGGCAGTGGTATTGCGTGGAAGTGCTCTTGAAGGCGAACTCCGACCCCGAGAAGCACGACGGCGTGCAGGCATTCTGGGTGGATGGCGAGCTGTACGGCCGGTTCGACGGCTTCCGCTGGCGGATGACCGACAAACTGAAGATCAACAGCTTCTGGCTCCTCTTCTACAACACGGATCAACCCGCCCGGCACAACAAGGACCCGAACCCGGAAAGCCGGGTGATGGAGGTCTGGTTCGACGACGTGGTGATCGCCACCGAGTACATCGGGCCCGTTGCCGGCCGGCCGCGCGGCGGGAAGAAGAAGGCCACGCCCGGCCGCAGCGCGCTGTCGACCCCCGGCCTGCTGATCGCCGAACCGGGCGAAGCGGTCTACCGGCAGAACTTCGAGCAGGGGCCGGGCAACTTCCAAGGCGGCCGGGTGACCGCCGGCGGCGTGGACGGTTCCAAGGCCTTTGCGTTCGGGCCGCAAGGCGCCTCGTGCTGGCGTGACTACTCGACGCCGGTCGAAGACTCGACCAGCATCCGCTTCAAGCTCAAGCCCTTGGGCGACGCGCAGGACGTGCAAGTGATGATCTGGTCGAAGAAGCACCAGGATAACTGCCGCTACCGGATCGGCGGCTTGAAGCAGGACGAGTGGCGGGAAATCGAGTTTCGGGCCATCGAAGCCCACGTCGGCTGGGGCATGCAGGGTCCCAGCCTCGAAGGCGACGTGCTGGACAACGTCAAGATCTTCTTCCAGGGCGCCGCCGACGACCGGATGCTGCTGGACGATTTCGAGATCCTCGAGTGATCGCCGAGTGATCGCCACTCCCCCTCTCGCGTCTGCGGAGGAGTGGCCGGTGGTGGGGGCAGTCGTTTTCTTCCGGGGAGAGGGGCGAAGCTCGACGGCCTGTGCCAATCTGTGCTCTACCCGGCTTACCAACCCACAACCATGGGCCGGGTGTACACCGTCGCGATTTCCGGGTATAAAGGTTTTGGCTTGTCGAACGATCGCGTTTTCGCCGCCGGTTCTCAGGAGACCGACCCCCCGAAAGCTCTTTCGTCCGTCCCGCCTGGCGGGCTCCTATATCAGCCCCTTTCTCTTTGGCCCAGAAAGTGAAAGATCGGGCCGGCATCCCCCCTCACAGGAGATCTATGGTGGGACGGAAATTGTATTGCGGAAATCTGAGCTACAACCTCTCGAGTTCGGACTTGGAAAAGTTGTTTTCACAGTTCGGCACGGTCCAAAGCGCGCAAGTGATCACGGACCGTGACACGGGCGGCAGCAAAGGCTTTGGTTTCGTGGAGATGGCCAGCGACGCCGAGGCACAGGCGGCGATCAACGGTCTGAATGAAACGGAGCACGACGGCCGGGCACTCACGGTGAACGAGGCCAAACCGCGCGAGGATCGCGGTGGCGGTGGCGGAGGTCGCGGAGGTCGCGGCGGCTACGGTGGCGGTGGCGGTGGTGGCGACGGTGGACGAGGCGGCGGCGGACGAGGCGATCGGGGCCGCCGGTACTAGACCGATGCGGACGCGGTGCTCTGCTCGGCGCACCGTCTGCAAGACCGCCGGCCTGGTGTGCCGAATGCGCGGGGTGTAAACGAACCCCCCGGGGGTACGCGCGCATTGACTGACAATCTCATCAACCTGAGAGAACCTATGGCAAAAAACCAAAACACCGTCGAGAAACGTCGGCGAGAAATGGAAAAGAAGAGAAAGGCAGAGGAAAAGAGGCAGCAGCGCCGCAGAAAGAAGGAACAAACGGACGAGCATGCTGTGCCGGACACGCCCTAGGCGGGCGACGGTTGGAACCGATTCGAGACACTACGTCTGCGAGAATTGCCACCGGCACTCAGGGAATCGCAGATGGATGAATGGGAAGTGGTGGTCGTAGGGGGAGGGCCGGCGGGGCTTCTCGCGGCCCACCGGGCAGCGGCAAGGAACCGTGCGACGCTCCTTCTGGAGAAGAACCACAGGCCCGGCTCGAAGATCCTGATCTCCGGCGGCGGCCACTGCAATCTCACCCATGCCACCGACGCCCGGGGAATCGTCGATGCCTTCGGTCCCCAGGGCCGGTTTCTCCACTCCGCGCTGGCCGCCCTGGGGCCGCAGCAACTGGTGGACCTGATCGAGGCGGAAGGGGTCGCCACCCAAGTCGAACCGGACGGCAAGGTCTTTCCCGCCAGCGGGAAGGCCGGCCACGTGCTGGCCGCCGTGATACGCCGCCTGAAACGAAGCGGCGCTACCTTGGCCGTCGAAGAGCCGCTGGTAGATCTTCGGCCACACGCCTCCGGCTTTCGTTTGGTCACCGCGCAGCGGACCATCTCGGCGAAGAAGGTCGTGTTGACCACGGGCGGATGTTCCTATCCCGGCTGTGGAACGACCGGCGACGGCTACCGTTGGGCCGCCGCTTTGGGTCACACGATCGTCGCGCCGCGTCCCGCCCTGGTTCCGATCGTCACCGACGCCGCCTGGGTGGCGGATCTTCAGGGAATTGCCGTCCCCGACGTGCTGCTCCGGGTGGCCGGCGCCGCAAGCGGTCCGTCACCCGGCGGGACCGGCGCGAAGCGGGACAAGCTGCAAGGCCAGTGGCGCGGGGCGCTTCTGTTCACTCACTTTGGCCTTTCCGGACCGGTCGTTCTCAACGCGAGCCGGCTGGTCAGCGCCTGCCCCCGGGGCAGGCGCCCCCTGTTGCAGTGCGATCTTGTGCCCGGCGTGAAGGAGGAGCAGCTCGATGAGATGCTGACGGCCGCGTCGACCCGGTCGGGTCGCCGCGTGGCGGCCCTCTTGGAGCGATGGCTGCCGCGCCGTCTGGCGGACGTCCTGGTCGCGCAGGCTCAACTGGCGTCCGACCGCCGCGCGGCGGAACTCTCGCGGCAAGAGCGGCTGCGGCTCGTTCAGGCCGTCAAGCGGCTGAGCATCCGCACCACCGGAACGCTGGGCTTCGAGAAGGCCGAAGTCACGGCCGGCGGAGTCTCCCTGGGCGAGATCGATTCCCGCACCATGCAGAGCAAGCGAGTGCCCGGACTGTTTGTCGCCGGGGAGTTGCTCGACCTGGACGGCCCCATCGGCGGGTACAATCTTCAGGCGGCCTTCAGCACCGGGTACCTTGCCGGTGAGAGTGTCTAGCCGCAACGCCACCGGAGCCCAATCACCAATCACTCGTGCACTGCGATGTGAGGGGTGATGATCAAGACGCCCCGTGATGGCCCAACTTGCCACCAAGGGACGCACGGCTTGGATGGATTCTCTTCTCGGCTACTGCTTTTTCATGGACCAGGTAATCGTGTTCTTCCCTCGCTGGAGGTCTGCCAGCGGGCCGGGGATTGGGCGCGAGAATCTCTGACCACGGACGTCGGTATCGATCGCGATCGGATTGCCGTCGCGGTCCTCGATGGTCTGGGCGACGGTCGGAAAGACGCCGACCAGTTCGGCATCGACCCGCGGCCCGTTCACGCGCAGCGGCGCGTCGCTGACGGAGAACGTGATCGTGGCTCCCAGAGGATGGTTCTCCACGACAAGTCCCGTGACGTCGGGGGCGACCACGCTGTGGTCGTCGCCGAAGGAACTCTTCTTCGCCCCCTCGAGAAAGACGTTGTGATCCGACTGGTAGCCTTCCGCCGTTTTCACCCCGTCGAGTCCTCGTCGAACGAAGATGTTGTTGAACCACTTGTCATCCGCCGCGGTGCCGGTCTTGCGTCCGACCGTTTGCGTCGTGTGCGGCTCGAAATACCCTGACTGGCGGTTGACGTCCGGCTGGTACGCGTAGGGGCAATCGACGAACAGGTTGTGCGCGAAGACCGTCGCCTCGGAGTTGCTGCGAACCTCTTTTCCGATCAGCACGTTGTGATCGACGACCGTGGGGCCGTGGTTCATCTCCAGGAAGACCGTGGCGGCTTCGGTGTCGCAGATGACGTTGCGGGTGATCCGGATGCCTTGGTTGCCGAAGTCGATCCAGATCCCGAAGGCGCCCTGCTGTTGTCGAAACACGCCGCGGATCAGATTGCCGCTGATGACGGTGTCCACGCTGTTGTGGAACTTGATCGCCGCGGTTTCCCAACCGCCGAACTCCTTGCGGTAGTTGGTATCCTCGACGAGATTGCCGGAGATGACCGAGCGCGTGGCTCCCTTTTGACCGGCAATGCCCGCCTGTCCGCAACGCCGGATGACGTTGTTGCGGACGATGTGGTCCCCGTAGGCGTCGATATCGTCGTAGTCTACGCCCGGCGCATGTCCCAGGATGATGCCGACGCACCGGGCGTTGGTGATCGTGCAATTCTCGATAATCCAGTGTTTCCCCATGCGCGGCCCGACGGCGCCCGTTTGCAGTTCCAAGCTGGGCGGCGCCCAATTCGCGGCCGCGTGCATGAAGTGGAAGCCGTCGACGGTGATGTATTTCAGGCCGGTGATCTCGGGCATGAAGAGACACTCGCGCACGTTGATCTCGACCACCTCCGAGTTCGGATCGGCCTTGCCGAAGTTCGCCCGGATGGTCGTTACGTCGTCGTCCACCCGACCATGCCAGCTCTGCTCCGCTTGATCGACCTCTTCGGCCGTTTCTTTCTCGTAGAATGCCTCGCCGTCGAGATAGACGTCTCCACGATGGTGCCACTGGCCGTAATTGAGCCAGCCCCCGGAAACGTTCAAGGCGTAGGGGTTGTAGTTGCCGAAAAAGGAGTTCGGCAGTTCGGCTTTCCAGACGCCGCCCTCTTGGTGCGTCCACGAGGTGATACGCTCGGAACCCTTGACGAGAACGATCTCTTCCGGTGCTGCACGGTAGACAATGCGGCCAGCTTCGTCAACGCCCCCTCGGAGCGGTTTTACCCACTCGCGATACGTTCCGCCGTGAACGGTCACGACGTCTCCGGGCTGGGCGACGGACGCGGCCTGGTTGATGGTCAGATAGGGACGGGCCTGAGCGCCGGAACCCGAATCGCTGCCGGTTTTCGAGACGTGGATCTCTCGCCACGAAGCATCCGCGTTGCGGCCTGTGTAGGCGGCCGTCGAGTCCTCTGCATGGGCGACTGCGGCACACGCCAGAAGCGTGCCTTGGAAAATCCAGTTGTGCATCATCATGACCTCCCATGGGGAATTGCTGAAAAGGTTATTTCGCGCCGGACAGGGCCGGTTTCATGGTGCTCGGGAGTGTTGCAGTCTACCGGAGTCAGAACCGAGAACTGGAAACTCTACTGCACCACCATCAACACCGACGAGCCGACCAGACGGTCGATTTCGTCCCAGGGCAGCGGCGTCGCCGACTTGCGCGGGGGGACCGGGTGGCGGGTTTTGGGCAGGTGCTCTCGCAGGAAGGTCAACAGGATCTCGGCCGGCAGGGCCATGCCGTAGCTGTCCACGCCGAACCCGCCGAGGCTTTTGGCGGTGACCATGCCGACCACGTTGCCCGAGCTGTCGCAGAGCGGTCCGCCGCTGTTGCCGGGGTTGATGCGGCAATCGAGCAGGTACATCCCTTCGGAATCGTCGTTGGGCAAGGCACTGATCACGCCGGTGGTCAGTTTCAGCCCGGTGCCCAAGGAAAAGCTTTCCGCATACCCGAACGCCCCCACGCTGGCCCCGCGGCCGAGTTGGGCGTCGGAGATGGGCAGCGGCGTGAGCCGCACACCCGTGGGGACGTTGATCTTCAACAGCGCCACGTCCTTCTCGGCGTCCTCGGCGACGAGTTCGGCCGTGACGGCTTCCTCTTGATCGGGAAGGCGGACGGCGATCTTCTTCGCCCCGTCGATCACGTGCTGATTGGTCAGGATGTGCCCGTCCGAGGCGACGACGAATCCGGTTCCCGAGCTGAACCCTCCGATGGCTTCGCTGGCCGCTTCCAACCGGGCGAGCAGGGCCGGATCCTCGGGATGATACTCCAGCCCGGCCTTGGCGTATTTGGCGGCGTCCAGGCTATTGTCGACGGCGATCAACGCCGCGGCGGCGATCAAGTGCAGCCGGCCGGCGCAATCGGGATCCTTGAATTCGTGATCCTCTTTCCAGGCGTCCAACTCCGCGACGATCTCGGCGACCTCCTCCTCTTCCGGTTCGTCCAGTTGGATCAGCCGCAGAATCCAGGTCTTCTCGAAGAGGGCCTCCAGGACGCCCTGTTCGTTTTTCGGGTCGAGCTGGGAAACGAGGTCGTACCACTCGTCGAGCGTCGGCCCGTAGTAGCGGAGGATGTCCATCTCTTCGAGGAAATCGACCGCCTTTTCGATCGCGGGCAGCTTCTCCTGGCCTTCGGCCATGTCGATGCTGACCAGCAATCCCTTGAACCGGTCCCGGAGCGATTGCCAGTAGACGATCCGTTCCATGAACTTGTCGACGCCCCCCGATACATAGCCCTCGAACCCGTAGGGACGGCCTTCCTTGTCGGTCAAGACGATCGTGGGATAGCCGGAGACGTGGAACTGGTCCGACAAACGCTCGTTCCGCTCGGGATCTTCCACCTGGGCCTTGGCGGCTTCCTTTTTCGGGAAATCGATCAACACCAGCACGAATCGCCAGTCGGCCTGATCGCGAAACGTCTTCTGCAGGAAGACCTCATCGGCCAATTTCCTGGACCAGTTGCACCAGTCCGAACCGTCGAAGGCGATCAAGATGTCCTTGTTCTCTTTGGCGGCGATGCGTTTGGCTTCCTCGAAGTCCTGCAACCAGTCGTCGAAGGTCAGGGCCTTCGGCACGGTGTGCGTTTCCGGCGGCGGCCCGCTGACCACCGGGGGCGGATCGGAACCGTCGGCCGGCGGTGCGACCGGGGGATTGGCCGTCAGCGCCGTCGACTGCTGCCACTGCGGCTGATAGTGGTGGTACTGGCCTTTCTCCAACAACAGTTGCGTGTCATTGGGCTGGTAGCCGCGCCGCAATATCACCACGTGATGCGAGCCGGGGTCCAGCGGGTATTGCACCTCGCCCGTCTTGGGAATCGTTTGCTCCCGGCCGTCGATCTCCACCTTCGCGTCGGAACGTTCCGCCGTGGGCCAGTCGAGCACGAGAACGGCTTCCTTCGGACCGGCTGAAGAGGAACCGCCCGACGACCCGGTTTCGGAAGCGCCGGAGCCTTTCGACCTGGCTTCCGTGCCGGGGTCGTCCGAACTCAGCGCAAAGACCAGGCCGATGGCAGCCGCCAGACAGACGG
Source organism: Thermoguttaceae bacterium (assembly GCA_035527455.1). Lineage (GTDB taxonomy): Bacteria > Planctomycetota > Planctomycetia > Pirellulales > Thermoguttaceae > DATLAN01. The sequence continues at coordinate 21,714 of DATLAN010000401.1, forward strand.
CCCCCGCCGCGCCGAACATCAGCCAGAGTTTCTTTCGAGTCGCGCCGAGATCGACCGGCTTCGAGGACCTGGAGGGCAGATAGGCCTCGACGCCCGGCGGACGACCGCCCGTGTCGATTTTCGGAAGCGCAGCGACGGCGAAGTCCGAAACGTCCTGAGCGGGATCGGTACTCTTCGTCTTGTCTCGAACCGGCGGTCGCTTCCGCGGCGCCGGCTTCGGCTTTGCCGCCGGAACGTCGCCGGCAAGAGCGGGAATGGCGATCGTGCCCGAACACTTTGGGCACTCTACCTTGCGCCCGGCGTGCTTCTCGGCGACCTGGAAGCGCGCATCGCATGAACCGCAGTGGCATGAAATCGGCATGTTGTGGCCCCCTGAAAATCCGCGGTAAACGGCCCCCCCACAATCGTTGCCCCCTCATTATGCCAGACTCACGGCAAGGTTTCAATACGCCGCAGCACAAGTTCTCGGCAGCAGGCGACCGTATGACCACCCCCTTCGGGCAGCGTACCCCTTAATGGGAGGGGCCACCCGGCCCAATCCAAGGCAAATCTTGCCCCCTTTACCCGACCGTGTCCTTCCGGGCAACCGTGCCGGATTCTTGCGATCTCGTCGAACAATGGCCGGCAGGACGTAGACGGGCGAGTATCCGTTTGAGATATTGGGAGTTGTTGGTTGGGTGGTTGTGCGCAGGCTCGAACAGTCTCAGAACGGTTTTTCACGATGGCCGACTCCAACGATTCCCGACGCAAGTACTTCGTACACTCGGCCCACAGGACGATCGGAGTTTCGGCCGGTTGGGCGGCGTTGCAGGCGTGCGACTTGAGCGGTTTCGTGCATCACGAGGAGCGCCCGCGCCCGATTCGTGTTGGCCTCCTTTGCGGCGCGCTGGCGTACTTCTCGGACGGACGTATCCTCGCGTTGCGGAGACACCTGGAGGCACACGGCAGGGTGACCTGCGAACCGGTGTTCGGCGGCCCGGCCGATGACCCCACGGGCATGGAAGACCTCGACGCGTGCGACTGCCTGGTGCTGATTGCCGAACTGGCAAAGATCGACCAGCGGCAGCTACGGCGAGTTCGAGAACACTGCCGCCGTGGCGGCGCGGTGATCGGCGTGCGGACGGCCGGGCACGGTTCGCCGCAGTGGCCCGAAATGGAGACGGAGATATTCGGCGGCGACTACCGGGGGGATTGCGCCAACGACTCGACCGAAGTGGAGATCGTCCAGTCGGCCGGAAGCCATCCCGTGCTGGCCGGCGTCGAGCCATTCGTCTCGCCGGGCAGCCTGCAGAAGAACCCCCGCATCGTCGCCGACGCCACGCTGTTGCTCACCGGCGGCTGTCCCGGCCACGTTCAGCCGGTTGCCTGGACCCGTCTGAACCGAGGCAGTCGCGTCTTCTACACCTCGCTGGGCCACGAGGGCGACTTCCGGCAAACGAGTTTCCTCCGCCTGCTGGCCAACGCCGTGTCGTGGGCGTGCGAAGTCTCGGGGCTCGGGGAGTAGTCTCGTGGCTGGGGGCTCGGGACTGGGTTTTCTTTAATCCCCCATTCCCCAACCCCGAATCCCCACCGCAACTTCTGGCCGCAACCAAACGGCGGGCAAGCCCGCCCGCTAAACGTTTCTATCGCTATCGGTCACGTCAAATACGCGCGCACTGTGCCAGAAGTCGTGACGCTAGAATCCTAATCCCTAATCCCTAATCCCTAATCCCCAATCCCCAATCCCCTATCCCCTATCCCCTATCCCCTATCCCCTGACCCCTGCCCCCTGACCCCTGACCCCTTCTCGTAAAACCTCGCCAGATCGATTCCCCCGCGGAGTTCCTCTTCCAGGAGCTTGACTCGCGTGTCGAGTTGTTCGACTTTCCGTTGCAGCATGGGAATGAGATTGATGTTCGTATCTTCGGGTTTCGGCCGGGGCACGCCGGGGTAGCCCAGGTGCCGGGCGAGCGCGGAGAAGAGATACAGCGGGTCCTTGCGCCGGTTGGCCTGGGCGATGCGGCCTTCCTTCAGGCCGAAGAGGACCGGTTTGTCGATGTCCCTCTTGCCCCGTTCCGTTTGGCGGTAGAGTTGGCTGCGGACGTAGATCATGTCGGCGAAATCGACCAGCCCGACCTGGCGCCGCACGGTGAGGATCCACTCGCGCCAGCCCTGGTCGTAGATCGGATCGCCGGCGATCGCCGCCAACCCCTGATCGTAGCTGAGCCGGTTGCGGCAGAGTGCCTCGAACTGATAGAGAAAGGCCCCCTGGGGCGTCGGCTTCTGGCCGCGATACTCGGCCTCGCGCTGGAGGATTTCCAGGGCGATGCGAAAATCGAACCGTCCCTCGGCCCTTTCCGCCTCGGCAATGACGTAGGTCTGAAAGGGCGTGAAATAATGGGGCAGCCGGCCCATCGCCGTGGCGAACCCGCCGGTCAGCCGCAACTCGCCGGCCATGAAGTCCACGGCCATCGGCAGCGCGGTCGTGGCCAGCAATTCATGACCGATGGCCACCAGCAGGTCCTGCGTGGATGTGCCCTGCTGCATTCGCTCGCGGAGCGTGGCGAAGAAGTAGGCCTGTTCGACGTATTCGTCGGAAGCTAGGAGCATGGGGGCGTCGGGCGGCAGGTCAGGTTACCAGTTCTCCCGATCAAGAATTGTCACAAGAGTGCGTCCCGTCAAGTCGTCAGTAGGTCAGGGCTTGCCCTGACAGGATCGAGCACATCGAGCAATCAGTAGGGGAACCAGTCATATCGGCAAGTCGGTAAGTTGGTGAGTCGGCAAGTTGGCAAGTCGGCAAGCGATTCCGTCAGGGCGAGCCCTGACCTACCAGCGGACGCTCGCGCCGCAGCTCCACCAGGTCCTTTCTCGAACCGCTTGCGCCGGATGAGGGGGCTTCGGCAATCAGCGGTGGCGACGCTTCCGGCGAGATCATGATGACTTCGCTGCGGGCTTGGAGATCCTGACGGCGGCGGGCCACGATGACCAGCTCGTCTCCGGCCAGCATGTGGCGGCGAATCTCCTCCAACGCGGCATGCTGCCCCGCGCTCAAACCGGCCGTACTGCCGACCGTGCCGAACGCCGGACGGATGGGCACCTCGGCCGGCAAAGCATCGCGCACGGGAGACCACCCCGATGGATCGGGCATCTGCTTGGGCATTTGCCTGGGCATCGGCGGCGGATCGATCGCCGCGATCGCACTGGCCGGCACAACGTCTGCCGGGGAAGCCTGGTAGATCTGCGACAGCCCGACCTTGTCCAGCTCGGCGTGGACCGCTTCCAACGCCGCACAGAAGGCCGCTTTGTCGATCCGGTCGGCCGCGTTGCAGACGCCGACCACCATGCCGTCGCGGTTGAAAATCCCGCCCCCGCTACGACCGTCGACCGGTTCGCCGGCCACTTGAAAACTGGGAGGCCCCGCGTAACGCGCCGACGTGAGCCGGCTGTGCTGCGCGCTGGGGCGGTCCCCGTTGTTGCACCCCACGCTGACGACCTCCGTTCCCGGCGCGATCTGGTAACCCGGCGGAGCCACCCGCGCGACCGCCACTTCCCCGGGGGTCTGGATGCAGACCAACCCCACGTCCAGGTTCAAGTCCCAGGAGATCAGCCGGCCGGGAACTTGCTGGACGGGATTGGGGCCGAAGAGGTCTACCGTGATGCGCCCCTTGCCCTGCGAATCGCGGAAGATGTGGGCACAGGTGAGAATCAACGCGTGGTCTTGCCGCGCGTCGATAATGGTCCCCGAACCGTACGATTGTCCTTGCGGATCCTCCACCCGGAGTCGGACGCTGGCGGCCAACAACTGGGCATCCGGATCGACCGGTTCCCCACCCGGCGGCGACCAGCCGGACGGCGAGACCCGCGATTGGGCGAAATCGCTCCTCGACGGTGGAACGGGAATCGGCGCGGCGGTCTTAGGCGGCGCGGATTTCGCCGGTGCCACGTAGTCCAGTATGGGCGACTGCCCCGGCACTGCCCGGCCGGATGCCCGTTCGAACATCTGCTTCAGCCGGTAGAAGGTCGTTCCGCCGACCACCCGATCCACCTCCTGGCCATCCACCACCAGAACGTAACAGGGCACCGGCGGCACGCGATACTGCTGTGCCAATTGCGGGTGCTGGTCGACGTCGATCTTCTGGACCGGGTACCCCTCGGCGATCAACGCCTGGACCGTCGGCTCCATGGCTTTGCACGGGCCACACCAATCGGCGTAGAAGTCCAAGAGCACGGGCTGACCGGCGCCCGACAGGGCCATGGCCGTTAGGGCCGCTTGCAACGAGACCATCGGTTCCCTCCTTATGGGTTCTCGTTCGAGTCGCCGCGTGCAAGAGGCGGCGGCTCGTTCGTTCGGCGGAGGCCCACTGCGGCGTCACCCGGCTTGCTTGGGCGCAGCAACTCGCTTCAGCTTCGGCAAGTGGCGACAAGACGCGAACACGTCGGGATGAGGTGTGCGGGCAACCTCCGTGTTACCGTCTTCGTTGGCAGTTTGCACCGACCACCGCAAGCGCCGGCCTCCTTATGCCTGGCTCGTCGAGGGCGGGCGAAGCGATCCGCCGCGAAATCCGTTTCCTCCACTAACTGCTAGGGTCGTTAAGATGCGGTATTTTTGCCGGTATGGGAAAGTGACACAATCGCAACTTGGCCATTTTCCTGATTTTGCCCACATATTCCGAAAAAATCTTTGCGCCCGCGGACGCTCCTGAGGAACCTCGTCCCGAATCCCTCGGGCGGGGGGTGTATCTCCTCCAATTGCCAGCCCCGCGAGCACCGTTTATACTTACTGCGGTACGCTCGATCACCCGTTTCCGTTCACGATCCATCGCAGGTTGGTGTGATGTCGCAAAAACGCAGCTTCATTTCACTTCAGGAGGCCCGGGCCCCGTTTTTCGTCGGGATCGACCTGGGTGGGACGAATACCAAGGTCGGCGTGGTCGACGATACGGGCCGCTCGCTCTCCTGGCTGAGTGTGCCCACCGAGCCGGAAAAGGGGCCTGAAGACGCCGCCGCGCGAATGGGGGCGGCCGTGAAAGACGCGATCGCCAAGGCCGGGCTGCAACCCTCGGATATCGCCCGGGTGGGACTCGGGTCGCCGGGAACCATGGATATCCCTGCCGGAATGCTGGTCGAGCCGGTGAATCTGCGGGGCGAGAATGGAGATGAGTGGTATCATTTCCCCATTCGCGATCGGGTCAGCCATCATTGCGGATTGCCGGTGGCCTTTGCCAACGACGCCGCTGCCGCCGCCTACGGGGAGTTCTGGATCGGTTCCGGGCGCGATTTTCACAGCATGGTCCTGTTCACCCTCGGCACGGGCATCGGCTGCGGCATCATCATCGGCGACCTTTCCATCGACGGCGAGAACAGCCACGGGGCCGAGTGCGGACACATCATCGTCAACGACGCCGAGGACGCCCGAGTTTGCGGCTGTGGGCAGCAGGGCCATCTGGAGGCCTACGCCAGCGCCACGGCCGTGGTCAAACGCACCCGGGAACTGTTGGACGCCGGCCGCAACAGTTCGCTCACGGCCCGGCTGGCCGACGGGGCCGAACTCTCGCCTAAGCTGATCGCCGAAGAGGCCGAGAAGGGCGACGAGCTGTCGCTGGAGATCATCTTCGAGGTGGCCCGATACATGGGCATCGGCACGGTCAACCTGATGCACACGATCGACCCCAACGGCGTGTTGCTCGGTGGAGCGATGACCTTCGGCGGCAACGGCAGCGAGTTGGGCCGGCGGTTCCTGGCCCGGGTGAAGGAAGAGGTCGACCGCCGCGCGTTTGCCGTCTTGGCCGAGCGGATCACCATCGACTTCGCCAGTCTCGGCGGCGACGCCGGCTACATCGGCGCCGCGGGGATCGCCCGGGTGGAGCATTCGAGGGTGGGTTCGGTCTGACTCGCCTCCCAAACGCCCCCGCATGGCACGCCCGTAACGCCCCCACATTGCATTGTGGGGGGATGTCGTGGGAGTGGATTTTGAGCGACACAACGTATCCCCCCGCAGCGCAGTGCGGGGGCGTTTCATTCCATCACTGCGTTGTATTCCATCACTGCGTTGCATTCCATCACTGCGTTTCATTCCATCACTGCGTTGCATTCCATTACTGCGTTGCATTCTATTACCGGCTCGAATCGTGTTCAGTCCCATCCCCCAAAACGCGCCGGGTTTGACGCGGATCGATCAACGGCAGCAGGAGGATCAGTGAAATCTGGAAGACGCCCGCACAGAGATAGATCTGGTCCAGGTACAGCAGCCTGTCGAGCCAGCCGGCGATCTTGGCCCCGAAGGTTTGCGAGAGGTTCATGAAGGCCATGTAGGTCGTGAATTGAGTCGCGGCGATCAGGGGCCAGGAAATCGCCATGAACACGGCGAAGAGCGAGACGGTCAGGACGGCGGAGAAGGCTCCTGTCGCAAGGGTGAACGCGATGACGAAGGTCTTCTCCGGCCAAAGCGGCTCGCAGAGACTGAATCCGATCCAGGTCGCCCCGAGCAGGATGGTGGCGACTGCGGCCATGCGCCGGGCACCGAACCGGCTGGCCAGGAAACCACCGGCGACCGAGCCCATCAGGCCAAACAGTTCACCGGCACCTCCGAGGATATCGGTGTACTGCTTCTCCTCCCAGCCCAGTTCGTTCACGTAGAAACCGGGGGTCACGGCGCCCAATATGCCGACCCCCACGTACCCGGCCAGGGCAATCGCGGCACCCATGAGCGTGGAACGAAGCGAAAAGGCTCGAACCAACATCATGAACAGTCGGCGGATCGAGGCGGCGGATCGAACCGCGGCGGGGGCCATCGTTCGGCCTTTTGTCCACGGCAACAGGCGTTCTCCGGCCCGCTCGCGGACCAGCAACGGCACCAACATGATCCCCAGCAGGATGGCGACTTGTGCGATCAATACCGTGCGCAGATCGTAGTCTTCCAGGATGAAGCCGAAGCCGAAGCCGCCGATGATGGTTCCCAGATACTTCGCCCCGAACATCATGCCGCTGACCTTTTCGCGTTCGCCCTCTGCGAGCAGGTCCACGGCCAAAGCGTCGACGGAGACGTCTTGCAGCGAGTTGAAGACGTTGTGGAGAAAGACCATCCAGCTCAGCGCGGCCACCCCGGCGACCAGGTCGGGAATGGCGATCATCGTGGCGATGGTCACGGCCATCAGCACCTGGGCCAGCAGGATCCACGGTCGGCGCCGGCCCATGGGGAGAAACGTGAAGCGGTCGATGATCGGTCCCCAGACGAACTTCAGCGCCCAGGGGAGCGTGGACATGGCCAGCACGGTGCCCCACTGGTCGAGGCTCAAACCTCGGGCCGCCAGATAGGCCGCCAAGGTGTAATAAACGAAGCCCCACGGGATTCCCTGGGCCACGTACAGCGCACACAACGTCAAGAGCCGTATGCGTGGATTGTCGGACAAGTTCATAGGCTCGAGACGGCTCGGCGGGCTACTGGTTCTCGATCCACTCCCGGATGTTCGCCTGCTCCTGCTCTTCCATCCGTTTCCGCTTCGCCGCGAAATGGGCGTACTGTTCCTGCTCCTTCTGCGACCACGCGTGCGCCTCGGTGTAATCGCCGCAGTAGGGAACCAGCAGGTCGATCCAGCAGGCGAGCTTGTCCATTTCCTCCCGCGTCAGCCGCACGTCCTCGTGGCCCTCTTCGAGCAGCGTCATCAGCCGGCTGGTGGCGGCGCCGCGATGATACGGCGGCAGCATCGCCGGGCCCGACATGCTGTCGATCCAGTTGACCATCGGGTGGCCGTGGTCGCCGTTGGTTCCCTTGGTGTGCGTCAGTGCCAGATACGACTTGCTGATCTGCCGTTTCATGCTGTCGATGGTCACGATCTCGCCGGAAAGGCAGGGCTCGTCTTTGCCCTCGGTGTGACAGCCAGCGCAATGACGGTCGAGAATGGGTTGGATTTCCTCGACGTAGCTGAACCCACGGGCCGGGCCGTAGAAGGGTTCCAGGGGCTGCGGGCCGGTCTTCATGGCCAGCGAGGGGCCCAGCTTCGCCCGGGGCGTGCCGTTCTTGTATTCGTGGCAGCCCACGCACGACTGGTTCTCGCCCGGCATCAGCGTGGCCCAACTCCGCATCGTCTGCACGACGCAGTTCTTCTCGTCGAGCGCCTGGAAGTAGACGGGCGTTCGCGCCGGGGCCTCGAAAAACGCCGAGCCGTCTTCGTGGACTTCGGCGGCGCCCAGCACGATCTTCACGTCCCAGGAGCCGTTGCCGACGGCGATCGGGCTGGAGACGTTCGAGCTGCCTCCTTCGCCGTTCTGCTGCGTCCGCCCGATGCCCGACGCCCGAAACACCAGCGCCACCACCCGCAACCGCTTGATCGTGCCGCGAGCAACGCCCTGGAGGCCGGGGCCTTCGTAAACGTCCTGCACGTAGAACGTACCGGTCGTTCGGCGGTAATCCACCTTGCTCGGCCGCACGTAGGGTCGCGGGCGCGGGCCCAGCGGCACGACCTGCCGGCAGCCGATCCCCTCGCCCGACTCCTTGCCCTCGACCAGCAGCTCGCGGCGCCCGTCGATATCCATGAAGTAGATATTGAACCGGCCGAGTTCCCCATCGGGCGTCGGCAGGGCCAGCGTGACCAGGAACCGCTCTTCATCGAGCGGGTAAGGATACTGGAAGTGATTCCCGCCCTGCGCGTAGCGGTCGATCCGGATCGGCTCGGTCGGGCGCATGGGCGCGATCAACTGCACGCCGCGGCCTTCCTGCCGTCCCAAGGCCGGATCGATCACCGCCAGCTTGCCGTGCGCCGGCATGTGGTGCCCGGTGACGATCGCCATGACCTTGTTCGATCCGGGGATCTTTCGGGCGTGAACCACGTTGGTCGGGAACCACGAATTGCCGCCGTAGAATTCCCGTTGGCAGGTCCCGTCCGGGTTCATCTGGAACACCGGCTGCGTATAGATCTGTGCGCGGTCGTTGTAATCCCAGCGGGTGTAGAGGACGCGTCCGTCGTCGGTCACCGTGGGGAAAATCGTGTGGACCTGGTCGAACCCGATCCGCCGCATGTAGCGCCCGTCGGTGTCCATCAGGTAGAAGTTGCTCACCTCCGTCCAGTTGCAGTCGACCGTCTGCACGCAGCGCGTAGAGTTGAACAGCACGCTGCCGTCGGGCAGATAGACGCCCTCGTAATCGGCCAGTCCCAGGCCGTGCGTCAGTTGGCGGATCTCGCCGCCGGCCAGTTCCATCTCGTAAATATGAAAATCGTCCTGCCGATCCGATTTCTTCCACGCGAACAGCAGCCGATTGCCGTCGTAGGAAACGTCCGGATTGCGGAGCATGCCGCCGGGATCTTCCAGCAGTGTGCGGACCGTGCCGTAGGGGCCGTCCATTTCCAGGACCTTCAGCGCAGCGCCCGGCTTGAAGAACCGAAAACTCTGGGCGTCGGACAGGGCCTCGGTGTATTTCCACGTGCCCGGGATGTGGTGGTGCTCGCTGAAGACGAACCGCTTCCAGCGCGCCGAGAGCGGCTCGAGGCGATTTGCCCGGCGCAGCTCGCAGGCGCGAAGATACAGCGCTTTCCAGCGGGGATCCCCGCCGGGCGTTTGCGCCTGCACCAGCGCGGCCGTCTCGTCGCGGATCGGTTTGCCCGTTTCCGCCAATTCCTCGATCACGCGGCCGACCATCGCCTGTTCGACGACCGAATCGCGATCGCTGACGAAACACGCCAGGTCTTTCAGCACGGGCGCGTCCGGCTTGGATTCACGGGCCTTGAGGTACTTCTCCCGCCACTGCTGCTTCTGTTGCTCCAACTCATGCGGCAGGTCGATGCTCATGTAGTCCTGGAGCATCCAGTCGCGGACCACGCTCGCCCGCGGGGCGGCTTCGCGAGTCTCCGGCGCGGCTTGCCCGGCGAAGGCTCGAAGGGTTCCCAGTGCAACCAGGGCGACGGCGATCGCCGCCGATCGTTGCCGATTCATATTCTTCTCCTGGTTCTTCTCCTGGTACGAACTTCCCGCGGATCGTATCGGGCACGCCCGCCCATCCCGGCGATTTCCAC
>DATLAN010000402.1:0-11684 GCA_035527455.1 Thermoguttaceae bacterium
TGGGGGCTCGGGACTGGGGGCTCGGGACTGGGGGCTCGGGACTGGGGGCTCGGGGCTGGGGGCTCTTGGTCGGGGGTTCGGAAAACGGATCGTTCCAGCCCTACCCCCCAGCGCCGCAACCAAACGGCGGGCAAGCCCGCCCGCTAAACGTCGTTATCACAATCGGTTACGTCAAACATGCGCGCACCCGCCGGCCAGCGAGAACTCGAACAGTTGCACTTGCCGCCGCTCCTCCAAGGCGTATCGCTCCAGCGCGCTCTTCAGCAGCGAAGTCTGCCAGGGGCGCGACGGATTTCGCTGCCCCCCGGCTCGCTCGAACAGCCTCTTGGCCCGCTTTGCGGCCGTAATGGCAACGGCCCCGGCATACCCCTTCTCTCGGAAGCGGCCAAGCGATTCGCCCAGCAGCAACTGCCCTTGCTGGGAGTCCTGATGGTTTTCTCCGATCACCAATCCGCCGATCTGGAGGATTCCCGGCGCCCCGGGCACGTCGGTCGCATGGAGCTTGCCGACGATGATCCCTCGATGTTTGAGCACGAGCGTTTGCGGCAACCGTCGCTCCAGTTCCGATCGGTCCAGCGGTTTGACGTACGGCGTACCGTGCGGCGTTGTGTAGCCCTGCGACTCGGCGTGAAGACGGTAGACCTCTTCCAGGTCGCTCTGTCGGGCGTAATCGACGTGGTGGCTCTGGCGGCGCTCGATCATGGTTCCCACGCCCGTGCGGGTGAGGATTTCCTCGAGCAATCGCGAATACGAAACGAGGTGAACCTGGCCGACGTGCCCGGCGACGGCGCGGATGCTCGCATGGACCTTGGGTAGGACGGTTCCGGAGAGGACGAAGTTGCCGCTTGGATCTTTCCGCTGCAAGAGGCACAGGAGCTGTTCGAGGTCCGCGAAGCTGAGCCGGCGTCTGTCTCCTCGGTGGTCCGGCAGAAAGACGCCGTCCGCTTTCATCAAGAACAGCAGTTTCTGTGCGCCAAGCTCGACCGCCAGATCAGCCGCCAGCGACGTTGCGGAAACGTGGAGAAACCGGCCGTCGTCGTCCTCTCCTCCGAAGCCGATGACCGGAAGCCTCCGCTGGTCCAGGGCCGCTTGGATGCCGCCGATCTCGATTTCGGTCACCATGCCGGTGCTCCCGTGCGCGATTCTACGTTCCGCTCGAATCACGGACTCCGGGAAGACGCGGCACGGCACGTCGCACAACCGGCACAGCCCTTCGACGACGTTGCCGATTCGGCGACGCTCTTGTTGGATGCGAGCAAGGGCCGTCTCGGGGATGATCAGCCGGTTCGTCTCGGGGTGCGGGCGTGCTCCAAAGGACGCGCGAAGCTCCCTCTCGAACTCCGTCCCCTTGCCCAGGACCAAGACGATCCGGATCCCGTGGCCGAGCAGGTCCTTGATACCTTGAAGGATGGCAAGCGTCGTCTCGGTCTTCTCGACGGCCTCGGCCTCGGCTTGGACGACGAAGGTATTGCCTGCGAACTCGCAGTAGTAAAGGTTGGAAATCATCGGCTCGGCAAACGCGCGGGGAGGCGTTATCATAGGCTCTGCCTCGCACGGCAACAAGGCGTCTGGAACCTCGCCTTTACACGCCCCGCTGAATCAACGACAATAGCAGCTTACTTGCCAGAAAACACAGCGGCCCCCACGCAAGGGTGGGCGGTCGCGTTTTTTTCGCCCCGCGGGAGACCGAGACATGTCCGAACAGATCCCCATGACACGCGCCGGCTACGACAAGATCAAAGGGGAAATCGATCGGCTTCACGATATCGAATTGCCCAAGATCCTCAAACGGCTGGGCGAAGCCCGGGCGGAAGGCGATCTGAGCGAAAACGCCGAGTACCACGGTGCCCAGGAAAGCCGCATGATGATGGAGGCCAAGATCAACGATCTGCGTGCGAAGCTTTCCCATGCCGTGCTGGTCGACCCTTCGCGATTGCCCAAGGACGAGGTCGGGTTCGGTTGCACGGTCAAGGTGAAGGACTTGAAGTTCAAGGATGAAGAGGAATTCACGTTGGTCGGCGCCGGGGAAGAGGATTACGACGCCGGCAAGATCTTGTTCACCAGCCCGCTGGCCCAGGGGTTGGTCGGCAGCAAGGTGGGTGAACAGGTCGAGATCGAGGTGCCGCAGGGGACGTTGAAGTTCGAGATCCTGGAGATTCGGTTCGAGGAGTAGGGCTGGTCGTGGCCTGGACGTTCCTGCAGGGCCTGCAGTAGAAGGCAATCGAAGCAAGCCCGAAGGACTTCGTCCGGGGTTTCTTCCCGCGGGAAAACGCTACCGGCCTGTTTCCGCTTTCTCGTCGTCCGCAGCCGGCTTCGCCTTCTTGGCGGAGACGTCGTAGCAGAGGACGACGTACTGGTCGCGAAGGTACAAGCGTCCGTTGGCGATGACCGGATGCGGCCAGGCCATGAACTCCGACCGATCCGGCTGTTCGAACGTGGCGCGGCGCGCAAGCTTGGTCGAGGAGGCCTCGTAGAGATCGACCGCGCCGTCTTCATTGCGCACGTAGAGCATTCCATCGGCGTAGGCGATCGAGAACCGGCCGGTATAGGCGGCTTTGACGACCACGCCCGTCTTGTAGTTCAGACAGACCAGCACGCCCGGGTCGGCACAGCCGTAGAGAAACCCGTCGACGACGACGAACCCGCCGTGTTGGCACTGCATCTTGTTGGTGGCGTAGAGTTCCTGCGGAACGATCGCCCCGGTTTCGTCCTTGCGAATCCACACGCAACCGCCGCCTTTGCCGTAGCCGGACGCGGCGAAGACGGTCGAGCCGACCACGACGGGCGTGGGGCAGTTCGCCTGTCCGTTGCCGGGCGCGTCGTAGCGCCAGAGGATGGCCCCGTCGGAGGCGCGGATTCCGACCACGCCCCGCAGCGTGAAGGCGATATACTGCGGCGTATCGCACAAGACGGCCTTGACGATGGAACTGTACGACGCGGCGTCGCCTCCCTTGGCGGCCCAGATCTCTTCGCCCGTCTCGGCATCCAGCGCCACGACGGTCTTTTCCATGCCCGGCGTGCAGATGACGCGGTCGCCGTCGACCAGCACGGACTCGCTGAACCCGCACAAAGGCTCCTTGCCGCCGAAATCCCGCCTCATTTCCCGGTGCCAGATGGGTCTACCCGTTTCGGCATCGCAGCAGATGAGCCGCCCGGCCAATCCCAGGGCGTAGACCTTTCCGCCGGCGACGGTGGGCGTGCTCCGCGGGCCGGGATAGCCGCCGCCCAGGGAATGGATGCCGCCGGTCTTGCAGGCCCAGATCTGTTCGCCCGTCTTGTCGTCAAGGCAGACGATCCATTCGTCTATCGGGCCGTTGCCCATGACGAAGACTCTTCCGTCGGCGATCGACGGCCCGCCGAAGCCGATGCCGGCGGCGTTCGCCTTCCAGACCAGCGGAGGGCCTTCCTCGGGCCACTGCTTCAAGAGGCCCGTCTCCGCGCTCTTGCCGTCGCGGTTGGGGCCTCGCCACTGCGGCCAGTCATCGGCCGGGGCGCGGGCAGCCATGGCGATCAGCGTGAACAGGGCGGCGGAGATTGCAGCTTGTCGCATGTTGGGGCTTTCGCAATGGTGGCCATCTCGCTGGGGAGAGAGGGGCTTCGTCTCACGGAGTGAGACGGCTACTATCAGGCCCGGCGGATCACCACGCCGGTCCGGCCGTGCGGGCGGGGCGGTTCTTCAGGATAATGGGGTATTGCCGGACGACGCCGCCGTCGGTCTTGCGAAACAGACCCGCGAAACCGTTGGGGTTCATCTGGGCGCGGATGGAGACCGTCGACTTGCCGTAATCGCCCGTCCCGCTCAGCACGTTCTCCACCAGCGAGCCGGTCATGGTCGCCTTCTGGTTGTTGACGTCGATGACCAGCTTCGCCTGGTCTTCGTGCAGGGTCAGTTTGCCGATCCAGACGGGCGGAGTATTGTTGACGATCACGTCGTATACGAACGTCCAATTGGGATCGTCTCCGCCGCCTCCGGCGCCCTTGACGAGATTGACGTCGAATTCCTCCTCCTGGCCGTTGATTTCCTTGACGAACTTGCCGGTAAAACCGTTCTCGCTCGGGATGAGCTTGAAGGTATCCATCCGGTTGCCTCGCCAGTAGAGCGGATACATCTCCTTGTTGCTGTAGTCGCAGCGATAGACCCGGCCGCCGGCGTTGACCGTGATCGCGCGGCCGTCCAGGGCGAATTGGGCATTGGTGTTGATAGCCTGCCCGTCTTTATTCGTCAGGGTCAGCCCGTAATTGCCCGGGATGTCGTCGATCTTGGGCGGCAGGGGCATCTTGACCGGGACGCCGCCTCCGCCGTCGTTCCAGACGGGCGTCAGCACGATCGGCGCGATTTTGGCACCCAGCGCCGCGTCGATCCGGCTGTACTGGCCGTAGAAACAACGGCCGTCGTAGGTGGCCTCGACCATCGTCGTGAGGTTGAAGTTTTCGGCCAGGTACTCCGAGACGACCTTGAGCCGGTTGTTGAGGAACATGCCGATCATCGGTTTGTCCTGACCGTCCATGGCGATCTTCAACGTCGCTTTCGGCCCCCAAAAATCCAGCGTGGAAGGGAACCTCTCGCCGCCGACGTCGGCGTGGTAGGGGCCGGAAATGTCGATTTCGGTCTCCGGCCGGAACTCGGTCGGCCCATCCGCCAGCGAGCGGCGCTCGGGTTCCGCGGCGAGGGCGGTCCCGAAAAGCGTGAACGCCGCAACACAAGCCGTTGTGCCGAGTACACTTACGTACCGCAGTTTCCTGGCAACACGACATAACGCCGACATGAGAGACCCCTCCATTGTTTGCGGCAGAACCCCTACTAATTGTTTTAGCTGATGAAACCGGATCGATCAAGGAAAAACCGCCCCACGGATGGAGGTTCATTGCATTCTCCGCGCAGGGACCCTAGATTATCGTTGCGACGGTGATCCGTGTCGCCGCCCGGGGCGCCGACACGAGGCCATTGAACCCACCACGAATTGCAGGAAAGGTGTTGCCGTGAACGATTCATCACAAGTGGCCGAGATCCTCGACAAGCTGCCCAGCGACAACGACGCCGAGACGAGCCAGATGTGCGAGAAGCTTCTGGCCGGAGGACCGGCGACCATCGCCCAGTTGATCGACATGGTCGGCGACGAGTTCGGCGATCCGGCCGGCGTGAAACCGAAGTACGCAGTCCACGCCCTGGCCATCTACGCCGCGCGGCCCGGGGCCGACGCCCAGCGCAAGCTGGTCGCCGAGACGTTGGCCGAAGGGCTCGACGGCACTCATTCCGACGAGCTGAAGGCGTTCCTCTGCCGGCAGCTTCAGCTTTGCGGACGGCCGGAGGAGATCCCCGCCCTGGCCAGGCTGCTGGAAAGCGACCGGCTCTGCGAACCGGCCACCCAGGCGCTGCTGGCCATCGGCGACCCGCGGGCGATCGTCGCGCTGCGAGTGGCGCTGCCCGAGGCCGGCGAGAAACGGTTGCCCACGGTCATCAAGGCGTTGGGAGAGTTGGGCGACGCGGGCTCGGCCGCCGCCATCCGCCAGGCGGTCGATCATCCCAATCGGGACGTGCGGCTGATGGCCTGGTACGCTTTGGCCGACATGGGCGACGCGGGATCGGCCGAGGTGCTCTTGAAGGCGGCCGAGACGCAGGCGCCGTACGAGCGGACCCAGGCCACCAGCGCCTGCCTGCTGTTGGGCCGCCGGTTGGGCGAAGCGGGCAAGAAGAGCGAGGCGGAGAAGATCTTCCGCCAGTTGCTCGCCAAGCACCAGGCGGCCGAAGACGTCCACGATCGGGCCGCCGCCTTGGAAGGTCTGGCCGCGGCGATCGGTGCCGGTGCGGCCGGCGACGTGATGGCCGCGATGGATTCCCGCGAGCCCAGATACCGCCATCCGGCCGCCCGAACGGCCGTCGATCTGGCCGCCGCCATTCGGAAGGACGAGCCGCAGCAGGCCCAGAAGCTGTTGCAGAAGGTCCTGGAGGCGACCGTGGAAGAGACCGTGCGTCAGCAGGCGCAACTGCTCCTTGACCAAGCCGGACGGTAGCCGGTGCGTTCACACCCATCCACAAGACAATCCTGAAGGAGATACATCACCATGTCTGCTGATAAGCGTAGCAAACGAATCACCCGGCGGCGTTTTCTCGGCACCACCACGGCCGTGGCCGCGGCGGCCACGATCGTTCCCCGGCACGTGCTGGGCGGGACCGGTGAAATCCCTCCCAGCGAAACGATCACCTACGGCGTGATCGGCAACGGCGGCCGCAAGGACTCCGGCATGAAGCGGTGGCCGTGCTGCAAGCGGGTCGCCGTCTGCGACGTGGACGCCGGCCACCTCGGCGGCGAGCCGGACAACCAGACCCGGTTCGTCGACTTCCGCAGGATGCTCGAACGCAAGGACATCGACGCGGTGGCCATCGGCACGCCGCCGCACTGGCACGCGATCCCCTGCATCGCCGCCGCCGAAGCCGGCAAGGACGTCTTCTGCGAAAAGCCGATGACCAAGTTCATCGCCGAAGGCCGGGCCGTGGCCGACGCGGTGAAGCGATACGGCGCGGTCTTCCAGATCGGCACCTTCGGCCGCTTCGGCGCGCAAAGTGCGGACAACAAGGCCAACCACAAGATCATCAAGTACGGCCTCTTGAAAAGCCTCGACGGCGTGGTGGGCACCGCCGGCGCGAAGAACCGCACGGGCAACCCGAGCCTGCCGCGGCAGGACAACATCCCCGAGTCGCTCGATTACGATCTGTGGCTGGGCCCGGCCCCATACAAGCCGTACAACGCCGCCCGGGTGCATTACAGCAACCGCTTCTACTGGGACTACGAGGGCGGCGACTTGACGAACTTCGGTTTCCACAGCCTCTGCCCGGTCCAGTGGATCTACGGCAAGGACGACACCAGCCCGGTGCTGATCGACCCGGGGCCGTGCCCCTGGCCGCAACACCCCGACGCGGTGCGGGAGTATAGCTGGGTGGAATGCACCTACGCCGACGGCCTGCGGATCGTGATGACCGGCGGCGCCCACAAGGCGAGTTACGACCGGCCGAAAGAGAAGAGCCGAGTCGGCGTCGGCGACCTGGACGAGGCGGGCCGCAAGCGGTACGACGAGTTGCCCGACCCGCCGGCGCTGGTCGAGTTCGACGTGGCGGTGAAGACCCGGCAGCAGGCGGGCGGCGGCGCCGAGTCGTCGCACCGCGTCTCGACGCTGATGAACCTGGCCAACGTCGCCATTCGCCTCAACCGCAAGCTTCAGTACGACCCGGTCAACGAGCAGATCGTCGGCGACGAAGAGGCCAACCGGTTCGTGAACATCCCCATGCGGGCGCCGTGGCACCTGTAGAAGAATAGTAGCCGTCTCGCTCCGCGAGACGTGGCTCCATCTCGCGGAGCGAGATGGCTACATTGACTCTCCCCCTGAAGTGAGACGAATCATGTTCGAACAACGCGCGTATCTTCTGTCGTGGACGGCCCTCGTGGTCGTAATCTCGTTTGTCGCGTTCTCACCCGTGTTTGCCGCGGAGGTTTCCGAGGAAGACCTCCTCGCGGGCGCCGAAGCGCGGATCGAGGAACACCGCCGGGCCGACGCCGTCGTGACGGTGGTCGATGCGGCCGGCAAACCGGTGCCCGGGGCGAAGGTCGCCGTCGAGCAGACCCGGCACGCCTTCCTCTTCGGCTGCAACCTCTACCGCTGGGGCAAGCTGCCGGACGAGCAGCTCGAAACGGCCTACCGCCGGCAGTTTTCCGAGCTGCTCAACTACGCCACGCTGGCGTTCTACTGGCCTTCCTATGAACGCACCCAAGGCGAGCCGGACCACGAGTACACGCAACGGGCCGCCCGATGGTGCCAAGAACAAGGCATCACCACCAAGGGCCACCCGCTGGCCTGGAACTACAGCGATCCGGCGTGGCTGCCCGACGATCCCGAGCAGATCCGCCGGCTGCAGATGGCGCGGATCGACGATTGCGTGTCGCGTTTCGCCGGGCTGATCGACCGCTGGGACGTGGTCAACGAGCCCACGCACTTCGACCGGCCGTCGTTTCTCCAAAAAGCGCCGAAGCACACGGCCATGTGGCAGAAGGTCGGCCAGATGGAGTTCACGCGCGAGTGTTTTGTCCACGCGCGGAAGGCCGGCCCGAAGGCCACGCTGTTGATCAACGACTATCGCACCGATCCGCCCTACGAGCGGGTAGTCGAGCAGTTGGTCGATGAGAACGGCCGGCGGATGTACGACGTGATCGGCATCCAGAGCCACATGCACGGCGGCACGTGGACCAACCGCAAGATCTGGGACGTTTGCGAGCGCTTCTCGCGGTTCGGCGTGCCGCTGCACTTCACCGAGACGACGATCCTCTCGGGCGAGCGCGGCTGGGAGCGGCCGCGGCCCTGGGATTCGACGCCCGACGGGGAAGCCTATCAAGCCCGGGAGGCGGTCCGCTTCTACACCATGCTCTTTTCCCATCCGGCCGTGGAGGCGATCACGTGGTGGG
This sequence comes from Thermoguttaceae bacterium, assembly GCA_035527455.1. Classification (GTDB taxonomy): domain Bacteria; phylum Planctomycetota; class Planctomycetia; order Pirellulales; family Thermoguttaceae; genus DATLAN01. The sequence goes on from DATLAN010000402.1 coordinate 8,454, forward strand.
ACTTCAGCGACAACGGCGCCTGGCAAGGCGCCCCGGCCGGGTTCCTGCGCAGCGACATGACGCCGAAGCCGATGTACGACGAACTGAAGAAACTGATCAAGGGCACGTGGTGGACGACCGCCGAGTTGCGGACCGGCGACGACGGATCGGCCCGGCTGCGAGGGTTCCTCGGCGACTACCAGGTCACGGTGAGCGTTGCCGGAAAACCGGCCGTGGTCGAGAAGTTCACCCTCGGCAAGTCGCAGCAGAACCGCTGGACGGTGCGAATGGGGTCTGAGCTTGAATAGCGAATAGGCCCCCTACAACCGATCGGCCCCGAGATGATGTGTAGGGTACATGAAGACGATAACGGCTGCTTACGATGACTTCTGTGAGGAACGTTTTCCCTTGCCTTCGAAAGGTCAAGTCGACGATCTCGAGAAACGGCTTGGCGTGTCATTGCCAGACGATTTTCGTCGGTTCCTCCTTGAATTCAATGGCGGATTGTTCACAGAGCCTGAAATTGTCCCGCCGATGGAGGAATGCCCTTTGGATCGTCTTGCCTTCATGTCGGGCATAGGAGCGACACACTCTGTGGCGGAACTTGCATCAGAAGCAGACCTCGCGTTGTTCGACGACAACGACCCGCCACAGATTCTGCCGATCGGCTATACGCTGATGGGAAACCTCATCTTCTTGGTTACACACCCGGAGGACCGTGGTTGCATTGCACTAAAGAAAGCGTTCTCCGATGAAGTGTACCCGCTCGCCGAGGGTATCGAGGAGTTCTTTGGATTGCTCAGGGAACCGTCGAACGAGTAGCCACGACAGCGGGCTGGCCGGCATCGGGGTGCTCGCCGTCTGCGGGGTCGAGCGCACTTTGTCTTTAGCCGCGGGTGAAAACAGACGCCAACGTCGAGGCCGATCGCACCGGCAAGGCCGGCTTCCGCGGGTTCATGGGTGATTACCGGATCACGGTTGCCGCCGGGGGAAAGAAGACGGCCAGAGAATTCACGCTTACCAACGACGGGGAAAACGTCTGGACAGTGAAGCTGGACTGAAAGCGGGCAGCACCGCCGATTTTGCGGAACAAGCGGCCTTGCCAGAGATGGCCGCGCCAGCCCTCGCGAAAATTGACCCGTCGCGTGTAACGCCGGTGGGCCTCGCCGATGGCCCGAGCCAGGGTGTCGGCCGACTTGGGGACCACGATCAAGTGCACGTGGTTGGGCATCAGGCAATAGGCCCGGACCTGGACCTTGTGCTGAGGACACCACTCGGCCATCAGGTCCAGATAGGCCCGGTAGTCGTCGTCGCCAAAGAACGTCTGCTGCCGGCGGTTCCCCCGCTGGATCACATGGTGGGGCATGCCCGGAACAACTACTCTTGCCAATCGAGCCATCTGGTTAACCTAGCAGAATCGTTTCCGGGAGTCGATAATTATGTATAGCGTTTCCGGAACTCATCCTCGCTAACAAGAAGGATAGCGAAGCGGCCGACAGCGGCCTTCCGGCTTGCCGGTAGAGTCCTCGAACGAAATGACTTTTTCGCTAATCAACCTCCCAGTCTCAGCATCATACTCGTACACCCTGAATTGGTCCGTCAATTGAACGACGCGGCTGCCATCCGAGGAAAACACGAACCAGCTCCGCGCCTCGTTATCCTCAACGTCTGCCGCGCGCGGGCCAACCCGCCGCGACCGACCGCTGTCTTTCCAATCCCAAACGATCGCTTCCGTGCCAGCCACGGGAACAAGCAGCTTGTCCCCGCCTCTGCTGAATGCGCAGTAGTACGGCAAGTCCTCAAATGTAGTTGCGTCCAGCGTTGCGAGCAGTCGACCATTCCTCGCATCTCGTACTGCGGGCTTGCCCTTGACATCTTGCACCATCGCCAACGCCTTGCCGTCGGGACTGAACGCGGACACGTCCAAAAAACAAGTCTTAGAAGTCACTCGCCACAACACCTTGGAGCGGATTGCATCCCAGACGATAACCTCCGTGCCGCTGAGTCCCGGTATCAATCCAGTGAATGCGACTAGTCCGCTGGAATGGCACGGTCCCGTGCAGACGCCAACCTCGCCCGCAAGATGCTTCCACACCTTCCTGTAGTCCGGCGCCTTCCACCTTGCAATCTCCCGTCCTGAGCCAAGATCGAGCACGATGTTCACATTCTCCAGCGGAAAACCCGCATCGCTCAATGGCTCCGGGAACACTCCCACCGTTTTTCCACCGGCCCGGCAGTACGGCGGCCACGGTCCTGTCGAAGAAAACTCCTTGACGATCTCGCTCGACTTCCGATCGACAACGAACCACTCCTGTCCAACGCCCACCGCCAGCCGGCCCCCTTCGATCGGAATGAAGCTGGCGTCCTTTGGCGCGATTGTGAGCGTTTCACACGCATGAACGAGCTTTGGCGAAAAGGGGAACCGCGACGAAGCGGATCCCTGATCGGCGTCCCAGATCAGTACCTCGTCATTGGAAAGCAGAAGAACAAAACTGTGGGAAAGACAATCGGCGCGCGCGTACACGCTCGATCTTTTCGGCGCCTGGGCGGACGCTGCCCCTGCGTTGAAGAATCCCGCGGCGCAGAGAATGGCTACAATAGGCATCGCTGAGGCGAGGCCGTATGGCCTACACGTAGCAAAAGTTGCAGGCTGCCTGATTCGCCCGTGCGCTGACTGAAGCCACGGCATCATTCCTTCTCGCAACATCGTTCGGTTCCTTTATCTGTTGCTCGGCATTCAAGAGAGCGTTGTGCGCCTCATGAAATTCTTGCGCACTTTCGGGGTTTCATTGGTAGAGTAAGCGACCTCCAGTTTGTGGATAGGATGCCAAGCTCGACGAGAGCCTGGCGGACGACACGACGTTCGATGGCGGCCAACTCGGCCTGGGTTAGGGGATCTTGTGATTCGGGATTCATGGCTTCCTTCATTGGACTTCGGAAGGTGTCGAGGGTCAAGAGGAAGTTCTCTCGTTCGGCGGCGTGGATGGGGGAGCGAGATTTCCAGATTTCCAGGGCCGTAGGCCGGCCGGGTTGGCCGGAGAGTTCGTTGGCATGACGTCGGCCGGCCTCGGCGTCGTCGGAGCGGGTAGCACCGCCGATTTTGCGGAACAAGCGGTCCATGCCGCTGGACGTTTTCGCAAAATCGTCGGTGTGGCGCAGCCACGGGAGGTTGACGCGGCCTCGATGCCTCTTGTGGCTGCGCCACCCCGACAATTCTCCGAACACGTCTCGCGAAGTGGACAACCGATTCCG
>DATLAN010000403.1:0-9433 GCA_035527455.1 Thermoguttaceae bacterium
TTTCGGCTCCCACGGCCCGTCGCTGCCCACGCGGTGCTGACCGCCCGACTTGTACGGATAGGCGAAGTGGTAGCTGAACACGCGGAGTCTCTTCACGGTGCCGCGGGGGACGCCGGCCAGACCCGGGCCACGGTAGACGTCCTCGAGGTACACCACCGCGTCCTTGCGATCCGGTTCGATGCGCTGGGGAATGACCGGCGGCGTGGCCGTGCGGCGGAAAGGGATCGGCTCGAACAGGGCGCGGCCTTCCACCTCCATGAGCAACACCAGGTTGTCGAACACGTCGACCAGGTAGATTCCCCACAGGGCCCCGGGCGTGGGTTTGGCGGCCACGACGAGGTACTTCTCGCTCAGCGGGAACGGGTGCGAGAATTTCGGCCAACTGTCGATGGTCAGTTTGTCCATGATGATCGGCTCGACCTTCTGGCCGTAGCCGGGGATCCGCTGCACCACGCCGTCGGCCTCCTGGCGTCCGGCGGCCGGGTCGAAGATCACCAGCTCGCCCACGCGGCCGACGTGGTGCCCGGTGACGATGCCGGCGACCTTGGTGGGGTGATCGGGGACGGGCCGGGCGAAGAAAATCGCGTTGGGCCAGTAGGAATTGCTCCCGTAATACTCCCGCTGGCAGGTCCCGTCGGGGTTCATCGTGAAGAGGATCCGCGGCCATTGGTGCGGCAGATCGGTGTAGTCCCATCGCAGGTAGAGGATCCGCCCGTCGTTCATCAGCGTGGGACAGTAGTCGTGGTCCTGGTCGAAGCAGAGCTGGCGGACGTTCCGGCCGTCGGCGTCCATCACGTAGTTCGTCGCCACGGCGATCCCGTTGCTGCAAGGGACGCCTTGAAGGGCGGCCGTGGAGACGAAGGCGATCTTCCCGTTGGGCAGATAGCAGGCGTCGAAGTTGTGGACGTCGGGTTGATCGCCCAGCGAGACCTGGCGGAGGCGGCTGCCCCGGGCGTCGATCTCGAAGACCTGCCACAGGAAGTGGCTGCCCGGCATGGAGAGCAGCATCCTGTCGGCGTCGAAGTGCAGGTCGAGATCGGAGATCAGCCGCGGCGCGGGCGGGCGGTAGAGCGTCGTCAGTCGGGCCTCGCCGCGCAGATCGGAGAGCACGGCGATTTCGTTTTCCCAACCGTACGGCTGGCGGATGCGATCGAGTTGCCACGCACTTTGTTGTGCCAGGCCGAAGAACTCGCCCATCCCGCGATCCGGCCCCTTCGGCCGGCGAGGATCGCCCAGCGGCTTGCGCTGGACCACCAGCAACCGGTCGAAGTCCAACAGCGGATTAGAGAGCAGGGCTTCGCGCTGGAAGGCCACGAGCCGAGCCACTTCATCGATCGCCGTCTCGTCGCCCTGGCCCAGTCGCGCGTCGATGTCCGGCAGCCGCTTTTCCCATGCATCGGCAAGCTGCAGATGGCGTCGGGCTTCGGTGCAGCGGTCCGGAAAGGTCTGCTGGAGGTCGGCGACGGCCATCCGCAGGGCCCTTAGGTTCACCAGCTCCAACCGGGATCGTGCCTGGCGGAATCGGGCCGCCCGGCCGATCAGGTCCAGGCATTGCCGCCGGTCCATCTCGGCCTCGGGCTTGCGAAAGTCCTTCAACGCCTCCTGCAACGTCTTGGCGTCCTCCTCCAGCCCTCGCATCGCCCGATCGGCCAGCCGGCCGAGCAGATCGACCTCACCGGGACGACGGAACCAGGCCACCAGCTCCTCCCAGGAGACGTCCGCCTGCACGCGGTCGGTTTCGACCGGGAAATCGCGGCGGATTTGCTCCAGCAGGGCACGGATCGGGTCGGGATGAATCTGCTCGTGCGGGACGATCGAGAAATAGAATCCGCTGCGGCGGACGTCCAGGAATCGGAGCACCAACTGGTTCTTGCCGGCCAGGAGCGGCAACTCGACTTCGGCCTGATCGACTTCCGGGGCCAAGCCGTTGCCCAGCCGGGCGTCGGAAAACAACCGCTTGCCGTTGAGCCACAACTCCAGTCCGTATTCGGCGCCCAGATAGGCCGTGACTCGCGTCGGCCGTTCGACCTCGAGGGTGCGGATCTGGTGGAGAAAGGCCGATTGCGGGAAACCACCGCCGCCGGTTTGACCGGGCAGCCGCCGCTGTTGGTCGATACCGTGGTTGGAAAGATCGTAGTGGACCACCCCGTCGAGAAGGTCGTAGCGAGCGTCCCACAGCCGGTTGTCCCATGGGTCCCGGGCGTCCGGGTCCGCCGGTGTCTCGGGCGAAAACGGCTCCTTGCGTTCGGTGGTGTGCCAGGGGCCCAGCCTGACGCCGGCCCGTCGAGCCTGCCACCATCGGGCGTAACTCGCGCGCGAAGCCAGCAGCGTCTCCGGCCAGGTGTCTTTCTTGACGTAGAAACGCGATCCGTCGGCAACGGCCGCCGTGCCGGTTTCCGGCCCAGTGAACCCGCCGGCCAACATGCCGCAGATGACGAGGAACGATTTCGTTGGCCACGTCGTCGGCCACCTCGTTCCCGAACTTTGTTGGTTCATCCGAGATTCGCGTACCTGATGTCTTGTCCTCGGGAGATACGGGTTCCTCTTCTCTGTTTCCAACTGCTTGGAACCGCAGGAAGAACTGTGTTCCTTCGCGGAAACGGGTGAACAGAGAAGAGGAACCCGTACTTTTTCTGCCACCACGGTACGCGAATCTGGGAACCAGAACGTACAAACACCCGTTGGTTGCCGATTCGTCGTCATGGTCATGCTTCCTTGACTCCCTTCATCAATCCTCAATGGCCCTCAACGGCAAGTTCGCGGTTGCGAGCACCCTTTCAGTGTAATCCCTCGCCAGCGGCAAGGGCACAGGACCCAGAGGATTCAGGCAACTTCTCGCATCTTGTGCGAAATGCCCACACTGCCTACAAGTCCCAGGTTTTGCCAGAAAACCGACCACTGGCACATAGTAGTCGTCTCGCTCCGCGAGACGAAACTCCATCTCGCGGAGCGAGATGACTACATTCAGGACGACACCGCCGGCCCTGGAAGAAATTCTTGAGAATTTCTCGGAAAGTCGGGTGGAAATCCATTGCGATTCCGACCGACTTTGATATGCTAGACAGTGGATAGACGGGACGGTATGCAGGCATTCTCTTTCTCTTTTTCTCGAGGGGTAGACCGATGTCTCTCATCCATGCCCTCAGGCGTCGTTCTCGAGTGCAGAGCCGATTGCGGTTCGAGCCGTTGGAAAACCGGCTCATGCTCAGCGGCGGGACCACCGACGACGGCCTCCTGCCGGACGGCTCCGATCCCGGCGCGGCGGCCCTTGCCCGGTTCGCCTCGGCCGAAGAACTCGAAGATTATCTGATCCAGGACGCGCTGGAGCGATACCAGGGGCAGTTCGGGCAGCCGGGCTATTATTGGTATTGTCGCGGCGGCGTCTATCTCGACGGCGCGGTGAATACCTTCGGCGGAGTGCCGGAAGCCAATCCCACGCACTCCGATACGAATACCCAGGTCGCCGGCGTCGACGAGGGTGATATCGTCGAGACGGACGGAGAGTACCTTTATGTCCTCTCGGGCCAGGAAGTGGTCATCATCGACGCCTGGCCGGCCGACGAGATGGCGGTCACTTCACGCGTAACCATCGAGGGCTACCCGTTCGCCGAGTATCTCAACGGCGATACGCTGACGGTCTTGTCGCGCGACTACCGGTACGACGACGGCTGGCCGCCGATCGAACCGATGCCCATGGGCGGGGGGATCCTCGCGGCCGACGCGATGTTCGCCCCCTACTATTATCCCTCGCAGGCGATCACGACGGTCTCGGTGTTCGACGTCTCCGACCGCGAGGCGCCCGCGCTGGTCAGAGAAACCGAGTTGGAGGGCAACTACGTCGACTCGCGGGCGATCGGCAGCAACGTCTATCTCGTGCTGCGGGACGACTTCGTCCTGCCGGGCCCAATCATGCTGCCCGTGCCCGACGATCAGTGGAAGATCCAGGACCCGACCGATCCGAACGCCTCCCCGGGCGGGAGCTTCGCCCCGGACATTTGGCCGCCGCCCGAGTACCGCTACGTCTATGAGACGGAGGAACAGTATCTTGCCCGCATCGAGGGGCAAGTTCTCGAGTTGGCCTTGCCGGAGTTCTTCAGCTACGACGCGGCGGGAGAGTTGATGGAATCGGGGCTGCTGAGCGAGGCGACCGACGTTTACCGGCCCATCTCGCCCGATTACTGGAACCTGATGTCGGTGGTCGTTTACGATACGGCGGCCGATCCGCCGGGCCCGATTTCCTCGACGAGCGTCCCGGCCGACTACACGTCGGAAGTCTACATGTCGATGGAGAACCTCTACCTGTTGCAGAACAAGTGGACCTCCGACGGCACGATGACCCAGATTCTGAAGTTCCCGTTGGACGACCCGGCCGGCGGTCTCGATCTCTCGGCGATCGGCACGGTACACGGCCGCGTGCTCAACCAGTTCGCGGTGGACGAATACGACGGCTACCTTCGGATCGCCGTGACGGGCGGCCCCTGGCGAGAGACGCTCAACAGCGTCTACGTGCTCGCGCAGGACGGCGAGTCGCTGGAGGTCGTCGGCAGCGTGACGGACCTGGCTCAAGGCGAGCAGATCTATTCGGCTCGATTCCTCGGCGACCGCGGCTACGTGGTGACCTTCCGGCAGGTCGATCCGCTGTTCGTGCTCGATCTGAGCGACCCGACGGCTCCGGCGGTGACCGGCGAGTTGAAGATCACCGGTTTTTCGAACTACCTGCACGACGTGGGCGACGATTTCCTGCTGGGGCTCGGCCGCGACGCCGACCCGGTGACCGGCCTCTACCAGGACCCGCAGGTCTCGCTGTTCTACGTCGGCATCGCCTCGCATCCCATGCTGGCCGACCGGTACACGATGGACACCGGCCGGGCGGGCGGCATGAATCTCTTCGACGACCATCACGCCATCTCGTACTTCCCCGAGTACCAGATCCTCGCCGTGCCGATCCCCAGCTACGGCTACAACAACGATTGGTGTCGCTATCGCTACCAATACGACCTTTGGGTCTTCCGGATCGACAAGGCGGCCACCGACGACGGGAACACCGCCGACGGAACCGCCGACGGGAACATTCTTCCCCAGGGCGATATCGAACTGATGGGCCGCGTCGAGCACAAGACGTCCATCCGCCGCAGCGTGCGGATCGGGGAGGTGCTCTATTCGATTTCCGACAGCGTCGTCTCGGCCCACAGTTTCGACGATCTGGAGACGGCGATCAAGACGCTGGTCTTCAAGGCCGAGCCGCTGGGCGTGATCGACGGCGTGATCCTGCCCAACGTGGATCTCTCGACCGGGGAGCGCTGGTTCCAGTTCCAGACCGACCAGCCGGGACTGCTGACGTTGGGAACCGACGGAAACGCCCCGGTCGCCGTGGAACTCTACGCCGGCAACGGTCAGCTCCTGGAACCTCCGCCGGGGGGACAACTCCAATGGCAGGTCGGCGCGGGCGAGACCTATTTCTTCTCGCTGCGCGGCGACGACTCCGATCCCAATCTGACGACCAATTCGACTACGGTCGATCTGGCGATCGTCGCGCCGGGGACCGTCGTCGGGCGGCACGTCTTCTACAACAACTCGGCGCTGGACGGCAACGATCCGGCGGCCGGGCCCGGCGACGCGGCGGCCATCGCCTCGGGCAAAACGGCCCTGCTGCCCGGCGAAACGGCGACCTTCGACAACTACACCAACTACAGCCGCGGCATCAACGGGCTGATGATCGACGTCGATCACCTGCCGCAAGGGTACACGCCGGACGCCGGCCATTTCGTCTTCAAGGTCGGCAACGACGACCAACCGGCCGGCTGGGCCGACGCCCCGGGGCCGAACTCGATCACCCTCCAGCGCGGCGCCGGCGAGGGCGGCTCCGATCGGATCACCGTCACCTGGGACGACGGCGCCATCGTCAACCAGTGGCTCGAAGTCACCATGCCCGCGGGGCTGGATACCTGGCTGGGTGAAGAGGACGTCTTCTACTTCGGCAACGCGGTGGCCGAGTCGGGCAACTCGGACGCCGACGCCCGGGTGACCACCATTGACCTGCTGTTGACGCGAAACAACCCGCGGAGCTTCCTCAACCCGGCGCCGGTCGATTTCGCCTTCGATTTCAATCGCGACGGGCGGGTGAATACGACCGACGTGCTCTTGGCGCGGAACTCCCAGACGAATTTCACCAACGCGCTGAAGCTGGTCGACTTCTCGGCCCCGGCGGAGCCGGCGGCCGCGGCGTCCGTCGACATGGGCTGGCTCTACCAGTTCGACCCGTCCGACGCGGACGAGTCCGACGGCCCGGCCCCGGTAGGCGCCGCCGTGGATTTGCTCCTGGCGTAAAATGGGCAACCGGGTAGGCCGGAACTGCGCTGCGCTGGTTCCGGCATTTGGTGAGGAAAGGCCGGATGAAAGCACATGCCGGAACTGCGCTGCGCTGGTTCCGGCCTACTTCTCTTTCGGCGTTCAGCAGATTCCGTGCCAGACGAAGATCCCCTTACCGGCTGCGGGCTTCGAACCGAGATGAAACCGCCGCGGTCTTTGCGGTGTCATCGGTCACGGTGAGTTCGAACGTGCCGCTGTGGCCGCGGGTTTGGGTTTCGTACATCAACTCGACGTTGGCCGGCGGCAGGACGTAGCGGCCGGCCAACTCCAAGTGCAGCACGCAGGCGTCGGATATCTGGTAACCCGGGCGCTCGTGGTGAAAGACCACGCCGGAGGTCTTGTCCTCGCGCAAGGCGTAGGTCGTGGCCGGCTGGGGGAACCGCGTGTCGGTGACCGGCAGGATCTCGGCCGAGGCGGGCTTGGGACTTTCGACCAGCACGTACTGCATTCCCGTGCCCCCAGTGTGACTCGCAGTGACGACGCTCTGGACGTAGGCCCCCCGCGGAACGCTGTCGCCGGACGTCAACACGCGGACCCGGCCGCCGTTTTGATCCAACAGATACAACTCCCGCCGCACCACCAGGCCTCGCTCCATCGGGTCGAGCCGGCGGCCCGCTCTCCAGTAGCGGAACACGGCCCGGTACATCGCGCCGGGCACGTGGCCGTCGAAGGCGATGCGGTTGTCGCCCAGGTGCAGTTCCCGGCCGGGGATCTCGATCTTGGGAAGCTCGCCGGGCTGCAGCGCCACCGTGTGCGGTTCGCTGTCATTGACCCGGACCGACAGCACGCGGCGTGCCCCCGGCGTGTAATCCTGCGTGGCCAGGTAATCGCACATGGCGTAGATGACCATCGCCGTGGACTTGGTCGAGTTCCAGCGATTGCCCTGTTTGGTGCCGGCGAAGAAGGTCAGCACGTCGGGGATCAGTTCGTGCTCGGGATCGTAGGCCACCAGGGCCTTGAGCGCGGCGGCGGTGATCTCGAAGCGGTCGTCGGCCCAGCGGGAGAAGCCGGCGGTGGTCCAGTAGACACCGTCGCCGCTGCGTTGCGCCCGATCTTCCAGGCTGGCCGCCAGTTTGGCCGCCAGCTCCTTCTTGCCGTGATTGGCCGCCATTTCCAGCGACATGGCCAGGGCGTAGTCGCTGAGTGCGCCGGCCGCGAGTTGCTCGTCGATGAATTGCCACATCACCTCGGGCACTTCTTCGCGATGGGAGTAGACGTAGGTGCAATAGATGCGGTCGGCCGTCTGGTCGGCACCCATCGCGTTGATGAACGCCAGCAGCCGTGCCAGTCCGTTTTGCACGGCCGTTTCGTTGGGGATCGGGTAGCCTGCCTTTTCGGCCTGCAACAGGCCATAAAGGGCGTAGGGCGTCATCATCTCGTGCGTTTGCCCCTTGGCTTGCCAGGCCCAACCGCCGTCGGCCTGCTGGAGTTGCAGCAGCCGCTTCACACCCGCCTCGACCACGCCGGGCAGCTTTTCCTTCAAGGGCTGGTTCTCGACATGGATCCGATCGAGCGTCTGCGCCACTTTGATCGCCGGCAGGAAACGGCTCATCGTCTGCTCGACGCAACCGTAGGGGTACTCGACCAGGTAATCGAGCGATTGCACCAGGTCGTCGACCGCCGAGGGGACCAGCGTGAGTTCCAGGACCGAGTTGTCGAGATACACGTCGCCGGGGATCTCCAGCGTCGTCGTGTCGCGGCAGTAGCCGCTTAAGGTGACGGCCTGTTCGGCGGCCAGGCGGGTCACCGGCAACCGCTTCAGCGAGGCGTCGGACCCGGCCTCGCATTGTGCGGACATCAGCAACTGCGTGTATCCGGCCTCGTCGGGCTGGAAGGTCCAATAGACGGGCATCTGCTCGCCGGCGGGCACCTCCACGCGGACCTCCGCCGGCGTGAGCACCCGGCCGTTCTTGACCTTCAACGAAACGTCGATCTCCTGTGGCCGATCGGTGCGGTTGTGTACGCTGGCGTACAGCTCGACCCGGTCGCCCTCGCTGAAGATCCGCGGCACCATCGGCCAGACCATGATCGGCTTGATCGTGCGGAAGCCGGCCTCGGTCTGGCCCACGCGCATCTTCCGCGAGATGCCGGTGATCATCACCCGCCAGTTGGTCAGCGAGTCGGGCAGCTTGAACTCGACGCTCGCCCGGCCTTGTCGGTCGGTTCGCACCCGGGCGTTCCAATAGGCGGCGTCGGAGAAGTCGCGTCGGACGGAGACGCCGGGCGCGTCGACGTCGATCAGTTCGACGGGCGCTTCGGCCACCGGCATGTGCGAGATGAACGACTGGCCGGAGAGGTTCGAGAACATGCCGTTGGCGCTGAGCGAGAAGTGGGCGTCGCCTCGCGTGGCGCCGCGTCTGAGAGACCCGCTCTGCCACACACCGCCCTGCGTCTGTGCGAGTTGGCGCAGGCTTCCGGCATTACTGGGATGGTAGGAGAACAACGCCAGCGCCGAGCCGACGTGGCGGCACCGCAGCCGCCAATCGTCCAAACGGGAATCGAACATGTCGGCCATTCGCACGGGCGACTTGGCCTCGGCTTCATGGTCGACCGTGTATTGCCAGCCTGAGGCGAGAAACGGGTCGACGTACGCATCGATGCCCGCCAGGACCAGCAGGTTGGCCACGTCGGAGTTGACGATGGAGTTGTTGCTTCGGTAGTTGTCGACCGTCTGGGCAAGAACGGCCCCTTGGGGCGTTTCTCGCAGGGGATCCTCCTTGCAGATTGCCTCGGCCCGTTCGATCAGTTCCTTGAGCGTCAGGTCGCCCAATCGTCGCCGAAGTTGTTGGCAGGCGGCCGTGGATCGGATACGTTCGTCAGCCAGGTAGAAGTTGCAGATATCGGCCGATCGGTCCGGCGCGATCCCCAACAGCGACTGGTCGTAGACGGAAACGACCAGATCGACCGGCTCGCGGCGGTTGACCTTCAGATCGATCTTCACTTCGTCGCCGGGTGAATAGGTTTCGTTGACGTGTGCCTCGACGGTGAGCATCCGGTCCTGCGGCACGACGCGAATGAACCGCCCGGCCAGGTGGAGCCGCTGGTCTGCGTCGAGATACTGCAC
>DATLAN010000404.1:0-3687 GCA_035527455.1 Thermoguttaceae bacterium
CGTGACCTTCATCGGATGGTTCGAGCCGATTTGAGGTGCGAATGTGCCTCTGAGCATAGCACAGACTACGGCCCCGACGGTAGAACCGCTGACCTTCGACGAGGTCAAGCCGTATATCCGTGTGTCCGACGATACTGAGCGGCCGTTCATTGAGAACATCCTGATAAAATCCGCTCGGGAGTACGTCGAGACGTACACGAAGCGGCAGTTGATAACTGCAACGTGGCGGCTACGGCTGCCTGCATTCCCGCCATACATTGTGCTGCCTCGCCCCACGTTGCAGGCCGTTTCAAGCATCACCTATGTCGATAACGCCGGTGCTGCCCAGACGGTGACGGCAGCGGACTATACATACGACGTGAGCGAAGAGCCAGCAATCGTACGGCTGGCTTACGGCGACTCATGGCCGACGCATCGCGGCGGGGCAGAGGATTACGTCGCGGTGACGTATACGGCCGGATACGGGGCCACGTCGGCCAGTATACCGGCGGGGATCAAGCTCGCGATGCTGCTGTTGATTTCGCACGGGTACGATCAGCGATCGCCGATTGTAATTGGCACCATAAGCCAGGATGTTGACCTCACGGTCGCTGCCCAGTTGTCTCGGTTCAGAGTTGGTTGGGAGTGGTGACGTGGCGGATGAGCGTTACAGGCCTAAATGGACCAGACCAGGCCGGATGCGGCACCGGATTACGATTCAGAAGCCGACCGCATCCGCCGCCGACAGCTTCGGCGAGACGACGACGACATGGAGCGACCTGGGTACGGTGTGGGCATTCGTATTGCCATTGCAGAGCATGGAGCGTTGGCAGGCGGCGCGGGTCAACGCGGAGATCACCTACGAGGTTGCTATCCGCTACTGGGCCGCAGTGGATGAGACGCACCGGATTCTATGGGGTAGTAGAACGTTGGAGCTTGCGGCTCCACCGATCGACGTTGATGGTCTTCACCGTGAAATGCGGCTGATGTGCAGGGAGGCGGCGTGATGGCGTATGTAGTGCCGACGAGGATTGAGGTCACTTTGGAGGGCGCCGCCCATCTGATGGGTGTGCTGGATGCACTCCCTGCAAAGATCGCATTTCCGATATTGCGCAAGTCATTGCGAGAGGGCGCCAAGATATTCATGAAAGAGGCAAGGGCAACGGCGCCCCAAGGGCCGACGGGAAGACTCAAGCGATCATTTAAGGCAATTTCCGGGAAACGGCGCCTGCATCGGGTTGAAGCCTATGCCAAGTCGGACGGCAACGTTGCACCACACACGCATCTCGTTGAGTTCGGAACAGCCGAGCGGTTCCTCAGGACCAAGAGCGGCAAGCTGAAAAGTACCGGTATCATGCGGGCCAACCCGTTCATGCGGCGGGCATGGTATCGACAGCGTGATCGCGTCGAACGCAAGATCATCGATGAATTGGGTCGAGGCATCGAGAGAGGGGCGAGTGCATACAGAGGGGCGAGGGGATTGTGATTCAAGAGGGCCTGATATCGCTGCTGCTGAACACGTCGGCCGTGACCGACCTGGCATCCACCCGCATTGCGGCCGTGGCTCGCAAGCAGGACGGTGTACTGCCGGCCATCACGATACAGGAGATAGCTAACGAGCGGATGCCATGCCACGACGGCGCGAACAGCTACTGCGTTACCCGCCTGCAGGTGAATTGCCTGGCGAGCTCGCAGGGTGGGGCGAAGGCCCTCTTCGAGCAGGTGCGGATTGCAACGCATTGTGTAACAAGCGGGTGGGGAGATGAGACGGTATCGGCAGCGTTCATGGTGGACGACGGCGAATTGCCATTAGACCCGTCGGCCGGATTGGATGTGCGGCGCGTGTACGGGCATCGAGGTGACTTAGAGGTGACGTGGGCAGAGTCCACGAGTTGAGGAACTACGCGGGGGCATAGCCGGCTGATCACCGGCAAGATGCTGCAACCATCGCGTCCCGTTGCAGGGGCACGCGGTCAGACGACTGCGTGTCCCTTGTTTTATGGGAGGTAACAGCGATGGCGGCAACACCAATCTCCGCATACGGAACGACGGTAACGCTGACCACGGGAGGTCTAGCCGCTGGTGTGAAGAGCATCAGCGGCCCCGGCGTCTCCGTGGACATGCTCGACGTGTCCACACACGACGCGGGCACGGGCTACCGCTCATACGTCCCGGGTCTTGCCGACGGCGGGGAACTGACACTCGAAATCGTCTTTGACGATGCGAATGAAGTGCTGTGGAAAGCGCAGGTGCGCGCCGCAGTCAATATCTACACGATCGTCTGGCCAGCCACGATCACCTGGGTGTTCAGCGGACACATGACGGGATTTGAGCCCAGCGCCGCTGTCGATGGTGACCTGTCGGCCACCATCACCGTGAAAGTAACCGGCGTGATTACATACGACACTGACTAAGGGGGTGCCTTATGGCGCTAGTGCCAGTATCAGCCTATGGAACTGTGATTGACTTCGCTACCGTAGCCTATGCCGGCGTCAAGAGCATCTCCGGCCCCGGCGTCTCCGTGGACATGCTCGATGTGTCAACACACGATGCGGGAACGGGCTATCGCACATTCGTCCCGGGTCTTGCCGACGGCGGGGAACTTACGGTAGAGGCCGTGTTTGACGACGCGAACGAGGCGATCGTCGCGGCACATCTCGCAACGCCGTACAACAACTCAGTCCTTGCAATCGAGATAACGTTTCCCGGTGACATCGTGTGGGCGTTCAATGCGTTCATCAGCGGCTATGAACCAAGCGCCGCTGTCGATGGCGACTGTACCGCAACGATAACCCTGAAAGTGACGGGCGCGATTACTTATGACCCATAACACGGAGGTGCCTTGTGGGCTACTTGACGGCGGAAGAGATTCTAGCGCGGGATGATCTGCAGACTGAGGACGTGGCGGTGCCAGAATGGGGGGGCACCGTTCGCGTGCGCACCATGACGGCGGGCGAGCGAGATCGATTCGAAGAGAGAATGTGGAGCGGCGGCAACGGCGAGGCGGATAAGGGCATCATGCGTGCGTTCTACGTCGGCTCATGCACCATCGACGAAGACGGGAAGCGGCTGTTCACCGACGAGCAGATGACCGCACTGACCAAGAAGTCGGCATCTGCTATGGATCGCGTATTTGATGTAGTGCGAAAACTCAGCGGCCTGACCGCTGCTGATATGGAGGAACTGGAAAAAAACTGAACAAGCGCCGGCGGCGGTTCATGGCATTCCGTCTGGCGCGCGAACTTGGAATCGTAGATGTTGACGGGATGATGAACAGCATCCCCGAGCGGCTGTTCAGGGAGTGGAACAAATACCTGGAGATGGAGCCACCTGCCTGGCAGGTGAACGAACTGATGCTGGCACAACTGGCCGGTATATATGTCGGTGCCCATTCCAAGAAACGGCACAAACTGAGTGAGTTCATGCTGATTAGTGGAGGCGCAAAGAGCCATAAGAAACTGACGGACCCGGAGTCGCAGCAGAAGTTCGCTAAGGCGATGACTGCGGCGCTTGGCGGCACGATCCGGAAGAAGGGTGAGCCATCGGCACTATAGCAAATCTACTGATAGGCCTGAAGGCGAACACCTCGCATTTCGATAGGGGTATGCGCAGGTCGAGGGCTACGGTCAAATCTTTCCAGCAATCGGTCGAGTATTCACAGAGGGACATCCGTCGGATTCTCGCTAAGGGGCGCGAAGATTGGAAGAG
>DATLAN010000405.1:0-2391 GCA_035527455.1 Thermoguttaceae bacterium
TCCTGGTGCAAGTGGTGAACCCAAAGAGTACGAGGAACGAAGACAGCGAGATTTCGTGGGTCTGCTCGACAAGATCAAGACGGCAGGTTTGCCAGTGCCGGCAAAACCTGCTGACATTGAAGTTTCTCAGTCTGAGATTAAGAACATCTCAAAAAACGACGTTCTGATTGTTCTCCAACATGAAACGGGAATGGATGTAGCCATCCGCACCCACTGGTTGACAGCAGGGCAGACGATTCCGAATCGATCCGCAGCCAACGAATGGGGAAGAGTATGGATTCTTTCACCAAAGATGAAGCAAGACACCGAGTTCTCCGCGCGAGCGACGAAAGCGTCTGAGCGAACGGGCGCCCGTACAAGTTCGAATCCTGGCTGAATTCGGCCCACGGCAATCGATAACCCAAGGAGACCTGACCATGACCAGTCTGAAACGGCGTTTCGCGATGTCTTCCATTGTCCTGGCGGCATTTGCTCTGGCCGGTATAACCGGTCTGTGTGCCGAGGACACATCCTCGGTCGACTACCAGAAGTTGGCCGACGGCGCGCCGTGGCGTTTTTCCGATGCAGCGGCCAATCCGCTGTTCTGCATGTGGCGACACGCGGGGCCCGACTACGACGTCTGGCTCATTCGCGAAGCCAAAGACCATCACGCTTTGACGATCAAGATCATCAAGGACGACCGGCCGGCCTACCAATGGAAGGGACACGAGCTCTCGGTGTTCCGCATTCAAGGAGATCGTCTCTACTTCGCGGCGTTTGACCACGACGGCAGCGGCGGCAATATCGTGGCCGTGGACTTGAACCAGGGCGACGAGTTGTGGCGGTCCCCGCTGAAGGCCCTGGGAGACATCGAACACTCCGCCTACCTCAACCGGATGACGATCGACGCCAACGATGAAGTCGTCTCCATCTACGGAAACGAGAGCATGGGGCGGTACGTGGAATTCAAGGACGTCCGGACCGGCAAGACGGTGGGGCACAAGCAGTTTCCAAAACAGGTTCAACTCAGTAGGGAGCGTTTTATCTCGAAAGCACTGATCAGCGCACTAAACCTGCAGGAGCCGGAGCTTCTGACGCCCTTGTTACAAACAGAGGAGACGAAAAAATGAGAAGGCGGATATTGAGTATCTTGGCCCTTGCGGCCGTGTTAATCGCAGCGTCTCTCGTTGATACGGGCTTCGCTTCACCCGGGCATCCTCTCGGATGGCTACTCAGGCGAGCGGAGACGGTTCTCGTCATGAGGCTGGCTTCACACACGGAAACGAACGCCGTATTCGAAGTCACCCAAGTCCTGCGGGGCGACGCGAAGTTGCAGGAGCTTTCGCTCAGCCGCACCCGCGCCGGGCGCGACCTCCCCGAGAACACACGGGGCCTCCTCTTGTTCTCCCAGGGCGACAACTACTGGGGCCCGCCGAAAGACTCTTTTCAAGTGGGGCAGGGGATCAAGGGGCAATCAGCCTATCGCGGTTGGATATTGATGGACGGCCCCGGCGAGAGCAAGGAGGAACTTCAGCGCCTCAAGGAATTGGTCAAGCAGAATCCGTATACACAATCGCAGCCGGATCGCGGGAAAGGGGAGACCGCGAAGGAAGCCGAGGCGACGCCGGGCACAACGGAATCGGCCAGGCGACCCGCTATTGACGCCGCCGGCAGGAGACTCAGCGACAAGACGATGGAAGCCGTCAAGCAATTGAAGACAAGCGTGGACACTCCGTTCTTCCGCGTTCTTCTGAATTACTACGGCCCCGGCCGGGGAGAGGTTGTTGATTCACTCTATCTGAGCATGATGGGGGAGGACATCGACAACCCGGGAAATGTGGATTACGCCTGGCTTCCCAAGGAGCGGGCGGTGCGGATCATCGATCACCTTGCCGACCTCGCGTTCTTCGACCGCGTCAAAGAATTTGCCCTCCTGGAGGCACCGCCCAGAGCGGGGAGTCCCAAAGGCCCGACTTATGCCCTCGTGGTCGAATACTCCATCGAGAACGAGAAGTGGTACTGTTACTACCTCGATCTCGGATGGAACCGGCAGATGCTCCAGTTCCTGGACGGGTTCCGCAAGGGCCTTGTCGGCGAAGAGGCCAAAGGCATGGACAAGCTGCTTGCCCAATTGCAGCCGGAACGCAAGAGATGGCAAGCTGCCGAAGAGGCGGCAATCGAGCGTCTGCTTTCGATCCGCGCCGCCAAATGGTCCGACGCCGAGGGATATGAGGCACACAAGCAGCTCGTGGCCATGGGTCCCGACGCGGTCCCTTCACTGCTGATCTGTTTCCAGAAGGCCGCCCATCGCGACCCGCGTGTGCGGGACCCGCAAACTGTCAGTGACTTCGGCAGCGAACTGCGGGCCGCTCTGTACGCGCTGGAGGAAATCGGCGACCGCCGCGCCTTGCC
>DATLAN010000406.1:0-2466 GCA_035527455.1 Thermoguttaceae bacterium
CTGGGGGTGGCCGGAATGCGTGAGCGCGCTTCCCTGATCGGGGGGACCCTGGAAATCCACTCGCAGCCGGGAAAAGGCACCCGGGTGGTTTTGCATGTGCCCATCAGTCGCGCGATCGGAGCAGCCCATTGATCCGGGTTCTTCTGGCAGACGATCACAGCATCGTCCGGGCCGGACTTCGCCGGCTGGTGGAAGATGCCGGCGACATGGTGGTGGTTGCCGAAGCCGCCGATGGCCGCGAGGCCATCAAGAAAGTCCAGGAAAACCTGCCCGACGTAGCGGTCATCGATCTTTCCATGCCCGGCATGGACGGGTTGGAAGTCGTCGGCTGGCTTCTCTCCCACTATCCGAAACTGCCCGTCCTCATCCTGACCATGCACGAGGAGGAGCAATACGTGATTCGGGCCATCGGGGCGGGGGCGATGGGGTATGTCACGAAACGGTCGGCGGCGGAGCAACTGCTGGCGGCCATCCGCAAGGTGCACGGCGGCGGGCGATACATAACGGAGGCCATAGCCGAGTCGCTGGCCCGGCGCGTGGCCAAAGGGGCGAAGGCCCAGTCTCCTCTGGATTCCCTTTCGAACCGGGAGATTCAGATACTGAGCCGCCTGGCGCTGGGGCATACCAACCGCGAGATCGCCGAGGACTACAATATCAGTATCAAGACCGTGGACACCTACCGGGGCCGGCTGCTCAAGAAGCTGAATTTGCGGAACAACGCGGAGCTGACGCGGTTCGCGATTCAGACCGGGATTGTGGAATTGTAGTCCCGTATGGTTCTATAAATAACCGCACCTCGTGGGGCGCAAGGTCGGAAACATATCGTGAGAACGCAAGGAGGGATCCCATGTCTGCCCAAGTTCCTCTTCATGGCAAACGCGGCGTCGATCTGCTGCACGATCCGGTATTGAACAAAGGCACAGCCTTCTCCGAGACAGAGCGCGACGGGTTGGGCCTGCGCGGCCTCCTGCCGGCACGCGTGTTCACGCAAGAGGGCCAAGTGGCGCGTGTGCTGGAGAACATCCGCCGCAAGACAAGCGACATCGAGAAGTACATCTTCCTGGTCTCGCTGCAGGACCGCAACGAAACCCTTTTCTACCGCATGGTCATGGAAAACGTCGAGGAGATGGTACCTCTCATCTACACTCCGACGGTAGGCCAGGGCTGTCAGGAGTTCGGACACATTTTCCGCCGCCCGCGCGGGATGTTTATTACGCACAAGGATCGGGGTCGCGTCCGGCAACTTCTGCGAAATTGGCCGTACGGCGATATCCGCATGATCGTCGTCACCGACGGCGAACGGATCCTCGGCCTCGGCGACCTCGGCGCGAACGGCATGGGCATCCCGGGGGGAAAGCTCTCGTTGTACACCGCCTGCGCGGGCATCCATCCCACGCAATGTCTGCCGGTAACGCTGGATGTCGGCACGAACAACGAGACCCTGCTCAAGGATCCGCTCTACATCGGCCTGCCGGAGCGGCGCCTGCGCGGCCAGGCGTACGACGAACTGGTGGACGAGTTTGTCACCGGCGTGCAGGAGATTTTCCCGAAAGCCTGCATTCAGTTCGAAGACTTCGGCAACGCGAACGCGTTCCGGCTGTTGCATCACTACCAGGACCGCGCCTGCACGTTCAATGACGACATTCAGGGCACGGCAAGCGTCTCGATGGCGGGGGTGTACTCGGCCCTCCGGATCACCGGCAACAAGCTGTCCGATCACAAATTACTGTTCCTCGGCGCGGGCGAGGCCGGCATCGGCATCGGCGACCTGATCGTGATCGGTATGATGCGGGAGGGGATGACGGAGGTCGAAGCCAGGCGCAGGTGCTGGTATGTGGACTCGAAGGGCCTCGTCGTCAAGAGCCGGGCGGACCTTGTCGAGCACAAACGGCCTTACGCGCACGACCATGCCCCCGTCACCGATTTCCTGGCGGCCGTCGAATCGCTCAAGCCGACTGCCCTCATCGGCGTCTCCGGCATGCCGCACACGTTCACGAAGCAGGTCGTCGAGGCGATGGCGCGCTTGAACCGGCGCCCGATCCTCTTCGCCCTCTCGAACCCCACCTCGAAATCGGAGTGTACGGCGGAGGAAGCCTATACGTGGTCGGAGGGCCGTGCGATTTTTGCGAGCGGCAGCCCGTTTCCGCCGGTCACGTACAAAGGCAAGACCTTCGTGCCCGGGCAGGGCAACAACGCATACATCTTCCCCGGCGTAGGGCTTGGCGCGATTGCCAGCGAAGCCACGCGAGTGACCGACGATATGTTCTTCGCGGCCGCGAAAACGCTGGCGGACCTGGTCACGGAGGACGATCTCGCGGAAGGCCGCATCTATCCCGGCCTCAGCCGCATCCGGGAGGTGTCTGCCGCGATCGCCACGGCCGTCGCGGAGGTGGCCTTCCAGCGCGGCCTGACAACGATGAAACGTCCGGCCGATCTGGCCGCGCATGTCAAAGCGCAGATGTACGA
>DATLAN010000407.1:0-3725 GCA_035527455.1 Thermoguttaceae bacterium
GCGTAAGCCACCACCAGCGGCGGGCTGGCCAGGTAGTTGGCCTTCACCAGCGGATTCACCCGGCCCTCGAAGTTCCGGTTGCCGCTCAGGACCGACGCCGCCACCAGGTTGCCTTCTTCGACGGCCCGGGCGACCGGCTCGCCCAGCGGCCCGCTGTTGCCGATGCACGTCATGCAGCCGTATCCGACCGTGTGGAAGCCCAGTTGCTCCAGCGGCTCGTCCAGGCCCGTCTTGGCGAAATAGTCGGTCACCACGCGGCTGCCGGGCGAGAGACTCGTCTTGACGTGCGGCGGGACCTTCAAACCCCGCTCGACCGCCTTTTTGGCCAACAGTCCGGCGGCCAGCATTACGCCGGGATTGCTCGTGTTGGTGCAACTGGTGATCGCCGCGATGACCACGGCACCGTGGCCGATCCGCGTGGTCGCCTCGGTGGTCACGACGCGGGCCGTCCGTTGGGTTTCTTCCTCCGAGAGACCGAAGCCGCGCTGGGCCGGCGGAGTTTTCAACACCTGGTGAAACGCCCGCTTCATGTCCGACAGAGCCACACGGTCCTGCGGCCGTTTCGGGCCGGCCAGGCTCGGTTCGATGCGGCCCAAGTCGAGCGAAAGCACCTTGGTATAGTCCGGCGTCATGTGGGAAGCATCCGCAGCGGGACGAAACAACTGCTGCTCCTTGCAGTACCGTTCGACCAGCTCGACCTCCTCTTGCGTGCGTCCCGTCTGGCGGAGATAGTCCAGCGTCTGCTCGTCGATGGGGAAGTATCCCATCGTGGCCCCGTACTCCGGCGCCATGTTGGCCAACAGTGCCCGATCGGCCGGTTTCATCCCCGCGGCACCGGGTCCGAAGTACTCGACGAACTTGCCCACCACGCCTTCGCGGCGGAGCATCTCGGTGACCGTCAGCACCAGGTCGGTGGCCGTGGCGCCGGGGGGCAGCTCGCCGGTCAGTTCCAGTCCGATCACCTCGGGCGCGAGCATGTAGAGCGGCTGGCCGAGCATCACGGCCTCGGCCTCGATCCCGCCCACCCCCCAACCCAATACGCCCAGGCCGTTGATCATCGTGGTGTGGCTGTCGGTGCCGACCACCGTATCGGGCAAGGCCACCGGACCGGCCGCGTCTTCGCGGAGAACGACGCACCTGGCCAGGAACTCGAGGTTCACCTGGTGGATGATCCCCAGTCCCGGCGGCACCACGCGGAAATTGTCGAAAGCGTCCTGCGCCCAACGCAACAGATCGTAACGCTCGCGGTTCCGCCGGAATTCGAGATCGACGTTCAGCGGCAGGGCGTCCCGGGAGCCGAAATGATCGACCTGGACCGAATGGTCGATGACCAGGTCGACGGGGATCAGCGGGTTGATCCGCTTCGGGTCGCCGCCGAGCCGCCGCATGGCGCTGCGCATGGCCGCCAGGTCGACTACGGCCGGCACTCCGGTGAAATCCTGCAGGATCACGCGTGCCGGCTTGAAGGGCACCTCCACCGGCGCGGACGCCGTGGCGCTCCAGCCGGCCAGGTTCTTCACGTCCTGCTCGGTGATTTCGAATCCGTCGCAGCCGCGCAGCACCGATTCCAACAGCACCCGGATGGAGAACGGCAGCGCGGAGATCTTCGTCAGTCCGGCGTCTTCCAGTTTCGTCAACCGATAGATTCCCGCCCGGCCGCTGCCGGTGTCGAATGTTTCGCGGGCGTCGAAGGGATCCTTCATGAATCAAAGCTCCTTGCCGCTTGCGGCTTCGCAACAACCTTCCTTACTTCTTTCAATTCTCGATTCTCAATACTCTCGATTTCCAGTTTCAACTTCTGTAGTCCCGCAACCTTCTCACATACGGAGAATTCGGACTATGCCCCGGGTGCAACGGCCAACCGTCGTATTCTTTCACGAACGGCCACCGCTGACGCGGGAGCTTCCATTTCGCGGGATTTTCTTCGATGTAACGCATCGTCCTGCGGATTTCGTCGGGATGGTCGAGGAACACCTTCCATCCCGGACGACCCCAAACGGGATGGTCGGCCGTTCGGGCGTTCGAGGTGCGAAGCCGCGAGCGGCTGCACTGCTGGAGATTCTCGATCATCGCTTCGGCCTTGTGTTTGTGCTTGCGAATGAGCATGTGAACATGGTCGGGCATGATCGCGCAGGCGTAACACGTGTAGCGATGCTCCTCGATTGCCTCGGACAATCCTTCGACCACCATCGGGATTTCCTGGGGGCGGATTTCGAGCAATGGATACTTCAACACTTGTTTTGCCTGATCTCTGAACTCTCGGATCGTGTGCGACGCGGGTTGAACCGTCCGACGCCCGTAATGGAGTTCTCCGAGTTCCGCAATCACGTCGCTGGCGATCGTCCGCGATGTGCTTCCCCGGGGATCGTTGGGCAACCACCAACCGTAGGCCGTCCACATCAGATGATACGCGATGACCAGTGGATCGGGCACGGGCAAGTCCTCCCCCAATTGCCGCTTGCGGCTTCGCAACGACCGGGATACTGGTTTTTTTCTGCGAAGCCGCAAGCGGCTGTCATTCAAAACCTATCCAAACAATCCTATCCAAACCCCACGCATTTGGAACCGGCCCGTGACGATTCCGCGCAAACGAAACCCTCCCGTAGAGTGGAAGAAAAAGTCCGGAAGCATGATCCTCGCTCGTGTCGGTTGCATCGGACAACCGGACACTCTAAACTTGGTCCCGTAGCCGACGGCTCCCCGCGAGTCCGTCACCCGCTGATTTCCCCGCAACCCCCAAGACACCGCATCCATCATGAGAAGCACGCTCCACGTTTCGTTGATCCTCATCGCCGTTCTAAGCATCGTCTCCCTCGCTCCCGCCGCCGAGCCGGTCGATTTGCTCACCACCCAGAGCGAATCCGGCGAACTGGCCGGCTGGAAATCCTTCCACGACGACCCCGACGTCAAGACCGGCGACGTCTGGCGCCTTGTCGACGACGGCGTGCTCGTCTGCAAGGGAACGCCCAAGGGGTACATCTACACAGAGAAGGACTACGACAACTTCGTGCTGAAACTCCAGTGGCGCTGGCCGCCGGACAAAACGCCCGGCAACGGCGGCGTGCTGTTGCGAACCACCGGCGAGAATAAGATCTGGCCCAAGAGCCTCGAAGCCCAGATCAACGTCGGCGACGCGGGCGACTTCTGGGGATTGGCCGGCTACTCGCTCGTCGGCCCTGCAGAGCGTTCCCAGTCGCTCGACCATCCGCAGTTCGGCAAACTGACCAACGTGAAAAAGGCCGAAGCGGCCGAAAAGCCTCCGGGCGGGTGGAACCAATACGAGATCATCGCCGACGGCGACACCGTGACCCTGATCGTCAACGGCAAACAGGTCAACCGGGCCACCGGCTGCGAGACGGCGCCCGGCAAGATCCTGCTCACGGCCGAGGGCGACGAAATCCACTTCCGCAACGTCCGGCTGATCCCGATCGAGAAGTAGCCACTCCATGAAGCGACCCCGTGCGTGGCTGTGCTGGAGCAGCGGCAAGGACAGTGCCTGGGCGCTGCACACGATGCGCCGGCAGAACGGCGTGGAAATCGTCGGCCTGTTGACCGTGC
Organism: Thermoguttaceae bacterium; assembly: GCA_035527455.1. GTDB lineage: Bacteria > Planctomycetota > Planctomycetia > Pirellulales > Thermoguttaceae > DATLAN01. Next base: position 3,559 of record DATLAN010000407.1, read on the forward strand.
TGACCGAAACGTACGGCCGGGTGTCCATGCACGGCGTACGCGAGGAAATCTTGCTCGCGCAGGCCGAGGCGGTCGAACTGCCGTTGCACCGAGTCGCCATCCCCGCGCCCTGCTCGGACGAACTCTACCGCCAGGCGATGGGCCGGGCGATCGAAGCCGCCCAAGGG
>DATLAN010000408.1:0-2271 GCA_035527455.1 Thermoguttaceae bacterium
CCGCTGGCGCTACCTCAAGCCGTCTGACCAGGGGCAGACCTCGCGGTGTGCCACGGAGGCCATGCTGAGCGCTACGGAGGCCGCACGGTGGGAGGCGTTCGGGAAGAAGGAGCAACTGGACGCGGCGGCGGCGTACAAGAAAGCGCTGGCCCGCGAGTACGAAACCAACGAGGACGCCGGGACATCGTTGTTCACCCCCATCGAAGTGCAGGCGCTGGACGACAAGACCATCGAGGAATGCGCCCTGTCCAATCAGCGCGCCGTCATGGACGTGGTGACGGTCGAGGCGCTGGCCGACCAGATCATGCGCCTGAGACACCGCTACGGATTCGGGTGCCTCGTCGGGTTGAACATCACCGAGGCCGTGATGAACGCCAACGCGGACGGCACGATCCCTGACGGGCAGTTGGACATCGTCGGGCCGCACGGCTTGACGATCTGCGGGTATCGCGCACCGCGAGCCGGGAACGCCGTCCACATGGTGAACTCGTGGGGGCCGAAGCATGCCTGGAACGGTTTTCTCCGGTTGACGTGGGAGCAGTTCAAAGGGATGTTTCTCTACGCAGTCGGGTTCGAGATGAAGGTCAGGCAGCAGAACGCATAACGGGAGTAAGGGCATGAGCGAGTTCGTAACCGAAGTCAGTTGCCGGGCAAAACACGAGGAAGTGATTGCGGCCATACGCGACTTGGAGCGCCGCCTGTTCCGCGACAACGGGCATATCAGCATCCAGACGCGCATTGAACGGCACGAGCAATCGCTGGCCATGCTTTGCAAGATCGTTTACGGATCTGTCGGGTTCACACTGCTGGCTGTCGGCGGGGCGGTACTGGCTTTGGTAATCAAGGGGTGACGCGATGTTCCTCGCGCTCTGGTCCCGGTTCATGGCGCGGAATCTCCGCTGGGAGTCCGTGCCGCTGTTGAACCGGCTACCGGCTCCGGCGTGGTTGCGGGCGATGTGTGACGCGGCGGCACGGAAGGCCGTCGGGAAGGTGGACAAATGAACGACAAGCTGACGGTTCTGATTGGCTACGACCCGCCGACCTGCTTGGTGGGGCGCATCATCGCGTGGTTCACCTGGGGGCATAGGAGCCACTCGAAGATTGCGTTTATCGGGCAGACCGAGACGCGGGTGTTCGAGAGCCGTTCTGACGTTGGCGTGATCGAACGCGACCCGGAACCCGAGGGACGCGACCGGCTGACGGAGTGGCACGCGGTAGACTTGCCGAGGCCCATCCCAGCGCGTGACTTCGCGCGGGCGCAAGTCGGCAAGGGCTACGACGTGCCGACCTGGAAGTTCCTACGCCGACCGACGCACCAGGGCCGCATCGCAAGCGGGCGGTGGTATTGCAGCGAGCTGTGCTACCAGGTCTGCATCGAGGGCGGGCTGTACATGCTGCGCGTGACGGAGTCTTGGAAGATCGCCCCGGCCTGGCTGTACGCCTCGCCGCTGCAATACGGCCCGGTCATCCCGCCGTGGCGGCAGTGAAAAAAGAATGAAAAACATTCTTGACGCCGCGCCGTGACCGTGGTACGCTTTCCGACATGCTGAGTCATAAACAGCTTTTGAAGCGGGCGCAGAAAGAGCTTTCATCGGCGCGGACGTTTGCCGAATACCTGCAAATCTGGCGGGCCAAACGCGCGCTTGGCTACCCCACGCGCACACCGGCAACACAGGCCGCGAGACTGCGCGCCGCGAGAGCCTGACAACACCATGACAATCCATCGCCAAACCCCCGAAAATAAAAGTGAAAAAAAAGTGAAAAAACATGTTGACACTTTTCAGGAGGCGCGGTATGCTACTCCCATGACAGTGCGAACAGAGAGCAACACGAACACGGAGGGCGCGAAGATGACAACCGACATGCTACCCGAGACAGCCTGGGGATACACCGAGATCGAGGACTGGATGGAGATCGGGCAAGAGACATGCCAACGCATCAACCGCCTGACCATGCGCGACGACGCGGTGTCAAGCGCCAAGCTGGCGCATGCGGTTGCGAAGGTGTGGGAGAAGCACCCGGCGATATACCAGGCGGTGATTGCTCGCCGGGCGGCGGACGTTGCCAGGTCGGCGGCGGAACCGATGGGCGCCGGTGTGCGGCGGGCGTTGGCGTTGGCGGACTGACTAAGCGGACACGGAGGCAAGGCGATGAGCGATGCGATGAAAGCCGAGATCAAGGATGCAATAACCGCCGCCAGATGGATCGAAGCGAGCCGCGACCTGACCGAGGCGCGGATTGCCCACCAGTCGGCGGCACAACAGGAGCGTG
>DATLAN010000409.1:0-23915 GCA_035527455.1 Thermoguttaceae bacterium
CCAGCATGAGTCTGCTCGACGGCGCGGTTCCTTACGGCGTTCTGACGGGCAACCACGACCAGGCCGACGGTTCGGTCAATTTCAACGCGACGTTTCCCTACACGCGCTACGAGACGGAGCCCTGGTACGGCGGCCATTACGGCACGGCCAACGACAACAACTACCAGCTCTTCTCGGCCGGCGGCGACGACTACCTCATGCTGAACCTCGGGTATTCGCCCAACGGTACGGTCATCGCGTGGGCCGATTCCGTGTTGAAGGCATACCCCAATCACAAGGCGATCATCACGACCCACAGCTATCTCAGCGGCGACGGCAGCCGCAATGCCGTCGGGGAAGTCATCTGGAATAGTCTGGTTGTACCTAACTCCAACGTCCACTTCGTCTTGTGCGGGCACATTGCCGCCGAATACACGCGGACCGACGTGGTCAACGGCCACAACGTCTACCAGGTGTTGGTCGATTATCAGGGCCGGCCGAACGGGGGCAACGGCTGGCTGCGAACGATGCGCTTCTCGCCGGACGACGATAAGGTCTACGTGGAGAGCTATTCTCCGTGGTTGGATCAGTACGAGACCGACACGAACAGCCAATTCGCGCTCGATTTCACGATGGACGGTTTCTCGGTGATCGGCACCAGCACGGACGTGGCCAGCGGGTCGAATGCCTCGATGGTCTGGTCCGATCTGTCCATGGACGAGCCGTACGAGTGGTACGCGACGGTCACCGACACGACCGAACGAACGACAGCCGGCCCGACGTGGAGCTTCAGCACGAGCACCAACCAGCCGCCGGTGTCCGTGGGCGAGGCTTACGGCGTCGATGAAGACGCCACGCTTGCGGTCTCGGCGCCCGGCGTGCTGGGCAACGACAGCGATCCGGACGCCGACCCGATGACGGCCGTGCTGGTTGCCGACGTCTCCCATGGCTTGCTGGCGCTTGCCGCCGACGGTTCGTTCCTCTATACGCCCGATCCGAGCTTCAACGGGCCGGACAGCTTCACTTACGCCGCCAATGACGGCACGGCCGACGGCAACACGGTCATCGTGACGATCAACGTCAACCCGGTCGAGTCGGAACCGCCGGTGGCCGCTGATGACACGGCCATGACGGACGAAGACGTGCCGGTCAATATCGACGTGCTGGCCAACGACACCGACCCGAACAGCGATCCGCTGACGATCACCATTCTCGACACAACCAACGGCACGGCGGTGATCAACGAGAACGGCACGCCGGGCGTTTCTACCGACGATTCGGTCGACTTCACGCCGGCGGCCAATTTCCATGGCACTGCCAGCTTGACGTACCTGGTCAACGACGGCCAATCGGATTCGAACGCGGCCACCGTGACGATCACCGTGAATCCCGTCAACGACGCCCCGGCAATCACCGGCCAAAGTGGGTTGATCACGCCGGAAGAAGTAGCGTTGACCGTCACGCTCAGCGACCTTACGGTGAGCGATCCGGATAATGCGTACCCGGCCGGCTTCACGTTGGCCGTTGGGGACGGGGCCAATTACACCCGCTCGGCCAACACAATCACTCCCGTGACCAACTTCAACGGCACACTCACCGTGCCGGTGACGGTCAACGATGGCGCGGCGGACAGCAGCGTGTTCAATCTCAGCGTGAGCGTAACGCCGGTCAACGACGCGCCCGCCGTGGCCCATCCGATCGACGACGTGATGGCCGATGAAGACGCCGTCGACTCGATCGTAGACCTGCTCGGCGTATTCGACGACGTCGACGTCCTGACCAACGCCGATTCCCTGACGTTCTCCATCGCGGGCAACGACAACCCGAGCCTGCTGTCGGCCGGCGTGGTCGACAATGTCTTGACACTCGATTATGCGGACAACCAGCACGGGACGGCCAACGTGCGCGTTCGCGCCACGGATTCGGCCGGCTTATGGGTCGAAGATGAATTCCTGGTGACCGTCAACGCGGTCAACGACCTCCCGCAAGTCGTCGATCCGATCGCCGACGTTACCGTCGACCAGGGAACCGCCCAGACGCTGATCGACCTGTCGGGCGTGTTCGACGACGTCGACGTCGCGACCGGCGGCGATTTTCTGGAGTTCTCCATCGCGGGCAACGACAATCCCGACCTGGTAGCCACCGCGCTCGAGGGCAACACGTTGACGCTCACCTACGCCGCGGGCCAAAACGGCACGGCCAACATTACCGTCCGAGCGACCGACCAGCAGGGCGAGTCGGTGGAGGACGCCTTCCTGGTCACCGTGAACGCCTCGATCAGCGACGACCGGGCCGTCGGCGAGTCAACCACCTACGGATCGGTGGTCTCCGGCGACTTGACGGCGACCCGCGCCAGCGACGACGGCTACGAGGTGCTCCGAGAGGAGCTGTACGCCGCGAACAAGCGGAGCCGGTTGGAGCACGCCTGGCAGTTCGACGTGACCGGCGGCAGCTCGGTGACGTTCTACGTCGAGGCCCACCATGACAGCAGCGTCGAGGATTTCGCGTTTGCGTATTCCACCGACGGCGGCATGATCTGGACGACGATGGTCACCATCACCGGCGCGTCGGACAGCTACCAGACGTATCCGTTGCCGGCTTCGACCAGCGGGACCGTGCTGATTCGCGCGACCGACACGGATCCAGCCAGCAAGGAAGCCGTGCAGGACTCGCTTTACGTCGATGACATGTTCATCCGTTGCGAGGGCCAAGGCGGCCTGCCCGTGGTGAGCATCGCGGCGACCGACGCCGCCGCGAGCGAAGCCGGCCTCGATCCGGGAACGTTCACCGTCAGTCGCACCGGCGATACCGGCGGCGATCTGGTCGTTTACTATGCCCTGAACGGAACCGCGACCGCGGGCGCCGATTACCAGCCGTTGGCCGGTTCGGTGACCATTCCCGATGGCAGTTCCTCGGCCACGATCACGATCACGCCGATCGACGACGACCTGGCGGAAGGCACCGAGACGGTGCATCTCATGCTCGCACCGGACGCCGCCTACACGATCGGCTCGCCGGCCGCCGATGCGGTGACGATCTTCGACGACGACCTCCAAGCCGACGATTATGCCGTCGGCGAACAGACTTCGCTGGGGACGGTAACCGTCGGAGACTTCAACGCCACCCATGGCAGCGATGACTCCTACGAGGCGATCCAAGAGGCGGCATCCGGGGGTCTGCGGAGTCGGCTGGAACACGTCTGGACGTTCGACGTGGCCGGCGGCAGCAACGTGACGTTCCACGTCGAGGCCTTTCACGACGCCGCGGTGGACAATTTCGATTTCGAGTATTCTCTCGACGGCGTCAATTGGACGCACATGCTGACGGTGACCAAGACGGCCGACGACGACCAGTACCAGACCTATCAGTTGTCGAACATGCCCGGCGGCACGGTCTTCGTCCGGGTGATCGACACGGACAGCTCCAAGAAGGAGAGCAGTCTGGACACGGTCTATGTCGACGACATGTTCTTCCGCATGGGGTAAGTTGCCAAGCCGGCGATCTGGAACTACAAGTGCGGCAACCCGAAAATAGGGACCGGCTCCGTCGAGGTACGGTTTTTCATTGCTTTTTCGGGCGGTGCTGCGGGAAGGCCGTGGAAAAAGGGGACAGGCACCGAGCCGGCAGCGCTCTTCCGCGACGTTCACACCGTTTTCGGCTCGGAGCCAGTCCCCATTTTCCACTCACCGATTACAGCGGGAGTAATGTATAATTACCGGATTACCCGCGCAAATCCTGGAGGATTCCGATGAAGAAACTTCCCGCTCTACCGACGTTGGTCTCGATCCTGCTCGTACTCTGTCCAACCCTCGCACGGGCCCAGATGCGCGAGCGGGCGGATATGCCCGAGAAGTACACCTGGAACCTGACGGTCATCTACCCTTCCGACGAAGCCTGGGCCGAAGCCAAGAAGAAGGTCGCCGAGCGATTCGACGGGGTGGCCGCCTTCAAGGGCACCCTGGCGGATTCGCCCAAGAAGCTCCTGGAATGCCTGGAACTGAATGTCGGCATCGATAAGGAACTCGCCCGGCTCTATTGCTACGCCTCGATGAAGTCGGACGAGGACACCCGGGTTTCGCAGTACCAGGGCATGAAGCAGGTGATGGAGCAACTGGTGACCGACTACAACGCGAAGACCTCGTTCATCGCCCCCGAAGTGGCGGCCCTGGATCAGGCGACCGTCGACGACTTCATCCGGCGGGAACCGGGGTTGAAGGTCTACCGGATGTATCTCGACGACATCCTCCGCACCAAGGCCCATCGGCTTTCGACCGCCGAGGAGAAGATTCTGGCGGAAGCCGGGCTGATGGCCTCCGCGCCGGGGTCGATCTATTCGATCTTCGCCAACGCCGAACTGCCCTTCCCCGAAATCACCCTCTCCGACGGCACCGAGGTCAAGCTCAACCAGGCCGGATACGGCCGATACCGGGCGGTGCCCAACCGGGCCGATCGCGAGGCCGTCTTCCAGGCCTTCTTCGGCACTTTCGATAAGTTCAAACAGACCTGCGGGGTCCAGCTCTCCGCTCAGATCAACAAGGACATGTTCTTCAGCCGGACGCGAAACTACGACTCGTGTCTGCACCGGTCGCTCGACGCCAACAACGTTCCGGTCGAGGTCTACCACACGCTGATCGAGAACGTCCACAAGAACCTCGATTCCTTCCATCGCTACCTGCGTTTGAAGCAGCGCATGCTGGGCGTCGATCGGCTCGAGTACTCCGACGTCTACGCGCCGGTCGTTGAGGAAGTCGACCTGGAGTTCACCTACGACGAAGCGCAGGAACTGGTCCTCGACGCCGTGAAACCCCTGGGCGAGGACTACGTCCGCGTGACGAAGAAGGCGTTCGACGAGCGATGGACCGACGTCTATCCCAACCCGGGCAAGCGGTCCGGGGCCTACTGCAACGGAGGCTGCTACGACGTGCATCCTTACATGCTGCTGAACTACAACGGCCAGTACGACGACGTGAGCACCTTCGCCCACGAACTGGGCCACGCGATGCACAGCTACTACTCGAACACGACCCAGCCCTACGCCACGGCCGATTACGCCACGTTCGTGGCCGAAGTCGCCTCGACGCTCAACGAGGCCCTGCTGATCGACAAGATGCTCAAGACGATCGAGGACGACGACGTCAAGCTGTCGCTCTTGATGAACTACCTCGACGGCGTCAAGGGAACGGTATTCCGCCAGACCCAGTTCGCCGAATTCGAGCTGGCCATCCACCGCAAGGCCGAAGCCGGCGAGGCCCTGACGGGCGACTCGCTGACGGAAATCTACAGCGAGATCCTCAAGAAGTACTACGGCCACGACAAGGGCGTCTGCCACGTCGACGATCTGTATCGCGTCGAATGGGCGTACGTCCCGCACTTCTACCTGAATTTCTACGTCTACCAGTACGCCACGTCGTTCACGGCCTCGACGTCCCTCTCCGAGCGAATCCTTTCCGGCGAAGAAGGGGCCGTCGAGAAGACGATCGAGTTCCTCTCCGCCGGCGGATCCGACTACCCGGTCGCCATCCTCGAACGGGCCGGCGTCGACATGCTCTCCAGCGAGCCGTTCGACAAGACCATGGCGGCGATGAACCGTGCCATGGACCGGATCGAGGCGATCCTGGACCGGCGGGAGAAGGAAAAGAAGTAGGGTGCGTGGAGCAAGCCGTTGTTCTCTGGTGCGTTGCGCCGGCAGAAAGCCTTGCCGTTGGAAACCTATTGTCAGTTCCAGATGACGGCTTGCGGAACGCACCAGAGCAAGTCTTGCCGGCTCCACGCACCCTACAGTCTCTCCCACAGTTCCGGATTGCCGGCTGCCTGGAATTTCGGTCGCCGTCGGAGACGCCTCCCACAGGGAAACCCTTGTTTTGACCGGGGCCCGGCGTATAATTGGCGAAATCGGACCAGTCACCCCGGGTGGTCGAATCCATGAACGAACGCGTCGAACGATTGCGCCGGCAGAGCGTCGAAACGAAACCGTACATCTCCACGGAACGGGCCGAACTGATGACCCGGTTCTACAAGGGCGATACGGTGCGGAAGGTCTCCACGCCGGTCTGCCGCGCCCTGTCCTTCCTGTACCTTGTGGAGCACCGGACCCTCTGCATCAACGAAGGCGAGTTGATCGTGGGCGAACGCGGGCCGGCGCCGAAGGCCACGCCGACCTATCCGGAACTCTGCTGCCACAGCCTCGAAGACCTCGAAATCCTCAACCGCCGCGAGCGCACGCCCTTCGCCGTCAGCGACGAGGCCTATCGAACGTACCGGGACGAGATCATCCCCTTCTGGGAGGGCGGCACGTTGCGCGACCGGCTGTTCGGGATGATGAGCGAGCCTTGGAAGGATGCCTTCGAAGCCGGCGTGTTCACCGAATTCATGGAGCAGCGGGCGCCGGGACACGCCATCCTCGACGACAAGATCTACCGCCGCGGTTTCCTCGAGGTCAAGCAGGAGATCGCCCGGCGGCGGCGGGAACTCGACTACCTCGATGACCCTCGGGCGTATGAAAAGAACGAAGAGTACAAGGCCATGGAGATCTGCTGCGACGCCATCGTCGCGCTGGCCGAGCGGCACGCGGCCCCGGCACGCGAGTTGGCCGAGAAGCAATCCGATCCAAGCCGGAAGGCGGAACTGTTGAAGATCGCCGAGGTCTGCTCGCACGTCCCCGCCCATGCCCCGAGGAACTTCCACGAGGCCCTGCAAGGCTACTGGTTCGTCCACTTGGGCGTGATCACGGAATTGAACACCTGGGACTCGTTCAATCCCGGCCGGCTCGATCAGCACCTGCACCCCTTCTACGTCAAGGAGCTGGAAGAGGGCACGCTCACCCGCGAGCAGGCCGAAGAGCTGTTGCAGTGCTTCTGGATCAAGTTCAACAACCAGCCGGCGCCGCCGAAGGTGGGCGTGACCGAAGAGCAGAGCGGCACCTACACCGATTTCGCGCTGATCAACATCGGCGGCCTGAAGCCCGACGGCAGCGACGCGGTCAACGACGTCTCGTACCTGATGCTCGACGTCGTCGAAGAGATGCAGTTGATCCAGCCCAGCGCCTGCATCCAACTGAGCAAGAAGAACCCCGACCGGTTCCTCCGCCGGGCGTGCCGGGTCATCCGCACCGGGCTGGGACAGCCCTCGGTCTTCAATTCCGACGTGATCGTCGAGGAGATGCTGCACGACGGGAAGACCATGGCCGACGCCCGGGCCGGCGGACCCAGCGGATGCGTGACCGTCAGCGCGTTCGGCAAGGAAAGCTGCACGCTGACCGGCTACATGAACTGGCCGAAGGTCCTGGAACTGGCGCTGGGCGACGGCGTCGATCCGAAGACCGGCCGGCAGATCGGGCCGCCAACCGGCGACCCGCGAGAGTTCCAATCCTGCGAAGAACTCTTCGACGCCTACCGTCGGCAACTGAAGTATTTCGTGGACCTGAAGATCGCCGGCAACAACGCCATCGAGCGGCTCTTTGCCGACCACATGCCCGCCCCGTACATGTCGCTGTTGATCAACGATTGCGTGGCCAGGGGACGGGACTATCACGACGGCGGCTCGCGCTACAACCCGACGTACATCCAGGGCGTCGGCATGGGCACCACGGCCGACTCCCTGGCGGCGGTCCGCGCGCTGGTGTTCGAAGAGAAGGCCCTGACGATGGAGCAAATGCTCGACGCCCTGAAGACCGACTTCGCCGGCTGCGAAGAAATCCGGCAGACGCTGTTGAACAAGGCGCCCAAATACGGCAACGACGACCCCCGGGCGGACGACGTGGCCGAGGGGATCTTCAACGCGTATTTCGACGTGCTCAACGGGCGTCCCAACACCAAGGGCGGCAAGTATCGGGTGAATCTCCTGCCCACGACCGTCCACATCTATTTTGGTTCGGTCGTAGGCGCCTCGGCCAACGGGCGGAAGGCGGGCGAAGCACTTTCCGAAGGCATCTCGCCCAGCCAGGGCGCCGATGTGCGCGGGCCGACGGCCGTGCTGCGTTCGGCCGCCCGGATCGATCACGCCCGGACCGGCGGCACGCTGCTGAACATGAAGTTTTCACCCCAGATGCTCGACGGCGACGGCCTCGAGCGGCTGGCCGACCTGATCCGCAGCTACTTCAAGCTCGACGGCCACCACATCCAGTTCAACGTCGTCGACGCCGCCACGCTCCGCGAAGCCCAGCAGCAGCCCGACCGGCACCGCAATCTGATCGTCCGCGTGGCCGGCTACAGCGACTACTTCGTCGACGTGGGCCGGGATCTGCAGAACGAGATTATTTCGCGCACCGAGCAACGGTCGTTCTAGCCCGGATTATTCATAGGCTTGTAGCTACGTTCGCCAGAACGTGGAGCGTGCCCAAGGGTTACGACCACGTTCTGGCGAACGTGGCTACGACAGCGTGTCACGCTATTCCCGGGGTCAAGAATAATCCGGGCTAGCCGAAGTTCGCCGGTTTTCGTCGCGAAAGGGCGAATGAACATGCGTGAATTCCAGCGATTCAAGCAGGTCCGACCAACGGCAAGGTCTTCACTACAACGGCTTGCAGAACTTCACTCGCCACTCCCCACTCGCCGCGCGTCGCGGCCCGTCTAGCGACCCAGCGTCAAGATGAGCACGGCGCCCAGAATCGCCAAAACCAGCAGGGCTCCTCCGCCGACCAGCATCAGCGAGGAATCCCAGACGCCGGCTTTCTCGTTGCGCTTCTTTCGCTTGCGTTCGAAGAGTCCTTTGAGCCCCTTTTTCGAAGGGGCCAGCGGCGCAAGAGGGCTGCCGACGGCGGCGAACGAAGCGTAGGCCTGCAGTCCGTCCAGCGGATCGATGCCGCCAGGGTCCTCGTATTCTTCTGCCAAGGGCGGAAGCTCTTCGTCCACCAGCGAACCGGTCACAGCGGCTGCCGGCCGGTCTTCTTTCAAGGGCGGGAAGCCCAGCTTGACCTGTTCCTCCTCCAAGGGCGCCAGGCCCAGTTCTTCCTCTTCCCTCTCGGGCGGAGCCTGCTTTTCGGGCATCGCCGCGGCGGGCGCGAAGCCGGGAGGGTAATCCTCCTCTTCGGCGGCGGTCAACAGTCGTTCGGCCAACACCGGCGTGAGAAGCCCCTTCTCGATCAGGCCCTTGGCCAGGGTCGCGGCGGAAAGGACCTTCTTGGAGTCGGCCGTCTGTTTTCGGAGACTCTCGAACAGGCCGCCCGGCAAAAGGGCTTTCTGTTTGAGCACGGCAAGGAACCGCGTACAGAGTGCCCTCTGGACCGCGGCCCTTTCCGCTTCCACCGCGGCCGCCCTCTCGGCCTCTTCCGCCTTGATTCGCAGCACTCGCCGCACGCCCGCGTCGTAGCCGGCCTTGCGGTTCGGGTTCAGCAGGCAGACTTTCGCCTGGGCGACTTCATTGAGCAGCTTCACCGCCACCTTCGCATGCTCGCCCGTCTGGAAGACGTGAAGGATGCCCACCCGCTGCTCGGCCGCCCTTTCGATCACCGCGGGGTCGTCCTCGAACAGGCCGAGGTTCAACAGCCGGTAGTGATTCGGCGGTTGTTCCTCTGCGGGAATCCCCAACCACGTGCGATATGGATCGAAGGGCGCAGACACAACTCACCTGTTTGGTAAGCCCATCATAAAGATGGCGGTTTCGTTTGTCAAGGACGCTGCCCCTCCTGTAGCTGGACGCATACCACCAACTTTTCAGTCGCGGGTTGTGGAAACAACGCGGCGTTTGGACTTGTGTGGTAAAGTGAGAAGGATAGGCGGACGCGAAGCACAACGGTCTCGGTTTTCGCCGCTGGGGTTCTGGATACCGAATTGACAGTTTCCAGCCGAGGTCTATATTATGGAGGTTTCGGCCCGCCGCACGGGCACTGCGGACAGGTAGCTCAGTTGGTAGAGCACTGGACTGAAAATCCAGGTGTCGCCGGTTCAATCCCGGCCCTGTCCACTTCGGAAGTTGCTGCTATTGAATGGGTCCCGTCCATCACCGGCCGACAGATCGTCTTCTCTTGCGAAGAACGTACCCCAGAAGCCCCACGGTCCCCATGGCCAGCAGGGCCAGCGTGGACGGCTCGGGCAGCGGCTCGAACCTGATATCGTCGATTCCGGTTCCCGAGTCCACCGGACTGAACGTCACCGACGCCGCCCGAATCGGAGCGGAAGGGTTCTGAACCGACAGCGTGGCCACGGTAGCGTCTTCCCACTCGTCCGGTGGATTCCAGGATTCCCAGGTGTCCATCCCCGCCAGCAAGGTCATCTCCTCGTCGGCGAAGACCGACAAGGTCGCCAGGCCGCCGGCATAATCGTAGTAGTCGTAGATGTTCAAGCTCAAGTTCACCACTTCGTGGCTGAAAGTCATGAAATAGTCGGCTTTTCGCTCCGTAGGAATCTGCGAGTTGTCAGTCAGGAAGTAGCTCCCGCCGACGCCGCCGCGGGGAGTGTCCTGCGTGGCGCCGAACGCCGTTTGGGGCAAGCCCACCTTCGCAATGTAAGCGGGATACTCGATGCCGTTCTGCTTTACCCAGAACGTGACCTCGGTGCTGCCGGCGATCACGGTCGAGACGGCTTGTTGATCCACAAAGCCGCTCTCGAAATCGATGATTTCCGCAGACACGATGCCGACGATGCCCACCGCCGACAGCAGTCCGACCAAGATCACGGTCAACTCTCTCATCCGAACCTCTTTTACGGGGGTGGCCGGCGGGTTCATCCCGGAGTGCCGGGCACCGAAGCGGGGACCGCCCATCGCGGAACGCCGGTGAGCCGGCACCAGAAGAACAGCCTGACAGAATGCACCCCAAGAAAGAAACGCCTTTTCTTCTGAATGCGTTTCCGGTGCGCGTAACGCTGCCTCAATAAGAGCCTTAGGTGGGATGCCGCCCCAAACAGATAAGAACGACTAAACGAACTCTATTGATTATTCTACCGAGGGCGCCCCAACGATGTCAAATGATTTGACAGGATTTCGTGAGAATTCTTGCACGCCTCGCCTCCACAACGCCCCCGAATTTGCCGTCTTGCTTCGATTCGCCAAATTCGGCCCGAAAGGCCGCGTTTAGGATCCCTGGCCGTCCGACGAACGCGTGCGGAACAAGCGGCGTAAGTAGCTGTCTCATTGCTGTTTACGCCACTTCCGCCCGGCGAGGAAGGCGCAAAAACGCCTCTTTCGACTTCGGGCGTTCTTGAGGGGACTTCCCACCACCTTTTCTCCCAATCGCCCGATTTTCGCGGTCCGCACGTCTCCTTTGGTTGTTCCCCGCGGCGGCGCGGCGTACGAGTTGCCCAAAGTTTAGCGCCTGTAACGACAACGCGCGTTTGTAGTGACCCGATTCATCGGGTCCTGTTTTCCGGCTCCCCGCTGCTTCCTGCACTTCCACTCGTCAAACGCCCGAAGAAAGAAAGTCGGGGCGCTTTTTTCCCGGGGGTGCTCTGCGCGATGAGATGGTGCCATCATAGTAGCCGTCTCGCTCCGCGAGACGAAGCCCGACTCGCTTCGGCGAGGAGGCTAACGGTATGCGCCCGCCCCGCGCTCGTGCGAGCTAAGGGACCGTGCAGTAACAACTTGTTTAATGGGGTGGCACGCCCTGAGGAACGAAGGGCGTGGAAAACGCGCCAAACCACGCCCTTCGTTCCTCAGGGCGTGCCACCCTCGCCAAAAGAGCGCACAAGTTATTCTTTGGCAAACACTAAGACTCGAAACCACCTTCCGGCCGTGGTGGCGGCGCTCTGCGTCATTGTCGCATCGCCCTCATGTGTTCAAGCCGCACAGCAGCGTCCGCATCCGGCCGTGGTTCGGGTGATCGCCCCGGAACGCAGCGCCACGTCGGCCGGTTCGGGTGCCCTGGTCGCCGTGAACGAACGCCACGGGCTGGTCGTGACCAACTGGCACGTGGTCCGCGACGCCACCGCTCCGGTGATGGTCGTCTTTCCCGACGGGTTCAGCTCCTTCGCCCGCGTGTTGAAGACCGATCGCGATTGGGACCTCGCCGCCTTGCTGATCTGGCGTCCCAAGGTTGAACCGATCCCGCTGGCCGATGCGGCACCGCGCAGGGGCGACGCGTTGACGATCGCGGGTTACGGGTCGGGCTCGTATCGCGCGGTGGCGGGTCGGTGCGTCACGTACGTGGCTCCCGCGGCAATCGGCCGCAGTCTGCCGTCGGAGATGATCGAGCTTTCGGCTTCCGCCCGCAACGGCGACTCGGGCGGCCCGATCCTCAACCAGCGGGGCGAGTTAGCCGGCGTCCTGTTCGGTTCGGGCTTCGGCCGCACGATGGGCAGCTACTGCGGCCGGGTGCGATGGTTTCTCGGCTCGGTGACGGACGATTTCCAGCAATCGCCGCCGACGACGACGATGATTGCCCAGCAGCAGCCGGCCGCCCAGCCGCTGCCGGTCAACAGGGCGGCCGAGCCACAACCTCGATCCGACCCCCAACCGGTCCCGGCCCCGGTTGCCCACATTGTCGGCCGCCCGCACCCGGTGCCGAAACTCGAAGCGGTGCCGCGGCCCTTGCACGAAAGTCGACTAGCCCAGACACCGTCCGCTCTCCCATCCCAACCGCCGCCGGCGCAGGTCTCGATTTCCGCTTCCCCGGAGTCCTCCTCACCCAATCCGCAAGCCCCGTCCCTGGCGCCCGGCCCGACACGTTTCGACCAGTTCAAAAGCATCCTGGCCGTCGTCGGACTGATCGCCCTGCTCTTCCACGCCCTCCGTCTGGTCGCCGTGGCGGCGGAGTCGTGAAGCAAGAACGGGCGTTCGGTAAACTTCACCCGCCGAACAGGGCCGTTCCGTGATCTCCGCTCGACGCAGTCCGCACCTGTAGTTCATACCATATAGCTATCTCGTGGGGGTCGGTTGACACTCCGATACCCGTGGGGTACAAGAATACGTTTCTGCCGCCGACGAACACCCCTGGCCCTCCAACACTGGCGGCCACACCGCTGGGCATGTCCTGGAGCCTTCCGATGGGCAAGGTTACAAAGAAGAAACGGCCGGCTGCTGCGAAGGCGAAACCGCCTGCCGTGAAGAAAAAGGCCCCCACGAAAGACTCGGTGGCCGCGGACCCGCAATCTCGGATTGCCCGGCTGGACCGCGAATTGCTCAAACTCGTGCAGGAGCGGGCCGGCCTGACCTTGAAAATGGCCAAGCGCGGCGGCCGACCCGACCTGACGGTCGCGGCCGCCGGGCTTGAAGAGGAGGAGTTGGCCGAGGTGATCAGCCGCAGCCGCGGTCCGCTGGCCCGGCGGGGTCTTCGCGCGATCTTTCGCGAGGTCCAAAGCGCCTGCCGAAGCCTGGTGCACGAAATCCGCGTCGCATTCCTCGGCCCGCTCTACAGCTACAGTCACCTGGCGGCGTTGCGTCGTTTCGGGCAAAGCGCAGAATTCGTGCCGGTCGGCAGCATCCCGGCCGTGTTCGAGGAGGTCAATCGGGGACACTCCGACTTCGGCCTGGTGCCGGTCGAAAACTCGACCGACGGCCGGGTCGCCGACACGCTGGAGACGTTCACCCGCCTGCCGGTGCAGATCTGCGGCGAAGTGGAAATGGAAATCCATCACACGCTGTTGGGCAAGTGTCCGCGCACGGAAGTCCGGGAGGTCTACAGCCGCCCCCAGGCGCTGTCGCAGTGCCGCAATTGGCTGGCCAAGCATCTGCCCGGCGCGCGAACCATCGAGGTAACCAGTACGTCGACGGCCGCCCAATTGGCCCGCGAAAAACCGGGCGCCGCGGCCATCGCCAGCTTGGAGGCCGGCGTACATTACGGCCTGGACATCCTGGCCGAGAAGATCGAAGACAACCCGTCGAACACCACCCGATTCGCCGTCATCGGAGGCAAACCGCCGCCGCGCACCGGCAACGATCGAACCGCCATGCTGTTCCAGGTGGAACATCGCCCGGGCGCGCTGGCCGACGCGATGAACATCTTCAAGCAGAGCCGCGTGAACCTGACCTGGATCGAGTCGTTCCCGATTCCCGGTTCCGATCGGGCCTATTTGTTCTTCGTGGAGATGGAAGGCCACCAGAACGACGCCCGGCTGCAGCGCGTGGTCAGCGCGCTGGACGAGAAGACGCTGCGATTGGAAATCCTCGGCTCTTTCCCGGCGAGCGAGCCGGAGGGATGGGAAAGCGAGATCTAAGCGGGACGGAGAAATAGTCGCCATCTCGCTCCGCGAGATGTAGCCACGTCTTCGCGAGACGGCTACTTTGACGGCCATGTCTCGCGGAGCGAGACGGCTACTTTGACGGCTACGTCTCGCGGAGCGAGACGGCTACTATGACGACACCGACGCAACAGTTTCAAGGAGTTTCTTGATGCGACGACCGTTTATCGCGGGCAACTGGAAAATGAATCTCAACCGTGCCTCGGCGGTGGCGTTGGCCGAGGGCCTGGCGAAGGAAGCCGACAGCGTCGGAGAGGTCGATTTGGCCGTCTGCCCGCCGAGCCTGTACCTCGGTGCGGTGGCCTCCGCGCTCGCCGGCACGAAGATCGGTTTGGGTGCGCAGAACGTCTACCACGAAGCGGAAGGAGCCTTCACCGGCGAGATCAGCGTGTCGATGCTGTGCGACGTCGGATGCAAGTACGTCATTTTGGGCCACAGCGAGCGGCGGCACGTGTTGGGCGAAACGGACGAGGAGGTCAACAAGAAGGTCCACGCCGCGCTGGGGGCCGAACTCTGCCCGATCGTTTGCGTGGGCGAGTTGCTTTCCCAACGCGAGGCGGGCGCAACGCTGCAGGTGATCCGCGGCCAGTTCGACGGATCGCTGGCGGGGCTCTCGCCCGAGCAGATGGTCAAGGTCGTGATCGCCTACGAGCCGGTTTGGGCCATCGGCACCGGGAAAGTGGCCACTCCCCAACAAGCGGAGGATGTCCATCTCGACCTTCGCAAGATCATTGCAGACCGCTATAATGAAGAAGTTGCCCAGTCTGTCCGAATCCAGTACGGGGGCAGCGTCAAGCCGGACAACGCGGCCGAGTTGCTGCAGCAGCCGGATATCGATGGGGCCCTGGTGGGGGGGGCCAGTTTGAAAGTCGAGTCGTTCTTGGGCATTGTCGCCGGGGCAAGAGCCTAGCAAACGGGAAAGAGAGACTGCCATGTCGTTCTGGGGCGTTTTGTTGATGATCCTGCTGTTCTTGACGGCGGTGTTCCTCATCCTGCTGGTGCTGATCCAGCGAGGACGAGGGGGCGGCTTGGCCGGAGCGTTCGGCGGGCTGGGCGGTCAGAGCGCCTTCGGGACCAAGGCCGGGGATCTCTTCACCCGAATCACCATCGGGATGGCCGCGTTCTGGATCATCCTGTGCATGGTCACCGTAAAACTCATGGCCACCGCCGGTCAGGGGCCGCTGGATGAAGGCCTCGGAAGCGACGCACCTCAACGCGAGGGTATCGTCGCCCCCGCCGAACCCGGTGCCGGAGGCGGCGAGCCCGACTCGACGCCTGTCGAAGGGCCTTGAATACCCCCTAGAGTCAGGATGGGACCACCTTGCTGTCGAGCATGACCGGCTTTGGTGAGGCGCATTGCCAGCAGGGCTCCCTGACGGTGGCGGTCGAGGTGCGCACCGTCAACAGCCGGTTCTTCAAACTGTCCGTTCGGGCCGGCGAAGGCTACGGGCCGCTGGAACCCAAGATCGAAGCCGTCGTACGCCGGAGCATCCGTCGCGGGGCGGTTCAGGTGACGCTTCGGATCCATCAAGCCAGACCGCTCGAAGACTTCAAAATCAACGCCGAGGTGCTCGATCGTTACCGACGCCAGCTCGAAACGCTGCACCGCCAGTGGAACGTACCCGGCGACACTTACCTGGAGGCCCTGCTGCCGCTGCCGGGGGTCGTCAACGAGGACGCCCGAGCGTCGTTGGATCTCGAGGCCGATTGGCCGGTGATCGCCCAAACGTTGGAAGCGGCCATGGAGAGCCTGGCCCGAATGCGCAGCGAAGAAGGCCGGGCGATGGAAGAGGATCTGCGGGCCAACCGCACGGCGATTGTGACCGCGCTCGAGCGGGTGCAACAGCGGGCGCCGCTGGTCGCCGACGGTTATCGTGCCCGGCTCGACCAGCGGCTGAAGAACGTCCTGACCGAGTACGGCGTTTCCCTGGATCCGGCCGACCTGATTCGCGAGGTCAGCCTGTTCGCCGAACGCGGAGACATTTCCGAAGAGATCGTCCGGCTTTTCAGCCACCTGGACCAGTTCGAGGCGACCATGGACCTGCAGGAGAGTTCCGGCCGAACGCTGGAATTCCTGACCCAGGAGATGTTTCGGGAGACCAATACGATCGGGTCGAAGGGCAACGACGTGGAAATCGCCCGAGACGTCATCGAGATCAAAGCGGCTATTGAACGCATGCGCGAGATGATCCAAAACATCGAGTGAAGATGCCGCCGAATTGCGAAGGAAGATTGGTCGTGGTTTCGGGGCCTTCGGGCGCGGGCAAGACCACGGTGATGCGTCGGGTGTTCGACCTGGCCCCCCTTCCTTTGGCGGCTAGTGTGTCAGCGACGACGAGGCCCCCTCGCCCTGGGGAGGTTGACGGGGTCGATTATCACTTTCTCGCGGCGGAGGAGTTTTTTGCCCGCCGAAAGAACGGTGAGTTCCTGGAGTGTTTCGAAGTTTTCGGAAGCGGCTGTTGGTACGGGACTTTGTCGAGCGAAGTTACCCCTGGTCTGAAGGCGGGGAAATGGATAGTCTTAGAAATTGACGTCCAAGGCGCGTTGGCGGTCATGGCACGCTTCGACGACGCGATCACGGTCTTCGTCCGGACCGATTCCCTCGCGGAACTGGAACAGCGGCTCCGTGGCCGCAAAACCGAGAGTGAAGAGGCCATCCAACGGAGACTTGCTCGGGCTCGACAAGAATTGGACTTGGCCGATCGATATCGTTACGAGGTCGTCAACGACGACGTGGAGCGCGCTGCTCAAGAAATCTGCAATATACTGACTCGAGAATCGGAGGTCGCCCCGCATGATTGATGATCTTCGTGAAGAAAAAATCGTCAAAAAGGTTGGTGGTCGTTTCAAACTGTCGACCCTGATCCAGAAACGCATGGTCGCCTTGAACGCCGGTGCCCGACCTCTGGTCCGTCTGGATACCCCTAACAAGATGGAGATCGTCATCCAGGAGATTCTGCAGGACAAGATCTATCTGGATACGGAACTGAAGGTGCAAATCGCCGCCGGCAGTAAAGAAGGCGGCCCCCCTGAACTGGACCTGCGCAACCTATGAACGGTCGCGAGTTGTTGATCGGGGTAACCGGAGGGATCGCCGCCTTCAAGACGGCGGCGCTGGTCAGCCGGCTGGTCCAAGCGGGTGCGGGGGTCTCGGTCGTGATGACCCGTTCGGCCACGCGGCTGGTCGGGCCGAAGACCTTCGAGGCGCTGACGGGACGGCCGGTGGGGATCAAGACGTTCGGCCGCGGGGCGCATCCCCACATCGAACTGGCCGAGGCGGCGGAGGTATTCTGCGTGGCTCCGGCCACCGCGAATATCCTGGCCAAGGCGGCCACCGGCCTGGCCGACGACCTGTTGAGCACGACGCTGCTTTCCTTCGCCGGTCCGATCCTGATGGCGCCGGCGATGAACGCCCGGATGTGGGAAAAACCGGCCGTGCAACGGAACGCCGAGCAGCTTCGCATCGACGGCGTCATCCTGATCGATCCCGAGGAAGGCTACCTAAGCTGCGGCACCCGCGGACCGGGGCGCATGGCCTCGCCGGAGCGGATCTTCGAAGCGATCGCCGAGCAGTTGGAGGCCTTTGGCTGCAACCAAACGGCGGGCAAGCCCGCCCGCTAAACGGTTCTTCCTCGTTCCTGATTCCTAATTCATCATTCCTAATTCATCATTCCCCCCCTCCCCCCCATGCCGCGCATCCTCATCACGTCCGGTCCCACGCGCCAGTACCTCGACCCGGTGCGGTATCTGACCAACGCCTCCAGCGGCCGGATGGGGGCGGCGTTGGCGGAGGCCGCCCTGGAGGCCGGTCACGAGGTGGTGATTGTCAGCGGGCCGGTCGACGTCGACTACCCCGAGGCGGCCGAGGTGATCTCGATGGTTTCCACCGAGGAGATGCTCGAGGCCTGCCTGAAAGTCTTTCCCGCCTGCGACGGCCTGATCGGCGTGGCCGCCCCCTGCGACTATCGGCCCGTCGTGGTCGCGTCGCAGAAGATCCAAAAGACGGGCGAGCCGCTGAAACTGCACCTGATCGAGACACCCGACGTGGTTGCCCGATTGGGCGCCGTCAAAGGCCGGCAGTGGATGGTCGCCTTCGCGTTGGAGACGCAAGACGAGCGGATGAGGGCATTACAGAAGCTGGAACGAAAGAGTTGCGACCTGATCGTCGTCAACGGGCCCGGCGCCATGCACGCCCCCGACACGCAGGTAGAAATCATCGACCCGGCCGGTCACGTGTTGGCCGAATTCTCCGGGAGCAAGCCGGATGTGGCAAAGGACATCTACCGAGTGATCCAAACCCGGCTGATCGAATCCTGACTGAATAAGTCAACAATACTCCCCCCGCGGCCGAAACGCCGGTTTCTTCTTCGCAAGGCCTGGAAAAACGAGTTCAGTGCTGCTATCACAATAGGGCGTGCCACCCTCGCGACAGCGGAGAAACGAACCGTGGAAATCGATTGCCTTTGTGCGGGAATCTTGTTCGCCGACGTCGTTTGCTCCCCGGTGGATCGGGCACCGGACGAAGGCGAGTTGGTGGCCCCGGACCGCATCCAACTTTGCCTGGGCGGCTGTGCCAGCAACACGGCGCTGGATCTGGCCCGGTGCGGTGTCCGCGTGGGGGCGACCGGCTGCGTGGGCAAGGACGTATTCGGCCGGTTCATTATGGATGAACTGGTCCACGGCGGGGTGCAGATCGACGGAATCCACCAGCTCGAGGGGATTCACACGGCGTGTACGATGGTCATCAACGTCAAGGATCAGGACCGGCGGTTCATCGCCTCGCCCGGTGCCAACACGCGGTTCGCCGTCGAGCACATGCCCCCCGACTGGGTGTCGCAGGCCAAGGTCCTGTACATCGGCGGGTATCTGATGCTCTTGGCGCTGGAGACGGGGCGGATGGTCGAGTTGTTGCGAGCTGCGCGGGCGGCCGGAACCAAGACCGTCCTGGACGTGGTGGGGATCGGGGGCGAGGATTGCTTCGACCGGGTGGCCTTGATGTTGCCCGAAGTCGATTTCTTCATGCCCAACGACGACGAGGCGGCCGCCCTGACCGGCCTGGGCGATCCGGTCGCGCAGGCACAGCGGTTTCGAGATGCGGGTGCGCAGACGGTCGTCATTACCCGGGGGAATGAGGGAAGCCTGCTGATTGGCGACGGTCTTCGGCTGCGTGCCGGGGTCTACCCGACGCAGTTCGTCGGCGGAACCGGATCGGGCGACGCGTTCGACGCCGGTTTCATTGTGGGACTGCTCCGGGGCGAGGACCCGGCCGGTTGTCTTCGCTGGGGCAGTGCCTTGGGGGCCAGTTGCGTCCGGTCCGTCGCCGCCACCGAAAGCGTGTTCGACCGTGAAGAGGCCGAAGCGTTCATGCGGGAACACCCGTTGAGGATCGAGGCGTCTTGATCCCCCGGCCTCCCGCCTGGCGAGTTCAGCGAAATCAGAAAGGCTTATCATGCGAATTGGTGTTTTTTGCAGCGGCGGCGATGCGCCGGGAATGAACCCGTGTATTCGGGCGGTGGTCCGTTCGGCCTTGGCCGCCAAGCACGAAGTGGTCGGCATCCGCCGAGGGTTCCAGGGCCTTCTGGAAGAGGATTTCTACATCAATTCCGACGGCGAAGCACTAATGCGGCTTCGCTCGGTATCCAACCTTGCCAAACGCGGCGGCACGATCCTGTTGACCAGCCGCAGCGAGGAGTTCCGCACCGAGACCGGCTTGAAGAAGGCGGTGGAAGTGCTCAAACGGTGCAAGATCGACGCGCTGATACCGATCGGCGGCGACGGCACCTTCCATGGGGCCGTCGCGCTGGCCCGCCAGTGGGACGGCAAGATCATCGGGTGTCCCGGAACGATCGACAACGACCTGATGGGTACCGATTACACGATCGGCTTCGCCACGGCCGTGCAAACCGCGGTCGAGGCCCTGGACAAGCTCCGCGACACGGCCGAGAGTCACGAGCGGCTGTTCCTGGTCGAAGTCATGGGCCGTCACAGCGGCTATATCGGTTTGTACACGGCCTTGGCCGGCGGGGCGGAAGTGGTCGCCTTGCCGGAAACGGAAACGAACATCCCCCAAATCATCCAGCACCTCCAACTGCTCAAAGCCCGGGGAAAGAAATCCATCATGATCGTGGTGTCCGAGGGCGATGAACTGGGCGGGGCGGGAATCCTCAATGAAGGCCTATGCAAGGCAGGCTGCCCCTTCCAAACCCGGGTGCTCACGCTGGGACACTTGCAGCGCGGCGGTTGTCCCATGCCCGACGATCGAATTCTCGCCAGCCGGCTGGGCAATTTCGCCGTCGAAGCCATTATCGAAGGAGAGACGGGGGCCATGGCCGGCGAGATCAACCACCAATTGGTCTTGACGCGGTTCCAGGACACTTACGCCCAGCACAGACCCGTTCCCGAGGAGTTGCTCGAACTGTTGAAAATCCTGGCGAGTTGATTTCAGGCCGCCGCCTATGGCAAGAACGGGGGACCCGGATCGACGTTTTCCGGCACCGGGCCCAAGCTGGCCAGCAGGATCACCAGCGCGAACACGGCGAGAATCGCCAGCACCATGATAATCACGTGGGTCCGCTCCTGACGGAGTTGCCGTTTGTCTTCGGGCATGCCTTCGGTCTTGCGAAAGGTCGGCCTTTGAACCGGCTTGGTAACCGCCACGATTCACCTCCTTTCCGGCGTGAATAGGGCTTTGTAGATCTCTATTGAAATACTACGCCCAAGACGCCGGACGGCCAGCCCGGGTGCTATCCTCACGCTTGCGTGGGCATGGCACCCGGCGCTATCGAGAGGGTGGCGGCTCAATCGTACCTGATCAGGCTAACCATTTCGTACTGGGCGATTCGCTTCGCGCCGCCCAGACCGACCAACTCGATCAGGAAGGCGCAGCCGGCCACCTTTCCGCCGGCCTTCTCGACCAGGTGGCAGCAGGCCTCGATCGTCCCGCCGGTGGCCAGCAGGTCGTCGACCACCAAGACGTCGGCGCCCGGGGGAATCGCGTCGGCGTGAATCTCGAGCGTATCGGTGCCGTATTCCAGATCGTACGTCAGCGAGAGGGTCTCGTGGGGCAACTTGCCGGGCTTGCGGATCGGAACCAGCGCCGCCTCCAGTTCCAAGGCCAGCGGCGCGGCGAAGAGAAACCCTCGGGCTTCGGCCGCGGCCACCACGTCGATCTTCGCGCCGCGGAAGTGATCGGCCAACCGGCTGACTGCCTGACGGAACGCCCCCGGAGCGGCCAACAGCGGAGTGATGTCGCGGAAGAGGATCCCCGGCTTGGGAAAATCCGGAACGTCCCGGATGAAGTCGGTCAGATTCAGGTCGGTCGATTCGGACATCAAGGTCTCCCTCGTGCACGGCGATGGGAAGAAGAATCGTCGGTTCGCCCCAAGTATAGGTTCAGTATAGGTTCTTGCCCGGCAAACGAGAAGGGCGAGAGCGGAAGGCCTGTTCCCTTTTGTCCCGGGGCGCAGTATCTTGGATCAATGGCACGTTCTCGGTCCATCTCTGTTTTGATACTTCCCGCAGATGAACGACGAGCAGAAAACGGGCGAACCGCCCCGTGAGCACGGTGAGTTTTCGATCAACGTGGCCGAGCGGGTGCGGCGGCTGCCGCCGTACCTGTTCGCCCAGATCAACCGGCTGATGTACCAAAAACGGCGGGCCGGCGACGACGTGATCGATCTGGGGATGGGCAATCCGTCCGATCCGCCGCAGGATCTGGTCATCGAAAAACTGGCCGAGGCCGCCCGGGACCCTAAGAACCACGGCTATGTCCAGTCGCAGGGGATCCTCAGCCTCCGCCGAGAAGCGGCCAGCAAGTATTTCAAGGTACACGGCGTTCGACTCGACCCGGAGAAGGAGTTGATCGCGTGCCTGGGGTCCAAGGAAGGGTTCAGCCACATGTGCCTGGGATTGCTGGGTCCCGGCGATACGGCGATCGTGCCGGCCCCCTATTATCCGGCCCATCTCTACGCGGTGGCCTTGGCCGCCGCCAATTCGATCCTGCTGGAAGTGGCCGATACCGACAAACTGCTGGCCAACATCGACTACACCTGCCGGCACATGGTTCCCCGGCCCAAGCTCCTGATCGTCAATTTCCCCCACAACCCGACCACGGCCGTGGTCGAGCCGGAGTTCTACGTCGAGGTCGTCAAACTGGCCAAGCGGTACGGCTTCCTGGTGATCAGCGACCTGGCCTATGCCGACGTGACGTTCGACGGCTACCGGGCGCCCAGTTTCCTGGCCGCGCCCGGGGCGATCGGCGTGGGCGTGGAATTCACGACCATGAGCAAGGGCTACAACATGGCCGGATGGCGGGTAGGTTTTTGTGCGGGCAACGCCGAGATGATCCGGGCCCTCTCGACGATCAAAGGCTACTACGACTACGGCATGTTCCGGCCGATCCAGATCGCCGCGATCGTGGCCCTGCGGCAGACCGAGGCGGCCGTCGAGGCCCAGGCCGCCGTCTACCAGCGTCGCCGCGACGTGTTGTGCGACGGGCTCGAGCGCCTGGGATGGTCCATCGAGCGGCCCAAGGCCACGATGTTCGTCTGGGCCAAAATCCCCGAGCCCTGGGCCCACGAGATGACCTCCATCGACTTCGCCATGAAACTGCTCCGCGAAGGCGACGTGGTCGTCAGCCCCGGCGCCGGCTTCGGTCCCGCCGGCGAAGGCCACCTGCGCCTGGCCCTGGTGGAAAACGAGAATCGCCTCCGCCAGGCGGTTCGGCATATCGGGCGGTGCCTGGGGAAGTAGGGGCGAGGGGCGAGGGGTGAGGGGCGAGGGACGAGGGGCGAGAGCGTTATTCCGCAACATCCGCGCACGGTGCGCGCATGGTTGCCACAACCATTTGTGATAGTGACGTTTAGCGGGCGGGCTTGCCCGCCGTTTTGTCCTGTTCGATATTCGATATTCTCGGTTTTGCTTCCCAATCCCCAAAACCCGGTCCCTCGTCCCCAACGCGGCACTTGGCCGCAGCCAAACGGCGGGCAAGCCCGCCCGCTAAACGTTACTTCCCAATCCCCAATCCCCAATCCCTCGCCCCTAACCCCTCGCTCCATGCAACCCGAACAATTCCAACTCCACGCCGACATCGAACAGCGACACTGGTGGTTCGTCGCGCGGCGGCGGATCGTCGGCCGGTTGGTCGGTGAGGTGCTGCCGCCGGGGCCGGATGCCGTCGTCGTCGACGTCGGCTGCGGGACCGGAGCCAACATCGCCGCGCTGGCCGATCGCTACGATTGCGCGGGGATCGATACGTCGGACCAGGCCGTCGAGTTGGCCCGGCAGCGTTTCCCCGACGTGCGGTTCCTCATCGGGCGGGCGCCGGAAGACCTCGGCGAACTGATGCAGCAAGCCCGTCTGTTCACGTTGATGGACGTGCTGGAACACGTCGACGACGACTTCGCGATGCTCTCGGAGCTGTTGGCGGCAGCAACTCCGGGAAGCCACTTCCTGCTGACCGTTCCGGCCGGCGATTCGCTCTGGACCGAACACGACGAGTCGTTCGGGCACTACCGCCGCTACGACCTGGATCGCTTCCAGCGCATTTGGACCGATCTGCCGGTTGCGCCGCTGCTGGTCTCCTATTTCAACGCCCGATTGTATCCGGTGGTACGATTGGTTCGGGCGATCAACCGCAAGCGGGGCCGCGCGGCAGGCCGGGTGGGAACCGATTTCGAACTCCCCAGCCGGCCCGTCAACTGGCTGCTACAGAGCATCTTCGCCGGGGAGGCCAGGCGGCTGCTCGACGTCTTGCACGGCCGCAAAGCACGAGCCTATCGCCGGGGCGTGAGCCTCGTGGCCCTGTTGCGTCGCCAGTCCGGCGATATC
>DATLAN010000410.1:0-13807 GCA_035527455.1 Thermoguttaceae bacterium
CTGAGCTTCAAGGACGAACATGGCGTGGAAGCCCTGCTCGAAGCGGCCCGGCTGCCCGGCGTCGATCGGGCCGAACCGATCTTGAACGTCGGCTGCACCTTCTTCAACGGACCGTATCGCCGCAAGGGCGGCATCACCGGACTGGCACCCGACGCTACCTTGACCGTCCCCCGCGACCGCGACGCCAACGCGATCCGCGTCCCTTCGGCCGGGCTGGCGATGAGCCGGAAACTGGCCGAGTTGCTGCATCTCGAGCGCGGCGACCTGGTCGGCTTCCGGCCGGTCAAGGGGCTCCGCGAGCTGCACCAGGCCCCGGTGGTGGAGATCTCCGACGGTTACCTGGGCACCTCCGTCTACACCGACATCCATTATCTCAGCGGGTTGATCGGCGAGGAACTGGCCGTCACCGGTGTGCAACTGGCCACCGATCGCGATCCGGCCCACATGGCGGCGCTCAATCGCGAGCTGAAACTCATGCCCGCGCTGCAGGCCGTCAACACCCGGGCGGACCTGATCGGAAGCCTGGAGACCTATCTGCTCGACGTGATCTGGTATATGGTCCTGGTGCTGGTCCTGTTTGCCGGGATTCTCTTCTTCGGAAGCATCCTCAACTCCTCGCTGGTCAGCCTGGCCGAACGCCAGCGCGAGGTGGCCACGCTGCGGGTGCTGGGTTACGGGCCGTGGCAGATCGGCAGCCTGTTGTTGCGCGAGAGCATGATCGTCACGCTGATCGGCACCGTGCTGGGCATGCCGATCGGCTATGGGCTGAGCGTGCTGACGGCCATGGCCTACGATACGGAGATGTTCCGCTTTCCGGTGGTTTCGTCGGCGGCCACGTGGATCTGGACGGTCGTGCTGGCGGTGCTGTTCGCGCTGTTGGCCCACCTGTGCGTCCAACGGGCCGTCCACCGCATGGATTGGCTCGAAGCGCTCCAGGCGAAGGAGTGATTGCAAATTGAGAATTGCAAATTGCAAATTGTAAATTGAAGAGTGAATTCATCCAACAAGCCGCTTGCCGGCTTCGCAACCAATAACCAACAGCTCCCCCACTGCAAAAACCTGCCATGAAAACCAAACTCTGGCTCACCTCCGGCGTCCTCGTCTGCGGACTGATCGCCTGGGGCATCCTCCACGCGCTGACTTCCGGCGCTGCGGTCGAAGCGGCCCGAGCGACCAGGGGCTCCATCCGGACCTACGTGGACGAACGGGCGAAAACCCGGCTGCCGAATACGTACCTGATCACCATGCCCTTCCCCGGCCGCATCGAACCGATCACCGTGACCGAAGGCATGCCGGTCTCGCAGGGGTATCCCGTAGCCCGAATCCTCCAAGAGGATCTCGATTTGGCACTGGAAGAGGCCCGGGCCGGCTTCGGCCAGGCCGAGGCGGCGGTGGCCGAAAACGCCGACGTGGGCGTGGAGCAGATCGTGCTGGACCAGACCTTGAAGATCGTCGAGTCGATGAAGACGGCCTCCGCCGCTTCCGCCGCCCGGGTCGAAGCGGCTCTGGCCGGATTGAAGTACGCCAACAGCGATCTGGAGCGAGTCGGCGAGCTTCGCAAGACGAATGCCCAAACGGAAAACGACCTGGAACGCGCGATCCTTCGCCAGGCCCAATGCGACGCCGAGTATCGCCAGGCCGTCGAGATGCACAAGACGATGCAGTGGTTCGAGATCGCCACCGGCTTGATGCCCGGCATGGTCCAACAATACATGCAGCGCAAGGGCCTCACCGGGGCCGTGCTCGAGCGACAGAAGGCCCGTGCCGAGGCCCAGCGGCAACGGGCCGAGTTGGATTACCGGCGCGGCACGATGACCAGCCCCGTCGACGGCGTGGTGCTCGCCCGACACGTCACCAACGAACGCGTCCTGCCGGCCGGCACGGTGCTGGTGGAAATCGGCCAGTTGGAGAAGCTGGAAGTCGAGGCCGACGTGCTCACCCAGGACGTGGCCGACGTACGCGAAGGCCAGCCGGTCGAAATCTACGGTCCGGCCATCGGAAAAGAGGCGGCACGCGGGACGGTCCACCGGGTTTACCCGGCCGGATTCACCAAGATCAGCTCGCTGGGCGTCGAGCAGCAACGCGTGAACGTTGTCATCCGCTTCGAGCCCGCGGAGTTGAAGAGGCTGCTGGTCGAGCGTTCGCTGCGCGTGGGCTATCGCATCGGCGTGCGGATCGTCACGAGCCGGAAGGACAACGCCCTGCTCATTCCCCGGTCGGCCCTCTTTCGCAGCTCCGACGGACAGTGGCAAGTCTACGCCATCCGCGACGGCCGGGCGCGAATCCGGAACGTGCGGATCGGCCTGATCAACGACCACTGGGCCGAGATCCTCGAAGGCGTGGCCGAAGGCGAGCAGGTCGTCCAGTCGCCCGAGAGCACGCTGGTCGACGGTGCCCGCGTGAACGCCGCAAAGTAGCCATCTCGCTCCGCGAGATGCAGCCATATTTGGGCGAGACGATGCGAAGTCTCGGCGAGTTAAGGCCACGTCTCGCGGAGCGAGACGGCTACTATCAGCAAATCCTCGGCATCTGCTCGCCGGAGAGCAGGTCGATGATCCGGCCGCCGCCCAAAGGGCTGCGAAGCTCGACCAGCCCGGGGTGCTCGGCGGTCGCCGTGCCGATGATCGCCGCCTGCGGAGCGGCCGGGTGGGATCGCATGATCTCCAAAACGCAATCCGCCGCCTCGGCCGGCACGAAAGCGACCAGCCGGCCCTCGTTGGCCACGTAGAGCGGATCGAGCCCGAGCAGCTCGCACGCGCCGGCGACCGGCTCGGCGACGGGGATCGTCGCTTCCTGAAGCTCGATGCCCACCGCGGCGTCGGCGGCGATCTCGCTGAGCGCCGCGGCCAGCCCGCCGCGGGTGAGGTCGCGCAGGCAATGCACGTCGGCCCCGGCGGACGTCATCGCCTCGACCAGTCCGGCCAGCGAAGCGCAGTCGCTGGGAAGCGCCCCTTCGAAACTCAGCCCCTCGCGGACCGACATGATGGCGATACCGTGGCGGCCGAGGTCTCCGCTGAGCAGGACGGCGTCGCCCGGTGCGACCCGGGCGGGCGAGACGTCGACCCCCTCGGGCACGATTCCGATTCCGGACGTGTTGATGAACACCCCGTCGCCCTTGCCGCGATCGACGACCTTGGTGTCGCCGGTGACGATCCTCACGCCCACTTCGGCCGCCGCTTGGCGCATCGAATCGACGATGCGGCGGAGCGTCTCCATGGCGAAGCCCTCTTCCAAGATGAAGCCCGCGCTCAGCGCCAGCGGCTTCGCGCCCGCCATGGCCAGATCGTTCACCGTGCCGTAGACGGCCAGCTTGCCGATATCGCCGCCGGGAAAGAACAACGGGCTGACGACGAACGAATCGGTGGTAAAGGCCAGCCGCGTCCCGGCGAACTCCACCACGGCACTGTCATGCGGCGGCCTCCGCCTTGTGGGAGGCGTCTTTGACGGCGACTCTCCCCCCGCCTCGAACGCCGGCAAGAAAAGCCCCTCGATCAATCCCCGCATCAACCGCCCGCCGCCGCCATGGGCAAGCTGCACGGTGGGGTGGTCCCCCAGCGGGATCGGGCAACTGACGTTGAATTCCTTCGGGGTTTCTTCGTTCATCGGCACAACCTCTTCCGGCAAACTCACGGCTGAA
This sequence comes from Thermoguttaceae bacterium, assembly GCA_035527455.1. Lineage (GTDB taxonomy): Bacteria > Planctomycetota > Planctomycetia > Pirellulales > Thermoguttaceae > DATLAN01. Next base: position 3,638 of record DATLAN010000410.1, read on the forward strand.
ACGATCGATTGGGTGGCACGCCCTGAGGAACGAAGGGCGTGGTACGTCGGGAAAACACGCCCTTCGTTCCTCAGGGCGTGCCACCCCAAAGTTTACGCCAACGATGTCAAGAACCGTTTGGTGCTAACGATGCGACGACCGCATGACGCCCTGGAGCCCTTCGACGATCTCGGGGTGCTTCTCGGCAATGTCTAGCGTCTCGCCGAGATCGCTGTCAAGATCGAACAGTTCGGTATCTCCCGTGGGCGGCAACCGGACCGCCTTCCACTTGCCCATCCGTACGGCCTGCTTACCGCCGAATTCCCAATAGAGATATTCGTGCTTCCGCTGTTCGTGCTCCCGGCCGAGCAAGGTCGGCAGGTAGCTGATCCCGTCGAGGTTCGGCGGGGTCTTGATGCCCGCCAGGTCGCACGCCGTGGGCAGGAAGTCCCAGAAGGCCGAGACGTGATCGGTCACTTGGCCCGGCGCGATCCTGCCCGGCCAGCGGGCGATCAAGGGCACGCGGATCCCGCCCTCGTACAGATCGCGCTTGATTCCCCGCAAGGGGCCGTTGCTGTCGTTGAAGTCCGGGTCGGCGCCGCCCTCGCGGTGCGGGCCGTTGTCGCTGCTGAACAGCACGAGCGTCTTCTCGTCCAACCCCAACTCCTTCAGCTTCGCCAGCAGCCGGCCGACGTCGGCGTCCATCCGGGTGATCATCGCGGCGTGGCCCTTCTGCGGCTCGGGCCAGTCGGTGTCGGCGTAGGGCTCCAGCGACGGCACCTCCATCCCCTCGCGTCCCGCCTCGTTGTTGGCGTGCGGAATGTTCAACGGCAGATAAAGGAAAAACGGCTTCTCGTGGTTGCGTTCGATGAACTCCAGCGCCTCTTCGGCGAACAAATCGTGGGCGTATTGTGCCCGCTGGATGGCCACGCCGGCCCCGTCCGGCCGCGGCTGGGCCACCTTGTTGCCCACAAGCGGCACGCGCTGATCGTTGCGGAAGAGATACTCGGGATAGTAATTGTGGGCGTGCCACATGTTCAGGTAGCCGAAGAAATAATCGAACCCGTTCTGCTGCGGATCGCCGGGCGGGGGCGGATGGCCGATGCCCCATTTGCCGATGGCGGCGGTCGTGTAGCCGGCCTGTTTCAGCAGTTCGGCCACCGTCACGTCTTCCGGCTCGAGCAGCCCCGGCGAATTGCTGCGGATCCGCGCGTGCCCGGTGTGCACGCCGGTCATCAGCACGCACCGCGAAGGGGCACAGACGGTGCTGCCGGCGTAATGATCGGTGAAACGGATCCCCTCGGCGGCCATCCGATCGAGCGCGGGCGTCTTGATCCGCTTCTGCCCGTAGCAGCCCAGATCCCCGTAGCCGAGATCGTCGGCGAGGATGAAGACGAGATTCGGCCCGGCCGGCCCGGTCTCCGCGGCGTCGGTTGAAGCGGACGCGAAGACCGCGGCCAAAACCACCACGGCACAGCAAAGCGTTGGGCGCGACATGGATGCGCACCTCCTTCTATTGGATCATTGTGTGGTGATCGGGAGGAACCGGCAACAGAGCCTCAGGCCGAACCGGCAAGCCCATTGTAGGCCACCGAGCCGCCGTCGCCCAGCCCCTTGGACCAGTAAGACCAATCACCGGCAAGAAACACGGTGTTTGCCGGCAGTTCCAAACAGTACGGAATAGAGAAGAGGCCCCCGTACTTCCTCGGGGAGACATCCGGTACGCGAATTCCGGATCTACGAATTGCCGACCGAATCGCAAGCGTCCTGGCAGATGTCGCGGAGTTCGTCGACAGAGACGTCTTCCAGACGTTTGCCCCGCTTGTCGAGATGCTCGTTGATCTTCACGGCCGTCTCTTGCATGACGGCATGAGTTTCCTGGCTTCCCCCGGCCAGCACGTAGTTCTTTCCCCGGGTGAGTCGGGTGTGTCCGTCGTCGCCGTCGAGGCCCAGGCCCAAAAGAGCGGCCGAACGGTGTTGTGCATCGGTGCGTTTTACCATCGTTTCTTCAGCCGGAGTGGTCGGGCAGGGATCTCGGATGCGTTGATCTCACTTGCGTTCGAAGAACTGCTTGAGCATTTCGTTGGCCGCATCGCGGGTGTTTTGGGGAGCCGCTTTCTTCTGCTGATCGAGCTGGGCGGGCCTTTCTTCCTTCTTCGGTAATCCGCCCGCCTTGGCCGCAACTTCTGCCGCTTTTTTTCTGGCCGCCAGCGTGTCGCGCAACGTCTGAGTCGTGGCCGTCCCGGCGTCGTCAACACCTTCGTCCTCGGCGAGCCAATCGCCAATGATGTCCTCATCGTTATCGGCAGCCGACTCGACCGTTCGGGCGGCCGCCTCCTGGACGTTGCGGACCTTGGATTTCCTCTTCCCGCCGATGCTCACCGACAACTGGACCTCGAACTCCAGCGGCCCGATCTTCAGATGATCGCCCGTCTTCAACTCCCGTTCGGAATCGATCCGCTCGTCGTTGACGTACGTGCCGTTGGAACTGCCCAAGTCGCGTACGGCTGCGGCTCCCCCGCGGAGGAGAATCTCGGCGTGCCGCCGGCTGACGCGGTCGCTCTGGGGCCGCAAATGGCACTCCGGGGCACGACCGATGAGGAACTTCGGTCCGGCCACGGACACCGCCCGGCCGGCGCTCTTGCCACCTACAAGGATCAGTTTGACTTCCACGGGCCTTCCTCACTGCGAACGGGCAAGGAGACGGGACTGGGTGATTAGAACAAATCGAGATACCGCCGTGAAGAACAGATCCAAGGGGGGCGTTTCGGGATATGATTCTCGGGTGGAACATTCCCCCCTTTTTGGGCAAAACCGGCCAGCGAGCCCACTGCTCTCCATTTGTTATCGTAGCACCCGGGGGTCGCCGCGTCAAAAGGCTTCTTGCGATGTGTTGGCGCCTCAGCACCGTCGATTCTCCGTCCACGGGGCCGAGCCGTAGCGTGCGTCGGCCAGGACGCCGGCCCGATCGCGCTTGGATCCCGAGAGCGGCCGGCGCGACCACGTGACCACCAAGTGCCGCGACAGTGTTTCCAGCCACGCGCCGGCCAATCCATCCGGGTCTATGGATCTCCCCAGCAGGTCCTCGATGCCCAGAAGCTCCGGCGCGGCGGGAGAGCGTCCCAGGATCACGCTGCCGTGTTGCAGCACGGCTCCGCGGCGGCGGCGCTGGGCACTGCCGGCGATCTTGGTTTTGCCGAGCACCACGTCGCCGGGCGAACGCCGTTGGAAGCAAAGGAACGTATCTTCGTCCCGCCCGTGGTGCGGCGATGTCGGGTGAAGACTTGCGGCGGCTCCCATGTCGGCGAGCGTCTCGATCAGCGCGGTGTGGACGATTTCGTAGAGGCCGTCCCGCCGGGCAGCCAACGGATGTCCGGCAGGCACGACGAAGCTGTAAGTCAACTCGACGTCGTGTACGATGGCTCCACCGCCGGTCAAACGGCGCACCGCGGGACACGCTTGGCTCGGGGCGTGCCCGTGGCGGTCGTGGTACTCTTGAAAGTATCCCACCGACAGCGTCGGCTCGTCCCAGCCGTAGAACCGCCAACAGCACTGGTTGCTCCCGGTCGCCCATTCGAGCAGCACCTCATCGACCGCCATGTTCCAGGAGCCGGGCGATGGGGGGTCGAGGATCAGTCGGCATTCGGTGGGTGATGACATGTGTTGCGAAGCCGCAAGCGGCTAGGGGGACCAGCGGAGTAGGGGTTTTCGGGCGGCTTGGACTTCATCCGGGCGGCTGATCGGCGTGCTGTGCGGGGCGTCGTGCAGTAGCTCGGGATCCTCTTCGGTAATGCGAAACAACGCCTCGGCAAAGGCGTCCAGCGTGGCCCTGTTCTCTGTTTCGGTGGGCTCGATCATCATGGCTTCCCGAACGATCAGCGGAAAGTAGACCGTGGGGGCGTGGAAGCCGCGATCCAGCAGCCGTTTGGCGATGTCCATGGCCGAGATGTCCTTGTCGGCTTTGAGTCTGGCGGCCGAGGCGACGAACTCGTGCATGCAGCGTTCTCCCTGCGGGACCGGGAAGATGTGTTTCACCCGGGCCAGCAGGTAGTTGGCGTTGAGCACCGCGTTTTCCGCCACGCGTCGCAGCCCCTGGGGACCGTGCGTGAGGAGGTAACACGCCATGCGGACCAGCACGCCCGTGTTGCCGAAGAAGCTTCGCACGCGGCCGATCGACCGGGGCCTTTCGTCGTCGAGCCGGTAGCCCGCATTGTCTCGAACGACGATCGGCACCGGCAGATACGGCGCCAGAAACTCGGTCACGGCGATGGGTCCGGCGCCCGGTCCGCCGCCTCCGTGGGGCGTGCTGAAGGTCTTGTGCGGATTGAAGTGCATCAGGTCCGCGCCGAAGTCGCCGGGCCGGGTGATGCCCAGGATCGCGTTGAGGTTGGCCCCGTCGAGATAGACCAGCCCACCCGCGTCGTGAACCATCTGCGCGATGCGCCCGACCTGTGCCTCGAACATCCCCAGCGTGTTCGGGTTGGTGATCATCAGCACGGCCGTTTGCCCGTCGAGCTTGGCGGCCAGATCGTCGACGTCGACGAATCCCTCCCGGGTGCTCTTCACCGGAACGGCGCGAAAGCCGGCCATGGTGGCGCTGGCCGGGTTGGTGCCGTGGGCCCCTTCGGGGATGAGCACGACGGAGCGCCGCTGATCGTGGTCGCGGAAGTAAGCGGCCGCGATCAGCAGCGAGGTCATCTCGCCGTGTGCCCCGGCGGCCGGCTGAAGCGAAACGCCCGGCAGCCCGGCGATCTGGGCGAGCATCTGCTGCGACCGGAAGAGCAGCTCGAGCAGCCCTTGCAGCGTCGATTCCGGCTGGTACGGGTGCAGGTCGATCAGGCCGGGCAAGGAGGCCAGCCGGTCGTTCCGCTTGGGATTGTACTTCATCGTACAGGAGCCCAGCGGATAGAAGTGCGTATCGACCGACATGTTCGCCGCCGAGAGGTTCACGAAGTGCCGCACCAGGTCCGGCTCGGCCAACTCCGGCAGCGGCGGCGGCTCCTCGGCGAGCGATCCGGCGGGCAACAACTCCTCCAGCGGCCGTTGCGGCACGTCGCATTCCGGCAGCCGCACGGACCGGCAGCCGGGTTTGGATAGCTCGAACAACAGTTGGGTGGCTTGGGGATTTCGCATTGTCAGAAGGAAAGCGGCAAGTTATAGGCTGGTGCAAGCTCAATAGTCCGGCGGGTAAGACGGATAGCCCGTAGAAGTGACAGAAGAGGTAGACTCGGGAACCTCTTGGACGATGATCCATCTGGAATTCGGCAGCGTCTGCTGCAAATGATCGAGCGTTTTTTCGGCGTCTTCCAGGGTTGCGAACCGGAGTTGTGGATTATCGCCTGCCGAGAGCACGGAAGCCCCAGCGTCAATCATCGCTTTTCGATACTCGGCGTTCGTTGGGCGTTCGTCTTTCCTGCGAGCGGGTACGATCTGAAACGGCAGTAATCCTATGCCAACGGCTTCTGGAACCGTTATGCCCAAAGCCAACGTGATCTGCTGCTGCGTTTCTTTGCCGAAGGCCTCCCCGTACGCGTCGCCCACGATTCCCCATCGCAACTCCCGGGCGCAATCCTCCCATCGGTCCCATATCACGTGCACCCGAATTGACTTCGTTCCCGGAGTACGATCTTCAAGGATAATGGGCTGCCCCATCGGACTGGGATTCTTCAATTCACTTACCAGGTCCGCCGTTAGACGGTCGTGTTTCGTGCCGGCTTTCGCCGGTGTTCGTTGATGTAAAGGCATTGAGCTTTCTCCCACATCAGGGTCTCACAAACGGAGAGAATTCGTCAGCAACCACTCGGTCGACCGGGCCACTGCCCCTGTTTCGGCCGGATACGCGCGATTCTTCTTGTACCGCATGATTTCGCGCCATCGTTCATAGATTCGCTCGCTGTGCTCGATAACGTCCTTGCTGAAGTCAGAGTCAGGATGTCCACGCCCCAACTTAATGCTATGTTGTATCAGGAGTTGTGCCCATCGGGAAAGGTCGTGGAAACTGCCCGACCATTGGATCCGGTGAATATCGGTTGCCAATTTGTGTGCGGAACGAAGATCGTGCATCGAGATCGGTTGCGTTTTCCGGTAACCAAGCAACGTGAAACACGCGGCCTTCAAAATCATTTCGGCGACGTATCCCCAAAGATAGATGGCTGCTGCGCCTCGCCCGGAATCCGCCAGAATCTTCGCATCCTCGTTTCGAATGCAAGCGGAAGCACGAAACTGAGCAATGGAATCATCAGTGAAACGGTCGACTATGAGCGCCGGCAATATACTCCCCCCTTCTCTTACGAGGATTCGGCAAGGTATTGCGCTAGCCGATCGATCTCGCCCTTCGTTCGTTTTTCCGTCACCGAAATCAACAGGCAATCGGCCAGGTCCGGATACCATTTTCGCAGCGGGATTCCGGCGAAGATGTTTTGGCGGCGCGCGGTCTCGATGAGCTGATCGACGTTGCCGTCGGTCGCCCGGAGGACGAATTCCTTGAACGTCGGCCGCTCGAACGCCGGCGAGAACGCTCCGGTTGCCGTGAGACGCTCGGCGGCGTAACGGGCTTTGTGCAGGCAGAGTTCGGCCGCTTCGCGCATGCCGGCCGGGCCCATCGACGCCAGGTAGACGGCCGCCCGCAACGCCATCAGACCCTGGTTGGTGCAGATGTTGCTGGTGGCCTTTTCGCGGCGGATGTGTTGTTCGCGGGTTTGCAGGGTCAACACCCAACAGCGGCGGCCGCGGCGGTCGGTGGTTTGGCCGACCAGCCGGCCGGGCATACGGCGGACGAACTTCTCGCCGCAGGCCATGATGCCCAGGTACGGCCCGCCGAAGGCCATCGGGATCCCCAGCGATTGCCCCTCGGCCACCGCGACGTCGGCCCCGTAGTCACCCGGCCTCTTGAGCAATCCCAGGCTGATCGGATCGATGGCCGTGATCAGCAGCGCCCCGACCCGGTGCGTAATCCGGGCGATCGTTTCCACCTCTTCCAGGCAGCCGAAGAAGTTCGGGTGTTGGACCAGTACGCAGGCCGTTTTGTCGTCGATGGCCGCTTCGAGGTCTTCCGGCGAAACGGTGCCGCCCGGCGTGGCGACGGTGGTCAGCTTCGTGTCGAAATTGGCCAGGTAGGTGGCCAGGATCCGGCGGTACTCGGGATGCACGCTCCGGGCAACCACCACGCGGCCGGACCGGCCCGTGGCGTGCAGGGCCATCAGCACGGCCTCGGCCGCCGCGCTGCCGCCGTCGTAGAGGCTCGAGTTGCTCACGTCCATGGCGGTAAGCTGCGCGATCAGCGTCTGGTACTCGAACATCGCCTGGAGGCTGCCCTGGCTGGCCTCGGGCTGATAGGGCGTGTAGGCCGTATAGAACTCGCTTCGCGAGGCCACGAAATCGACCACCGCCGGGATGAAGTGATCGTAACTGCCGCCGCCGAGAAAGCAGGTCGCTGCCGTGGCCGGCGTATTGCGGGCGGCCAGTCCGGTCAGATGGGCGGTCAGTTCCATTTCGCCCATCGCCGGCGGAAGATCCAACTCCCGCGAAAGCCGCAGTTCGGCGGGCACCATGGCAAACAACTCTTCGAGCGACCGCGCGCCGATCGCTTCGAGCATCGCTTGTTGGTCGGCTATTGTATTGGGAATGTAAGGCATGGGAGTCGAGGAAAATGACGAATGACTAATGACGAATGACTAATGACGAATCGTTTTGCGGCGTTTTGCGGAAGGTGGTGGGATCATGGAGTCTTGGTGTTGCGCATAATTGCCGCGAAGATGAGATGGAGTTCCTTTGCCTCTTGCCACAGGCCTCTGGCTTCTTGCTTCGAATCCGGATGGGCACAAGCGATCATCCGAAGCCAATGTTTGGTTTCGCGGACCTCTTTCTTGCACAGACTGATCTTGTGGCGGAAATCCTTCTTGGAGACGGCGTCGTCTGCTTCACAATAGTTCGCTCCCACGCTGGTTCCGGAACGAACGATCTGCCGGATCAGCGGCAAGACAACCGGTGTCTTCGGCAATCGTCTGGCAAACCCGATGACCGCTTCTCCGAACCGCGCGGTACGCTCCTCCAAATCATACGCCTTCTCCTCCGGTCCGTCACGTGGTCCTCCTTCAGCCTTTGTCATCCCATGATCCCCCGTGCCACTCCGTTCGTCATTCGTCATTCGTCATTCGTCATTAGTCATTTCCTCCTCGCACTGCTTCTGATAGGCCGCGAAATCCAGCAACTCGGCCAACCCGGCTTCGTCGGCGATCTTGATCCTGACGAACCAGCCGGCTTCGTAGGGATCGTCGGAAAGGGCGTCGAGCTTGTCGACGATCGGGGCGTTGACCTCGACGATCTGCCCATCCACCGGGCTGTAGAGGTCGCTGACGGCCTTGACCGATTCGATCTCGCCGAACGACTCGCCGGCGGAGACCTCGCGGCCGACCTCGGGCAGCTCGATGAAGACCAGATCGGTCAGGGCCTCCAGCGCAAAGGCCGAAAGCCCCACGGTGGCGATCTTCGCTCCGCCGGGGTCGGTTTCCACGCGGACCCATTCGTGCGTCTTGGCGTAGAGGAGTTGTTCGGGCGTCACTTCTGGCTTCCTTTCTTGTTGCGGTGATAAAAGGGAAGTTTTACCACGCGGGCTTCCTCGCGGCGACCGCGGACGTCGATCTGGACTTCGGTACCCACCGCGGCGAACTGCGGCCGGACGTAACCCATGGCAATCGGCCGCGACAGCGTGGGCGAGAACGTGCCGCTGGTCACCTCGCCGACCTGCTGCGAGCCGGCGAAGATCGGGTACCCCTGCCGGGCAATCCGGCGTCCGAGCGGCTGGAGCCCGACGCGCACCTTCTGCCGGGGGGCCTTCTCGATACCCAACAACGCGTCGCGGCCGGGGAAGTCGTAGCCGCGCAGGTAGCAGGTCGATTCCAGTCCGGCCTCGAAGGGATTGATCCGTTCGGAAAGCTCGTGGCTGTACAGGGGCATCCCGGCCTCCAGCCGGAGCGTGTCGCGGGCGCCGATGCCGGTGGGCACCAGTCCCAGCGGCCGCCCCAATTCCATCAAGGCCTCCCACACTCCCTCGGCGATGGTCGCGCCCACGCTCAACTCGAAACCGTCCTCGCCCGTGTAGCCGGTCCGGGAGATGATCCCCCCCTGTCGCCGGGCGGCCGGGTGCAAAATGCGGACCTGGGCCCCGCGGTAGTAACGCATCGTTCGCAGATCGGCGGTCACCAGCGGCTGCAGCAGTTCCACCGACCGCGGTCCCTGGACGGCCAGCATAGCCCAAAGTCGGGTCACGTCCGTCCAGATGATTTCCTCGCCGGGTCGTTCGGCACGCTCTCGGGGCAGGTGGGCGTCGATCCACTTGACGATCTTGGCCCGATTGGCGGCATTGACCACCAGGACGTAGTACGGCTGGCCGTAATCATTGTGGTAACGCCCGACCAAGACGTCATCCAGGATGCCCCCCCGGTCGTTGGTCACCAAGGAGTAACGGACCTGCCCTTCGGCCATATCGGCCACCCGCCGGGTGAGCAACTCGGCCAGAAAGACGGCCGCTCCGGGACCCTCGAACCGCAGTCGGCCCATGTGGGAAATGTCGGCGATCCCCACGGCGGACCGGGTGATCGTGTGTTCCTCGATGATCGACGTGTACATGACCGGCATCGACCATCCGGCGAACTCGACCATCCGCCCGCCGTGGGCGACGTGCCAGCCGAAAAGGGGGGTGCGGAGCGCGGGGGAGTCGGATGATGCCATGGGATCTGGGATCTGGGAGTTGGGTGATTGGTGCGAAGCCGCAAGCGGCTATCGGCGTCGGGACCGAACCCTCTTGACTTTCCTCCTTTTTTCCCCCTTCCCCCCCACGTTCCCAGGTCCACTCCACCCCACATTCCTCGTTCCTTTCCCCCCCACGTTCCCCGTTCCCTTCCCACTTCTCGTTCCCTTCCTACTCCTTGCTTCTTCCCTGCTCCCTGTTTCCTTCTTCGTGTCCTTCGTGCCCTTGGTGGATCCCTCTCCCCTCCTCCCCACCAGCCGGAAATCCAGTTCTCGGCGATCCAGATCGACCTCGGCCACCGCCACGCGCAGCAGGTCGCCCAGCCGGAAGCAGTTGCCCGAGCGATAGCCGGCCAGCGTGTGGGTGGCGCGGTCGAACGTATAATAGTCATCGACCAGCGAGCGGGCGTGGATCAGTCCCTCGGCCGGCAGTTCGGTCCCTTG
>DATLAN010000411.1:0-5389 GCA_035527455.1 Thermoguttaceae bacterium
ATGGCAGATGAGATCAAGTTGGAAGGTGGAAAAGTCGTCGCGATGAAGGATGGTGTTGCGCGCTCCTTCACGCCGGAAGAACTCGTGAAGCGTTATGACGCCGCCGCCGGCGAGGTGGACGGCGCGGCGGTGACGATCAAGGTCGATGGTCGGGAGCAAACCGTAACCGTCGGCGAACTACGTGCGATGGCGGAGAAATCCTCCGGCGCCGATGCGCGATTTCGGGAGGCTGCCGCCACCCAGGCACGCGCGAAGACGGGCCTGCGCCTCCAGGAACTCAGCGAACGCTTCCGCAGCGTCACGATGGGCCAGGTGACCGACGCCGAGATCACCGAGTACTGCCAACTCAACGGCCTCGACGCCGAAAAGACCACGGCAGTCATCGCGCGGCTCCGCGTCGAACAGCACGCCGCAGCCGGAACAGCCGCGGGGGCAAGCGGCGATGACGAGGATGCTGCTGTTACCGGCCTGCAGCAGCAGGTGGCAGCCCTCAATGCTCGGCTTGAAACCCTGCAGTCGAGCGATTCGCAGCGGCAGGAGCGGGAAGGGGAGGCAGTTCTGCGACAAAATCTGAGAAATCGCTTGACTTCTGACCCGATACTGGGTAAGATGCTAGTGGTGAAGGACGACCGTGACTGGGAGGACGCCAGTACAGCCCCGGGAACCCTTCTCCGTGACGCCTTTGCAGAAGTGCGTAGTCGAGTGGTGTTCGGCAGATTGGCGCTCACCCCTGAATTGCTGGAAGACGTTATGCTGACCCTTCGGTCGCGCATACAGCAATTCGGCAAGTGGTGGGGCGGAGCCGGCCAAGCGAATGTTGCCGCCGGTCCTGCTTCTAGCCTGTCTCCGGGCTCGCTCCAAACGAAGCGGCCGCTGCGGCGTCCGAAACCCGGCGAACCTGGCTACGACGCCTATGTGGGCGATCGGTTGGGCCGCATAATTGCGGAGGAACGCCAAGGCTAACGGACACCCGCTGAGGACTCTGGCATCCTCTGTCGGGGGAGAGCAACATCATGGCCGATACGATTGTAACGAGTACTGCCCTGCAGTACTTGTTTGAGGAGGAACTGTATCCGACCGTTCAGGATACCCTCCCCGAAATCTGTCCGATCGCCGACAAACTGACCCCCACGTTCAGGAACGTGGAACGGCAGTCCGGCATCGGCCGCAAGTGGACCATCCGCCACATCTTCAGCGCCGGCATGGCCGGTCACATGAAGTGGGTGGATGATCGTGCGGACAACCTGCGCCGGTTGGAGAATGTGCAAAAGCATTCCCTGACGGCGCAACTGCCGACGAACACGTGGACCTCCGCGACGGAAATCAGCATGGCGACCGCTTACGAGCGGGACGTGCCGATGGCCGCTGCAATGGGCAACATCCCGATGCCGCTGGAAGTCGTCCAGTCCAGCAAGTTGGACTCCGCGATGATCGATCTCGTCGCCCGTAACCTCAAGGGTGCGGCGAAGATGGTCGCCCTGTCCATGATCAACTCGTGGTTCAAGGCAGCCGACGGCTCGCTGGGCACTGTCAGCACTGTGAACGCGAGTTACACCGGCGCCACTGGCGTCGGCGACGGCGAAGTCCGCATCACCGCGCTCGCCACCGGCCGCATCCGTAAGTTCATGGATGGGCAGATGGTGGACGTGTTCAGCAGCGATTGGGCGACGCAGCGCAACAAAGTCAGCACCACCGTCCGTCCGCTCGTCGTGGACGGCTCGGATCCTCTGTCGGGCCAACTCCGGCTCGTGTGCCCGTTTGGGGTGATCGACAGTGGCGTGGCCATTGGCGACATCATCATCCCCTACGGCTCCAAGATGTCGGGGCAGTCCGAAGCATGGTCCGGCCCGTACGGCTTCGCTGACTTCATCAAGCAGACCGGGACCATCCTCGGCCGCACCGGCGACGCCTCGTTCGGCATCGATGTGGACGTCCGACCCGTGTTCAAGTCCTATGTCAAAGCCCACAGCGCGGCGTTGACGGAGATGGACCTGAACAAGTACATCGGCTTCTTCCAGGAAGCCACCGGCATCGGGCTTGACACCATCATCACCACGCTCGGTGTGGCGAACAAGTTGCAGGAGCAGCCGTTCACTGGTTCCTCGGTCTACCGTCAGGCGTTCGACCGGACGGGGCAGGCCCTCGAATACGTGGCAGGTCGCGCTGCGATCCGCTACGTGTACGAAGGGAAAGAGTTCGACTGGTTCATCTGCAGCCTCTCGAACGCGGGTGAGGTACTGATTCTGCGCCGGAACGGGCAGAATTACAAGCAGTACACGCCTCCGCCCATCGAGAGCACCGCCGATGCGCCGCCGAACTTCGGCAACGCCATCGAGTTCGTGGGACGCGCTCTGGGCTTCACGGGCATGTGGATCCCCGTGCTGTCCAACAGCGAGTTCTACCCGATGGTACAGGCGCCGTTCCTGTTTAGGACTCAACTTCTACCCGAGAACCCGCAGAGCATCAAACTCACGGGTTGCACGGAGTCAAATGTGTAACGGGCAGAAGTGCAGAGGCTAGTAATGGGGCGGGGTGATGGGACGCCCCGCCCCGATGTTTTGCGCGGAGAAATCTCAATGCGTAAGGATGCTCATCACTCGTTGGAGACCCGCGCCAAGATCGGCGCCGCACATCGCGGCAAGAAGTTATCACTTGAACACCGCGCAAAGATCGCTGCTGGTGGCACAGGAAGGAAACTTTCGGTGGAGACTCGCGCTAAGATTTCCGCATCTAAGATGGGGAATAAGTGTTCTCTGGGCAGCAAGCGCATACTTGGTGGGTGCAAGAATCCGAACTGGAAAGGCGGCATTACTCCTGGGCATGATCGCGCACGAAACGACCCACGATATGTCGAGTGGCGCACGGCCGTCTTCGCGCGCGACAACTTCACCTGCCAAACTTGTGGTAAGCGCGGCGGTGACCTCGAAGCGCACCACATTATCGCGCGGAAACAGTGCGAGGCGCTGGTGTACGACGTGCCGAATGGCCTGACCGTCTGTGAAACTCCTTGCCACGATTCGCTCCACGCGGCTTCCATGCGATTGGCGGGATAGGAGGGCGCCGAGATGATGCTACTGAGGATCGACAAGGATCGCCACTGGATTCCACCGCAGCCCGTCGGCGAAGTAGGCCGATGGCTTCGTGCGGAGTTTCCCAACCACCGCGATCTGTTCATCTACTTCCATCGCCGGGCGGGTACGTGGGTCGTTGCGATGTGGATGCAGCGCGACGTCTCAGCAAAGGAACTCTACGTTCTCGGTCCGCAGCCGGTGCTCACCCCGACAGGGGCGGAGCGGCTACAGCGGCTCGTACACCAACCGTTGATGTGGAACGCCCTTCGGCAGCAGATCACCGCCGAGGAGCGCGCTTCTGTGACGGGCGACGCGGAGGAGGCTCTGGATCGCAAAGAGGCCATGCGCCGGCTCGTACGTGATCTGCATCCGGGGGCCGGGGGCGGTCGAAAGATCGGTCGGGCGCAAGTGAGCGGCGCATAAGGAGCAAACGATGGACGGTTTCCTGACGCGAGCGATTGCGGTGGTCCGCGACGCCACTGACGAACCTGAACTGCAGCCGAAATATACGGATACGAAGATCGCCGCTTACCTCCAGAAGTCCTATGCGCACGTGCTGTCTGAGGCCAACCGCTGCAGCCGCACGCCCGTCACGGCGCAGTGCGACATCACCATCGTCGGCGCGGACGAGGACCAAGCCTACGCCCTGCCGCCCGTTGTCAAGGCCATCCGCGAGATGCACATGATGGACGACACCGGCAATCGTTTGGAGCCCGTGCGCTCTCGCGGCACCAGCCACGTGTGGGGGCCGAAGTACACGCTTGAAGGAACGACGTTGAAGATTCGCGCCGGGTCGTTCGCGGAGGGCGACATCCTGCGCATCACCTTCACGCCGAGCGGGGCCGCGGCTCTCCACGAAGGCGTTTGTACGATCGACGCCACCGGGACCATCGTGACGCTCGCCGAGACGCCGACCAAAGGCACCCGCGATACGCGCATCAACGCCTACGCCGGCTCCACGCTCCGCGTCCTCGGCGCCACCACGACCGGCAACTACGTCCAAGATCGTCTCATCACCGCCTACGATGTGACCACCCTTGCTGCCACCGTGTCTCCGGCGGTCAATCCAATCCCGACGGGCACCATCACGTACGAGATCGCACCGCCGTTTGACGACATCCTCGACGAGGCCATCGCGCTCGACACTGCCCTTCGCATCCTCGGCATCGAGGGCAACATCGCGCGGCAGCAAGCGATCTCGTTGACGTACCAGACGGCCCTCCGCGACCTGCGGCTCACGATGGCACAGCGAAATGCGACTGCGGGCCACCTTGCCGAAACCCGCATCCCCAGGCGCTGGTGAGGCCATGGGTAGAAAACAAACACCCGAAACCCGCGCCAAAATCTCCACCGCCAAGAAAGGTAAAAAGCGCGCACCGTTCTCGCCCGAATGGCGCGCCAAAATAAGTGCTGGGATGATGGGAAAGAATCGTGGGCCGAGAACGCCGGAGGTGCGCGCGAAGATAAGCGCCGCGCTAAAACGCTTGTACGCTGACCCTACGAAAAATCCACGTTGGCTTGGCGGCATCTCGCGCGAACCCTACGCCTGGGAGTTTAATGAAGAACTCAAAGAAGAAGTCCGTCGCCGTGACAATCACAAGTGCCAGTTGTGCGGAGCGCCCCAAGCCGAGTGCGAGAAGACATTGCACGTGCATCACATAGACTACGACAAGGCGAACAACGATCCTGTGAACCTCATAACGTTATGCTCGTCTTGCCACCCTCGAACGTCTGGCGCGAATCGAAAACACTGGATGGCGATGTTCCAAGTGGCAGCAATACAGCGCAGCATCGTCGAACTTGAAAGAAGGAAGGACTAAATTGTACACGTACCCGGAACCCTACAGGCTACAGGCCCCGATGCCGCAGGAGACGCTCTCGGGGCGGCTGCTCCCCGGCAACTCCGCCTCGCCGCGCTATTCGGCGCTCGGGGAGGTAGTGCCCATCGGAAGCGGCCCGCGCGGCTTCGCGCCGCCGGCCTCCATGCCGAATCTTGCCGTTTTGACGGAAGCGGGCGGCGGCTACGGATACGGGTTCGGCGATACGTACATCGACAACAGTTGGGGTTCGCTCCAGCAACTGCTCGAATGGTCGCAGTCCGATCCCTACTACGGCGCCCCGTCCTACTTCGCGCAGTTCGTGTACCCGCCGTCGCAGGGCGGCGACTACAACCCCGACTGGCTTACTGCGCCGATGGATCCCCTGGCGCCGACCACCCCCGGCACGATGGCATACCTCCGGGCCGGCGCCGGACTAGACCGCACCATGCTGCGCATGTTCGTCGATCTCGCGACGGATCCCGGCCTGGAGTTCGATGC
>DATLAN010000412.1:0-10683 GCA_035527455.1 Thermoguttaceae bacterium
CAATGGTCAACGCGCGGAGGACGCGACGCCGCACCTGTTCGCCATTGCCGGCCTGTTGGGCGAGGAGTGGTTCGTCCGCTCGTACTGGATCGTCGGTTCCGGCAAGCCCGGCGCCGGTTGGGGCGGTTGGGCCAGTGCCGCGGGAAAGTTCCCCTCGGGCCGCATCCTGTGCTTCGACGACTCGACGGTCTGCGGCTACGGTCGAACGTCGGTCGCCGGCGGTCCGGTCGGGCACCGCGCCGACGTGTACCACCTGTTCAGCCAATCGCGCCAGCCGGGCGAGCCAGAACCCGCCGCCGCGCAGCCGGATCGCAAGGGCAAGAAGCGTTCTCCTTCGCCGAAGGCGTCGCCGGTGGAATGGTCGAACGAAAAGTCCCTGATCGTTCGTGCCATGGTCCTGGCCGGCGATCGCATGGTTATTGCCGGCCCGCCCGACCTGGGCCTCAAGACGTCCGGGATTCTCGCCTACGAGAACGAAGAGGAGGCCCTGGCCGGATTCCGCGGCGAAAAGGGCGTCATTCTGCGGATCGTCTCGGTCCAAGACGGCTCCGAGATTTCGCAATGCGAGCTGACGTCCATGCCCGTCTTCGACGGCATGTCGACCGCTGCCGGCAAGGTGTTTATCTCGCTCCAAGACGGCACGGTCGAGTGTTGGGGCGAATAGGCCCGTACCGTTTGGCCGTTGGCCCGGAATCCGAATCCGGGGACACAATACTAATCCGGAGAATCCGGGGACACAATACTAGTATTGGCAAGATGGGATAGATTTCGTAAGTCTTGGGCATGGCAAGATTGGCACGGTTGGTCATTCCCGGTGTGCCCCATCATGTCACGCAGCGCGGCAACCGCCGGCAACGAACGTTCTTCAGCGATGGAGATTATGCCGTGCGGGCCGGTTTGGTGGCCGATGCGGGGGAGTGGCCGTGGAGCAGTGCAAAGGCACACCTCATAGGTCGAAACGACCGCTTGGAAAGTACGGTTGGTCACGTGCTACGACCGCAGAAAGGCGGCGGGCCATCAAAGTTGCGCACACTGCCATAATCAGTAATGTGTCCCCGGAATCAAATGCTGAGCAGATACTGTTGTTGCAAGAAGGGCTCTGGTCCGGAGGAAATGCCGCGTGCGGAGTGGGAGCAAAAGCAGAAGGAGGATTGACCGATGACTTCTAACGTGTGGATGATGATTGCGAAGGCGACGATCTTCAGCGCCGCCCTCTCAGCCTACGGAGAGACGCAACACGTCTGCGAGAACGGTCGCGGCGTGAACCCGCGGAACGAGTGCTGCCCCGACAGCACTCGGAATGAAGTTCAGCTGGGCAGGCACGTAAACGAAGACGACCACCAGAAGGTCGGGGAGGATGAAAGTCAGCGCCAACGTAGCGAACGGTTCTCGGGGAGTGGGCCATACCCAACCGTCCCGTGCGAGAAAATTCCGCCGAACGTTGTTTCAGTGTTGGTTTCTCAAACAGGCACATGCATGATTGGCGAGAGGCGTTTTGCCTCCGCGAAAGCTGCAGCAGACTGGCTGTCCGACTGCGAAGATCCGAAGCTGACCGGTGGAATACTCATTGTGTCTCACACGAAATCCGGAATTCCGCCGTTACCTATTGGTCCTTTGTGTGATCTTGCGGTAGCGAAAAACATCAACCTCTATATGAACAGTACGGTGAACGCGCAGATAAGACGGGCAGACGGCGCAGGATCAGAGCGGGCAGCGTACCACGTAGTTCGCTCACGCTTGAGCGAAAAGGCCACGGACGACGCGCCGAACGATTGTCCGCGTGAGGCCCGTCGAGAGCAAGAGAAGATAAAGGCGAAGAAGAAGGGAATCCGGAATCCGGGGACACAATACTAGTATTGTGAATCCGGGGACACAATACCAGTATTGACAAGATGGGATAGATTTCGCAAGTTCTGGGCATGGGAAGATCGGCATGGTTGGTCATTCCCGGTTTGCCCCATCATCTCACGCAGCGCGGCAACCGGCGGCCACGAACGTTCTTCAACGACGGAGATTATCCCGTGCGGGCCGGTTTGGCGGCCGATGCCGGGGACTGGCCGTGGAGCAGTGCAAAGGCACACCTCACAGGTCGAAACGACCGCTTGGAAAGTACCGTTGGTCGCGTGCTACGACCGCAGAAAGGCGGCCGGCCATCAAAGTTGCGCAAACTACCATAATCGGTAATGTGTCCCCGGAATCCACAAGATCGGAGTCGAAGGAAGAGCCAGAGCCGGGGTCGAAGCTGGAATTTCTGTGGGCTTGACAACCGGATGGGACTTCGGTCCGCTGGGTGGGTCGATTTTTGTCGACTGGGATTGAAGAAGCCCGAAAACGTAATTGTCGGAGAGTAGCAATATGCTGAAGATGAACCAGAGGCCCTCGATTGCCCATCTTCTCCCGGCAATTGGGCTATACGTTCTTGTTCTCTTGTGTGTTGACTTACCGAGGCATCTTAAGATTGATGCCGGTGTAACCATGCCGGGCGACGCTTCAAAGGCAGCCCTGGGCTACACCGTCGTTGGCTTGGCTGCAATTGTGCCCTACTTCTTGCTGCTGATGTTCAACTTGTCCAACTTGGATCGTGGAACGTTGGGCCGATGCTTACGTCATTCGCGCAAGCTCCAATACTTAATCGCTTGCCACGTCTTCCTGTGTCGTGTCTGGATGCTTAGTGCCTTCGAGTCCTTGTCGGCTCTGCTGCTGGTCTGGCCCAGTCCCTTGGGTAATGATGCTGGCACGGTGCGCCCGGTGCTAGTTGGTTTGATCGTTTTGGTGTCCTTGATCCACGTTATGTTTGAACAACGATGGCTTAGGGAACATGGTTGGCGCTCGATCGAGACTCCCGTTCGGTGTGGCGTGGGGTCAGAGCTTGAACAATGAATAGTGGTGTAGTGGCCCAGCGACTTTTCTCTTGGTCTCTTGGGGTCAGGCCGTGAACAATGAATAGTGGTTGTATCGGAACCTACGATGCGGCCGGCAACATGACGCAAGGTCCGGTGCCCGGCTCGGAGACCGATACCCACAAGTACGTTTACGACGCCTGGAACCGCCTGGCCGAGGTAACCGACGACGCCGGCACGCCGGTCACGATCGCCGAGTATCGTTACGACGGGCTCGGGCGGCGGATCGGCAAGGTGGACGACTCGGCCGAGGGCGATCCGCGGTACGACTACTACTACGACCGCGGGCAGGTCGTCGAAGAGCATCTTGGCCAGGACGAGACCTACCCGTTGGCCCAATACGTCTGGCACCCGTACTACATCGACGCGCCGGTGATGCGTTGGAATGCGGTCACTACGAACGATTTTCGGCGGCTGGGGAATTGTTGTTCTGAAAAAGTCGAAATCTCCAAGGTACTGTGGGCACGTGACTTGCGTCGAGGAAACAAGGGCCCGAATTGAACCGAGGGACGGCGGTTTGTCAAGGGGGCGCGGACGGTCGAAGTCGTGGACAGATAACGACTTACGCACCAGAACGACCGGCGGCCGGTATTGGCCGGGGTGGCGTGAGGCGGACAACAATTGTGGGAAGCAGGTTCAACGCACTCGGGCCCGCCGACGCAACCCGTTGCACGGCAATATGTTTCGCTGCTGGGTGCTCCGCAAGATGAAGCTTCGTCAAGGAGCGGAAACTTGCACCCCGGCCTGGGTGAACGATAATTGTCAGTACGCCGCACCCGGAGCGTGCCCGGTCGGAGTTTTGCAGATCATTACGCCAACGGAGCCACCCCATGTCACACCACCGCCCATCCTACCGAGTTCTTGCCCCGCTGATCTTGACGGTCATCGCCCTGAGTGCGCCGGCTCGGGCTGAAGACGGCGCCGAGCGATCGTCCGTCTATCGCGACGTCAAGGCGTTCCTGTCGAAGCACACCACGGTCGTCGAACTGGCCAACGACCAACAAGGGCGGGTGATCGTCTGCCCCGAATACCAAGGCCGCGTGATGACCTCGACCCTGGACGGCGAAGACGGGATGAGCTTCGGGTTCATCTGCTACGACTTCATCGAGAAGGGCCGGAACGACCCGCACTTCAACAACTACGGCGGCGAGGAGCGGATGTGGATCTCGCCCGAGGGAGGACAATTCAGCCTCTGGTTCGAGCCGGGCATGAAGACCCAGAAGCTCGAAGACTGGTACACGCCGAAGGATCTGAACGAGGGGCCGTGGGAAGTCGTTTCCGGCAAGGACGATCCGGTCGTGAAGATGAAGCGCAAGATGGAGCTGCAGAACACCTCCGGCACCAGGTTCGACGTCGAAGTCACCCGCGACGTGCGGATGCTCGGCCAGAAGGACCTCGGCGAGTTGTTCGGCAAGAGCGTGTCGAGGGTCCTCGGCCGCGAGGGCGTCAAGTCGGTGGCCTTCGAGACGGTCAATCGGATCACCAACGAAGCGGAGCCCTGGAAGACAGAGAGCGGCTTGATCTCCGTCTGGATGTTGGGCATGTTCAACTCCAGCCCGTCGAACGTCGCCGTCATTCCCTACCGCCAGGGCGAGGAAGCGGAACTGGGGATTCCCGTCCGTGCCGACTACTTCGGCAAGCTCACGGCCGAGCGGCTGAAGGTCCTGCCCGGTGTGATCCTCTTCCGGGCGGATGGGAACTACCGCTCGAAGCTGGGCACCTCGAAACAGCGGGCCGTGGACGTGCTCGGGTCGATCGACTTCAAGAACCAAGTGCTCACGCTGGTGCAGTTCAACATGCCCGAGAATCCCGCCGACGCCCTGTACATGAACAATCTCTGGGGCAACCCGTTGGAAAAGCCCTACGACGGCGACGTGATCAACAGCTACAACGACGGGCCCAGCGAACTGGGGACCCAGATGGGCAAGTTCTACGAGTTGGAAACCCTCTCGTCGACGCGGGAACTCGCCCGGGGCGAGACCCTGACCCACTGCAACCGAACCGTACACGTCCAGGCCGAGCTGAAGACGCTCAACCGAATCGCCAAGAGCGTGCTCGGCATCGATTTGAAAACGGTCGCCAAGGAGATGGCGATCGAGACGGGCCGACTTCATGCCAAATCGCCGAAACACCGTTTGGTGCTGGTGAGAACCGACAACTGAAAAGAGAGCGGCCCTGCAGCGCCTGCCCCGGAATCGCTGCACGGGCCGCCTGAAGCGACGTCCGCCCTACGGCTTTTCAGCCGAGGCCGAAACGGGGTTCCCTGCCGGAGGAACAGGCGATCGGCGGACGTCGTCGTGAGATTTCTGGAAACGGCAGGCCGGCGGGAATTCGTTCAGTTCCAGCCAGTAGGTAACGATCAGTCGCAGGGTTTCGATCAACTCGCAAAACTCGCCCGGCTTTTGGACGAAGCCTTGCGCACCCAAACGATAGGCTTTCGAGACGTCGTTCCGCTTGCGCGAGGCGGTGAAAACCACCACCGGCGGCAGTCGGAACCGGTCGCCGATGGTGACGCGTCGAAGTACTTGCAGCACTTGGAAGCCGTCCAACTTCGGCATTGTCAAATCGAGCAAGACCAATTGCGGCATTGGGGCCGGATCGCGACCGGCGTGCGAGCCGCAGGCCAGTAGGTAATCGATCGCTTCGGTACCGTTGCGGACGACGTCGACCTGGCACCCGAGGCACACCCGATTCAGCCCCCTTTGGATCAAGCTGATGTGTGCGGGGTCATCATCGACCAACAAAATGGTTTTCTGCCCCATGGTTGTTTCCTCGCGGTTTCCTCCTTGAAGTTCTTGGATCGGCAATCCCTCTTGTGCGAGGTTCTCTTCTTCGCGGCGCGGGTTCAGGTCGTCAGTGGTGCCTCGGAACGGGGAAGGCAACAACAGCCTTTCCAAAAGCCCGCAACCCGAGCCACCGACTCGCGAAACTCGCCGTAGTGGGCCGACTTGCTCACGAACGCGTTGGCGCCCGCCCCCAGGCAGTCGGCCACCAGATCGTCCTGCCACCGGCCGCTGAGGATCACCACCGGAACGGTCCGCAGGCGGCGTTGGGCACGGATCCACTGCAGAACGGCCAGCCCGGACATGTCCGGCAAGTTCAAGTCCAACAGCACCAGATGCGGCAGGACGACGTCCTCCACCGACGCGGCGCCACTGTCGAGCATCTCGATGGCCGCCCGACCGGTCGGAGCGATCGTGACCTGCGGAAAGCGGCGCTGAAAGAGGACTTTGGCGATCAGTTGGGCGTGGTCCGGATCGTCCTCGACGACGAGGATCGGGAAGGCGGGTGGATCGTCCGGGCCGCTTTCGTCCCCGGCGATCGCGTCGGACCAAGCGGATTCCGGCAGGATCTCTTCTCGCCAGACGCGTACGTCGACGGGGGCCTCGATCCCCAACTTGACCCGTTGGCGGCGGATCGTCAGAACCTTGACTTTGATGTCCGGTCCGATCCGGACGACCGTGTCGCAATTGCGTGAAAGAACCAGCATGGCTGCCCTCCGCGGTTCCAGTTTGCCGAGTCCGGGGCGCTTCAGCACGGACTATTGTCGAGTCGGTTCGAGTCTCATATGGGTTAAAACCGCAATCCATCCGTAGTAGCCACGTGTAGTTGGTCATGTGGGCCGTAATACTACCATACTCTTCCGTGGTGTCCAAGGGGAATTCACAAAAGAATTCGATTTTATTACGTGAAAGACGGCCTGCCTTATCCCCCCCGGACGGGCAGCGTGAAGTAGAAGGTCGTTCCTTGTCCCAACTGAGACTCCAACCAGATGCGTCCGCCGTGTCGTTCGACGGTTTTCTTGCAGATGGCAAGCCCGATCCCCGTTCCGGGGTATTCTTTGCCATTAAGTTGGTGGAAAACCTGGAAGACCCGGTTGAAGTGATTCGGCTCGATTCCGATGCCGTTATCTGCAACCGCGAACTGCCAGTGGTCGGCGCCCTGGCTGACCGAGAGACGGACCACCGGGTCTGCGTCGCGGCGGAACTTGATGGCGTTGCCGATCAGGTTCTGGAACAACTGGAGGAGTTGCGTCTCGTCACCGGCGACCGTGGGCAGGGGGTCGGACCGGAGTTGGGCGTTGTTTTGCCGGATGGCCGCGTCGAGATTGGCCCTGGTCTCGGTCAAGACCGACTCCAGGTCAACCGGTTGGAAGGGTTCCTCCGAGCGGCCCACTCGGGAGTAGTCCAGCAGATCTTCGATCAGCCGGTTCATGCGGCCCGCCCCTTCCACGATATGGTGAAGATACTCGCGGGATGCTTCCTCGAAGCGGTCTTCATATTCCTCCTGGAGGATTTGGCAGTAACCGGAGATCGTCAGCAAGGGGGATCGCAAATCGTGTGCAACGACGGAGGCGAAATCCTCCAACTCCGTATTGCTGCGGGCGAGTTCTTCGGTCCGCTGGGCCACGGCCGCTTCCAGATCGGCGGCGTAACGGTCAACCCGTTCCCGACAAGCGCGGTGCACGTGGCGCAACAGCTCGCCGGGATCGCTCAGTTTCTCGACATAGGCGAACGCGCCGAGGTTGATCGCTTCCTTCACCGAATCGAAGGAGGCGGCGCCGGTGTAGATGATCACGCGGACCTCGTCGTCCAAAACTCGGATCTTCTCGAGCAACTCGTTTCCGCTGAAGTCGGGCAAACGCAAATCGACCACGGCCACGCCGCAAGCCTGCTGTTTGACGTACTCCAACGCTTCGGCGGCCGAGCCGCAACCGACCAAGTCGAACCCCTCCTCCTCGAGGATTTCGCAGAGCAAGCGTCGCTCGGGTTCGTTGTCTTCGACGACGAGTATTCGGGAAAACCGCTCGGTAGACATCGTTCCCGCCCCATGCGTGAATGTGGTCGACGACCGTCTCCCCGGACGAACGGCCATCGATTCGGGAGAATCCCAATAGAGTGCCACTTTTTCGGCCTTTTGTCCAGGCCTTGCACGCTTCGAGAACCGGATTCCCGTTGGGGGAAAAGCGCCAAGCCGAGACAACGGCCGGCCCGAAACCGCACCCAGCGCGTGGGGAAAAAATTTCCTTACGGCCTGACGACCCGGTATAATGGTTTATGCGGGTGTGGGGTTTCGCAGTTGCGCCGCCCGGTAGCGGATGAACGACGACGCTGGCGGCGGCGCGAGCGACTGCCCATGTTAGGGGGTGCCTCATGAAGGGTCAAATTCGCGAGGAGCCGAAAATCGTGGCCGCGGCGGAGCGGCGGATGCAGGCCTGGGACCACATCCAGGAGATCGAAGAACGCGCTCTGCGCGAGCACGAAGTGAAGCGATTGAGCGAGGGCGTGTGCACCTATGTGACCGTTTCGCGCGAGGAAGGAGCCGGCGGCGGCGAAATCGCCCGCGGCGTCGGCAAGAAGCTGAATTGGGAGGTGTTCGACAAGAATCTCCTGGACCGCGTGTCCCAGCGATATCACCTCTCCCATCCCATGTTGAAACTGGTCGACGAGGTCCGCAGCAACTGGGTCCACGACGTGCTGGGCACTTGGATGGACCGCCAGGTCGTTCCTCCGGAAAAGTACGTCGCCTGTCTGCGCGGCGTGGTGCTCACGGCGGCCCGGCACGGGCACGTGGTGCTGGTCGGCCGCGGGGCGCAATTCCTCTTGCCTCGCGACAAGGGACTGGCGGTCCGGATCATCGCACCGAAGAAGTTCCGCATCGAACGGACCATGCAGGAGAAGGGGCTCGACGCCGAGGCCGCCCGACGGTTGATCGAAAACACCGACCAGAACCGCCGGGAATTCGTTCGCCGCTATTTCCATCACGACGTCGACGATCCCCACCTCTTCGACCTGGTGATCAACGTCGAACGCATCGGCGTGCCCGGCGCCGTGGCACAGATCGTCTCGGCACTTCAAACGACTTACAAGGTCTCTTCGTCGTAAGGCGGACTTCAGTACCGCAGCCAAAGTAGCCGTCTCGCTCCGCGAGACGAAGCTTCATCTTGCGGAGCAAGATGGCTACAGTCTCTTTCAGTATCGCAGCACCACCTTGATCACCTCGCCGCGGCTGACCGCTGCCAGGGCCTCGCCGACCTGTTCGAGCGGGAAATCGTGCGTGATGTATTCCGCCGCCGAGATCTTCCCCTGGCGGATCCAGTCGCAAAGCGACTCCTGGGCGGCCCTTTCCCGCGACCGCGTGGGCCATTGGTGCATGTAGAGGTTGAAGTTGTAAGGGCCCTTGCCCTTCTGCAGGACGAATTCCGCGTCGGCGATGACGCCGTACACGCACATCGACCCGCCCATCTTCACCAACGGCAAGGCGGCGTTGACGATCGCCGGGCTGCCGACCGCGTCGATCACGGCGTCCAGCCGCCGGCCGCGGGTATCGGCCAACTTCATCAACTCCGGCGAGTCGGGCGCGAAAACGGCGTCGGCACCCATGGCCAGCGCCTTCTCCCGTTTGTGCGGCAGCGGATCGACCACGCCGATATAGCCCAGCCCCAGGAGCTTGCCGAACTTCACGAAGCTCAGCCCCACCGGCCCGGCGCCGAAGACCAGGATGTCGTCGCCCCGCTGGAGGTTGAAATCGCCGAAGCCCCCGTAGACTTCCCGCCAGGTGCAGAGCATCACGGCGGCCTCGACGGGGATGTCGGCCGCCACGGGCCGCTGGATCTCGTGGACCTCGAACCAGCCGTGTGCTTCATCGTTCACGCCGTCTTCGACCATCGCGTCGTGGTCGTTGGCGATGGTGTACTGGCAGAACCCGCCCCAGCCGCTGGAGTACTGCGGGTCGCCGATATCGAACAGCAGTCCGCCGATCGCCCGATCGCCGACATGGAAGTTGCGGACTTTCGGCCCCACCGCGTCGACGATCCCGGCCGATTCATGGCCCAAGAGAAGCGGGTAGTTTTCCACCCCGGGGAAATGCCCGGCCACGAGCTTGCCGTCCGTGGCGTTGCACAGACAGGCCGCTTCGGTCTTGATTCTCACCTGGTACGGCCCGGGCGTCGGCTCGGGAATCTCGACGACTTCCACCCTGCCGGGTTCGACGACGGCGACGGCTCGCATGCGACACCTCCCATGTTTTGCGGATTACCTGTCCCTCAATCGGTCCGGCTGGTGACCTCCACCAAATGGAACCCGAACTGCGTCTGGATCGGCCCGTGCACTTTCCCCACCTCCTCGTTGAAGACGACCGTATCGAATTCCGGCACCATTTGCCCCGGGCTGAACTCGCCCAGTTCGCCTCCCTGTTGTGCGGAAGGGCATTGCGAGTGCTCCCGGGCCATCTCGGCGAAATCGGCCCCCGCTTCGATCCGGTCTTTCACCGATTGGCAGGCATCTTCGGTCTCTACCAAAATGTGACGCGCGCTGGCTTTGGTCATTCCCGTTTTCCTTGATTAGCGGTGAGGCCGATGTTGCGCTCCCAACGCCGCGTCGAGACGAGTCGGCCCGAATGGTGAACATTCAAGGATATCCTCTGGCCGTGGGATTGCAAAGGGTAGTGGAGAGTGGAGAGTGGTGAGTGGGGGTACACTTGGCAGTTGGGTGGCTGGGGTCGAAGCACGAGGAACGAGTGCTTCGCCCCCAGAAAGCCAGGTAGGCCAAAACTGGGGGCTCGGTGCTCGTTCCTCGCACCTCGACCCCAGCCACCCATAGATTCGACGGGTGCTAGCGTCTCCCCGGCAACGGTTCCCCAAGATCGATGATGGCCGGGGCTTTTGCGGTTCTGGCGATTTCGACGTCTTTCTTCACGTCATCGAGGATCTTCATCCAGTCGGTGCTCCGCGTCCGCGCCAGCAACTGGGGGTGGTATTGACCGGCGGCGACTTCGGCGTAGC
>DATLAN010000413.1:0-7243 GCA_035527455.1 Thermoguttaceae bacterium
CACCAAGACCTACAACCGCGGCCAACCCCCGGCCGTGAAAATCGAAGGCCAAGGACTCGACGCCCGCGTCCGCGTCGGCCGGCAAACCGTGTCGTTCGACGGGGAGAAGATACGGCTGGGTAGGTAATTGAAATGGAATGACGCGCAAGAGGCCGAAGCTGTCTCCTCGCAGAGTTTCATCTCGTGAGAAAAGAGGGTAATAACCGGACAGCGAGAATGCATCAGTCCGGAGAGCGGATTTCAGCCGGGTAGGTCAGGCTGTGCCTGGCACTTCGCGAGTTCTGTCTGTCCGCCTAAGATGCTTCATGGTCATCAAATCCACCCACTCCCCCATTATCCCGCCCTGCGGCCGGGCGCGTCAAGGGGGAGGGACGCGCTTCAGCCGAACACCTCTTGTCGCTCCGCGACCCCGACGATTTTCCGAACAAGCCGACTCATGTCCCAACGCCTACTCCGGAAAATCGACGGGGCCACCCGGCGCTGCGGTATTTGGCGTTTCCGTGAAAGAGGGACATGATTCGCAAGAATTCGGATCATTTCGCGTGAACCCGGGCAACGACCGAATTCTTGCGAATCCGGCTACCCGAACCCTTGCGAATCCGGCTACCCGAACCCTTGCGAATTCGGCTACCATTCGTCTGAAGCGTGGCCGCTATTCTTTCTCACTTTTGGAGCCTCGGTGCAACAATGGGCAACGTCGCCGGCCGCCCGATTCGCCCCAACGCCTTTTGCGGCAATCGGTTACGCAAACGCAACCGATCCGCCCCGACCGGCCAAACCCGATTATTTTCCGCCCCCAGCCCAACGCGTCGGCCGGCCATCGAGGGCGTGTATTTGCGTAACCCTGTGCGAGTACATGACTTAGGCGATTCGCCCCTCCTTGACTGCCCTGCCATGATCGGTTACACTCGCCAGGTTGTTTCCACGGCGCAAGAGTCGGCCAATCCACGGTTTGCGCCATTGTTGCCCACTTTTCGCCGATTTCGCATTTTCAAGAACAACAATGCAGTTCCCCCCCCTCTGGGAGAGGGCTAGGGTGAGGCCAATTCGCCGAGAAGTATCGTGCCCTGCTCGGCGATGATTTCCGGCTGCCCGTGCCGCGCGAAGAGAGACCGCTACGAGACCCATGTATACATCACACCACGGCCCAATTTCAAGCCGAGAGCCCGCAACGCAGCAAGACCGGCGATCTTGCCAGTGAGTCAAGCGACATGGTAGGATCGCTTCCGCAAGATCGACCGCGGCAGCGGTCCGAGTTGCCTCGCTAATGACAAAGTGCGCTCTGACCCCGTTTACCTGTTTGTACGGTCCTCCTGTTTGTGCTTTGGGTGAGTGAAAAAAACACACTACACCGTGTATAGCACCAGGAGGACTGCTCTTTCATGGAATCAGAGTCCGGACGGAGGATTGTCGATGTTTCGCCTGAAGCCAATACGAGTGTGTAGTAGGCCCTTGGTTCTGCTTCTGATCGCTGTTGCCGGACGGTCCCACTCTGCGGAATGGATGTCGCCCTTTCGGACGTGGAAAGACTCGTCCGGAACGTACGAAACCACCGCAGCGGTCGAGAAGATCGAGGGAGACAAGGTCTTTCTTCGTCTGAGGGACCGGGACGCTACCGTACAAGTGCCGTTGAACCGTCTCAGCCCGGCAGATCAAGCGTACTTGAAGGACCTCGTGGGCACGGGCGAAAAGGCGACCGAGGCACGCCCCAACGACCTTGCGGCAGTTACCGTGGTCCTTCGTCGCGATTTCGGGAACGTCCGGACCTCCACGGACGTGGGTATCCTCATCTTCGCCGACGAGAGGTTCGGGTATCTGCAGAGTGGAGGGGTTTTGGGTTTTCCGGGGTACATGCCGGCAAGGGCGAACCAACCGTCTCAACCCGGAAGCACAGGCTCGGCGCTCGCTCCAAGCGGCGTGAAACCTTCATCAGGTCCCGGGGCAAGTCCCGCGGCGATCGAACTGCCGCCCAACGCGCTGGACACGTGGCGGGCCACGTTTCATTACGGGAGTTCCGGCGAATTCTTCAAGATGGTTCAACCGGTCATGTCCGGTGACTATCCGGTCTCAAGATTTGGAAAAGTCCCGGTCGGCGAATTGCCCACGCCGTTGTTGTCTCGCGAGACGGCTCTGCCGGTTGCCGAGAGCGAAGTGAGAATCGTCGGCTTCCATCTGCAAGAGCGAGCGGAAGCCCCGCCATACATCGTCCCACGCACTTGCAGGGCCAAGGTGTTGGAGATGAAGCGGGACCCGGCGGAACTCGACCAGTTTGCAGTCGAGGGGGAGGATCTGCTCAACATCACCACCGGCGTGGTTTCTGACAGCCAGGATCGGGTGCTGGGGATTCTGCTTCGCGGCGTTTCGGCGATCGAGTACCGCGCCTCAAACACCCATGCCAGACCCAAGTGTCTTGTGACCACCGTCTCTTCGCTTCGGTCGGGCATCGCGCCCGTGCTGCAACAGGGAACTTTCGGGTCGACCGTCTACGTGCCGGCCTGGAGCAGCGACGGTGTTTCGCTTGATTTTGATATCTGGGTCTGGGACCAGTTGGCACGGGCCGCCGAAATGGCGCTGTTGGTCAAACGCCACCTGGGCCCGCTGCCGGCGGCGACCCAAATCGATTTAGACCACTGGGCGCCGATCCTGCCCGATATGACCGTGGTGCCGCTTGCCGCCGTCCCGGCCGATCCGCAAGCAGGGCCCCCAAGAATCGGCCGGGGCCATCTGGCGGCGAAGTGGCAAGACCCGCAGGGAGTGGACGGTCGACACATGCTCCGCTACGCGGCACAGCTTCAGTGGACCGACGTTGGGGGGAAGGTCCGACAGTCGGAGCCCATCGTGCTGATCCCCAGACTATGCGACAGGGCGGAATGGCCCAAGATGCAGCCGATGCTGAATTCTCCGACGTGGCGCCAGGCGGCCCCGCTCCCTGACGGCACGATCTGCCTGACGCCCGAGTCGACCCGCGGCTGGCCGGGAGCAACCCCATTTGTCACGGACTTGGGCACCGCCGGTCCCAAGGCGATCTCGCCCGGCACGAAACTCGAGGCCAGCATCGTCAACGTCGGCGAGTACGATTGCCAGTTCTATTACAACGACAAAGAGCGGTTTTTCTATCCCCCGGTCTGGTCGAGCGACGGCTCGGCGTTCTTTGTGCTTACAAGCGACGGACTTCTGAGAAAGGTTGCCAAGTCGGACTTCCGCGTGCTTCGGAGCATGCGATTGACCGAGCCGCAGGGGACCGAACCGGGAACGAGGCCCGCGAAGACGCGCATCTTCCCATCGTCCGAAGGTCTCGTGGCCGTGGTCACCGACGAGTACCCCCCGAAGTTTTGGGTGCTGGACGAAGAAACGCTGGCCGTGAAGCGAGGCTTCGCCATACGGGGCCGCTGCCCGATCACGTCGCTGAAGTTGCCCATCATCTACGTGCCGAGCTACAACGGACTGACGATCGTCGATCTCCGCAGCGGTGAGGTGCTCCGTCATTTGGGCGAGCGTGAGAAACTGCAAGAGTTTGTGGACACAGGGAAAGGTCCGGAGGATGGCGGCCCCTCAATGCGTATCACACTGGACGGGCGATACATGGCGTGTCCTTCGTCGAGCCGTCGCGAGGAAGACGTTCGCGGCGTCTATCGGATCGAGCAGGACCAACTAATCTTTGACCCCAAGGTCGCAGCGGCCGGCTCGCCCGTCGACGCAAGCCGGGAAGTCATGCTCGGCACGGCGCTCGGCCGACTGGTCGCATCAGCCGCCAGAGAGGCCCAATTGCGTGTTCCCGACGCGTCTCTATTCGGCCACACGGGGCTGCACGTGGCCATCAGCCCCAACGGCAAGGAAATAGCGATCACGGTGACCGAGGGAGCCATCGTCTATTCACCCCGGCTTCCCGACGTTGCGGCCGCGAGCGAGTTTCCCGGCGTTATCACGCCCCCATTGCTCAATCCGAAGAACCCCGAGTGACCGAAGGCCCGGACCCGCAAGGCCGGACGACCTCCCAGCCGGATGAAAGGATCGAACATGCATCGATTGCCAAGCCTACTCGCGGTTCTTGGCTTCGCCGCGCTCTTCTGCTCAACGGCTTCTCTCGCACAGACTGCTGCCGTACCCGACGCGGTTGTGCTCGATACGGGCACGCTCGACCAGCCGAAGATGGCCGAGCTGCCGGTCAGCGGATCGGTGACTTCGATAGCCTTGTCGGAAGACAATCGTTACCTGGCTCTGGCGATGGACAACGCGAACCGGGTCGAGATCTTCGACGCCCGGAAAGCAACAAGGCTCGCCCAGATCGAGACCCCGAGCCCGCGAGCGATCCTCTTCCGCGCCGGAAAGTTGCTGGCGGCCAACTACGGGCGCGGAACGATCAGCATATTCGATCCGGCCAGGCAGTGGCAGCAGATTGTTGCCCTGCCCACGGGGCACAAGAACGTCCATCACCTTGCGGCTCCGCAGGGCCCGTACTTCCGAGGCCAGATTCTGGCCTGCTGCGAGGCCGACCCGGAAAAGTTCCCGGACGAACTCAAGCCCGAGAGGCCAAACCCCCGTCAAAACGGAATGCAAGTGATTACCTTGGTCGATCCGAAGACGCTAACCGCTCGCGACGTTCACTACAACACGGGCATCGATTTGCACGCAGTGTGCAGCTACGTTGGCGGTCATGTCGTCGTTCACTCGCAGGAGGGCGAGGATCGTTGGATCCGGGACACCTATGATTACGAGTCGCTGGTGGCCGGGTACCGAAAGACTCGTCCGCCCGGGTATGCCGCTTCGGGCAGATACTGGCCGACGAACCAGGTGGCAGAGGGCCATTTCTGGTTCGGTCCGCGTCGCGTGGACAAGGGCATCCCGACGCAGTGGACTTACGACCAACCGACCCTATCGTTACCGAATCTCGCATACGACGCGTACAACAACTTGCATCTCATCGTGCCGGACCGCAACGGCGAACTATTCTATGCGAAGGTCAAAGAACCGAGCGAAGTGTACACCTGTAGCATGAAATGTTGCCGTCTTGGCGATCCGAACCATCCGATTGCCTCCTGGACGGTCGAGGAAAGCGCCTTGTCGAGAGGGCTCGCCCAGGACACAATCGCGTTTACCGCGGACGGTGTCGTCTACGTGTATCTTCACACGGATCATTATGAGGAGGCTGGGTTGAGGAAAGGCGTGACCCATTTCGAACTGCCGGCACCGACCATTCCTGAAACCCCTGCGGGCGAGCCGGGCACGTTCGATTTGGAGCGCGAATCGCCGTTCCTGACGTATTCCTACGACGGGCAGTCGATCCTGTGGCTCGACGACAACGTGCTCCGCGTGCTCAACGCGGCCGGTACCGCACTGGTGCGCAGTCTCACGCTGCCGCGGTGCTACAAACAACTCTTCGAACGCGAGCGGTACTACGTCGCCATTTCGGCCACGTCGGTCGATTTTCTGGACAAACAATCCGGCAAGCCGTATCGGCAAGTCCCGCTCGACCAAATGGAGGCCACCCGCCTGGCGCTGCATCCCGGGCGGCCGGTCGCCTACATTGCCGCGACCAGGCAACCGCCGCAAGCCGTCTGCCGCTCGAAGGTCATTCTGCAAATGGACGAGTTGAAGGGGACCTTCGAGGAGTTGCCTGGGATCTACGGCAATTGGGTCGCCGCCGATCCGGCCGGTCGCTACCTGGCTGCCGTCATCCGGGATTCGATTCATCCGGACGGGCCGCCGCTCGATTGGGAGCACACGCGGCCCTACGACTACAAGGGGTCGGTCAACATCCTGGCGACTTTCGATATCCGCGGGCCGAAACCGTCGCCGCTGCAGGTGAACACGTTCGGCGGTTCCAACGGCGCGCAACTGGCTGTGGCCCCGGACGGAAACGCGTTTGCGTACGTGGGCATATCCACGGCGGGCTGCACGGGCACGCTCTATGACGCCCCGGACGTCGAGAAAGCGGCATGCAAGATCCAAGCCGAAAAGTGCCACCCTTGTGCTTCCTTCCACCCCGTGCTCGACATGATCGTATTTGCCGGCTCACCGCCTCGGTTTTTCAGCCGCTCGGGCGAACCGCAGGAAGTCTCCGTGGAAGGAAAACTACCCGAAGGCACGAATGCGCTACGGTACGTTTTCTTTGCGCCGGACGGTCGGCACCTGCTGGTGGGATATCGAGACCCGCAGCGCGGCCACCTGCTGAAGAGTTTTCCGCTGATTCTTTCCCCGGAGCAGATCGCCCGCGTCGGCAACGGCTTCCAGCCCGCGAAGGTCGTGGCGCCCACTGTGGCAACGGTTGCAGCCGCCCCAATTGCAGCCGACTCGCTCGGGGCTTTGCAGCCGATTCCCGAATCGGCCCCGACGTTGACAGGCGACCAGCTTGCCGCGGAGTTTCGGCGATCCGTCGTGATCATTCGCATTCCAGGAAAGATGAACGCCACCGGCATGGTGATCGATACCGACGGGACCATCCTCACCAGCGCCGACGTCATTACTCCGATGGGCCGCCCGACCGTCGTCTATACCACGCAGACCGGCGAGACGACCGAGGCCGAAACCGAGGTCCTCCGAACCGATCCGGAGACCAACCTGGCGATCCTCAAGATCAACCCTGCATCGCCGCTGCCGACGATTCGCTTCGACCGCTTGGCCCCGGTCACTCCCAACCAACGGATCTACGTCCTTGAATGTCGCCAGCCGATCCTGTATTCGAGAGAGGACAAGCAGGAGATCGACTCGAGCACCGGGCTCGTCTACAATCCGCGGCTCGAGTTATCGGGCAAGACGTTCCTTCAGACGTCAGCCAACATCGGCGGGCAAAGCAGCGGCGCGCCGGTGTTCAACACGCGCGGTGGCGTGATTGGGGTCATTACGACCAACAAGGATGTCTTCGGTGCCTCCGCGATGGCCGTGCCGCTCGACAAGGTGCTTGCGTTCCTCCAGACGAAGTGACGATGTGATTCCGCGCCGGGTGCCCATGCTTGGCAGAGCTACGCGGCGCGCCGGCGGCGCCATGCGCAGAGGAGGAGCCCTGCCGCCGCCGTCGATAATAGGACGAGCGCGGACGGCTCGGGCACCGGGACGATTTGGGCCTGGGGCGCCGGGTTCGGCGCGGTGATCAGGTTCAGATCGTTCAAGAAGTGCGACTGGTTGTTGCGGGCCAGGAGGACGTCGGTCGCGTTGACCAGACCGTCGCGGTTGTAGTCGTAAGGAAAATCGATCCCGGCCGGCTCGAGGAAGCTGCGGGGGTTGTTTCGGGCCAGGAGCAGATCGG
>DATLAN010000414.1:0-3571 GCA_035527455.1 Thermoguttaceae bacterium
CCGGAACATTTTGCGAGCAAGCGGCTGAATAACCGGAATAACCGGCAAGGCTTTCCGAATTTCGCCAGATTAACAGCCGCCGAAGAACAACCGCACCGGAATCCGACCCCTTCTTGACGGCTTTCAGAATGACCGCCCGACAGTGCGCCTCGATTGCGTTGTTATGTGCTGCACGTCATAACTCGCTCTCATCAATTCCCGGAAATGGCTTTCACACTGCGATCTCCAGAATCTTGTCCTTTTCCGTTACCTCGATATCCTTCACGTCCACGGACAAGCAGCCCTCGACGGCTTCGTAGATGTTGCCGAGCAGTTCGTCGAACGTCTCGCCCTGAGTGGCACAGCCTGGAATGGCGGGGACTTCGGCCCAGTAGCCACCTTCCTCCGCTTCATGAACGATTACTTTCAGCTTCATGAGATGACCTCACGTTTTCTTTCACCGACACATGACTTGGCCTGTATCGCGAATTCCAGGGTCCTGGCGGATTCAAAAGGCACGTTGAAAACGTGCCCCACAACTTGCGCGCACGGTATGCAACAGTTCCAACGTAACACTCCAAATATAGGGGGCAAAGCGGGATTCCACAAGCGGGTGCCGAGCGTCTTTGCCCGCGCGGAGGTCTGCGAAACGATGAATCGACACAACAAAAAGGCCGGCCGCGAGGTGGATCGCGGCCGGCCGGGGACGTCGTTCGGTCCTTTCCCGGATTGCGAGAAGGTCAGAACGGGTTGAACCGCCCGGGGACCGGGATCGGGTAGTCGCCGTTGGCGTCCTTCTGGACGGGCGCCTCGGTGTTCCAGGAGAGTTCGCCCTCGGGCATTTCGCTCTTACCCTTGGCGACGAGTTCGTCCCACGTGACCACCTTGCCGGAGTAGTTGGCCACGCGGCCGAGCACGGCGGTCATGCTGCTGGTGGCTCCGTAGAAGCCCTCGTTGTAGCGCTTGCCGGCCCGCAGCGCGGCGACCAGGTCGGTCTGCTCCTGTTGGTGGCCGGATACGCCCTGTCCGGTGAATTGCCACTCGTTCTCGCCAGCGATGCGGCCGGCGCAGTTCGACGTGCCCTTGGACCCGTGGGCGGCCTCGGAGACGTTGCCGAAGCAGCCGGCCATGTGGCGGCACTGGCTGTACATCTTGGCGCCGTTGGCGTAGGTGAACTCGACGAAGTGGTGATCGAAGATCTGCCCGGTGCCCTTGTTGTTGCCGAGGTATCGTGCCGTGCAGCCGCCCATGCCGTTGGCCTCGACGGGGTGGTCGCCCATCACCCAGTTGCCGATGTCGAGGTTATGGACGTGCTGCTCGCCGATGTTGTCGCCGCTGACCCAGCAGAAATGGTACCAGTTGTGGACCTGGTACTCGATTTCGGTCATGCCTTCAGCGCGCCCGCGGTTCCAGATCCCGCCGCCGTTCCAGTAGACGCGCGTGAAGAGGATGTCGCCGATCGCGCCGTCGTGGAGCCGGGCGACCGTTTCCATGTAGTTCGGCTGATGGCGGCGCTGCAGACCGACGCCGACCAGCAGTCCCTTCTCGTCGGCCAGCTTGCTGGCCTCGATCAGGGTGTTGTAGCCGGGGGCGTCGACGCAACAGGGCTTTTCCATGAAGACGTGCTTGCCGGCCTCAACGGCGGCCTTGTAGTGCATGGGGCGGAAGCCCGGAGGGGCCGCGGTGGTGACCAGGTCGATGTCGCAGGCCACGGCGTCCTTGTAGGCGTTCATCCCGATGAACACGCGTTCCGGCGGCACGTCGACCTGGTCGGGGAATTGCTTCTTCAAGCCGTTGACCGCCCCGGTGGCCCGGTTCTCGAACGCGTCGGCCACGGCGATCAGCTTGACGTTCTTGTCGGCGCTCATCTGCTGGGCCACGGCCCCGGTGCCGCGCCCGCCGGCCCCGATCAGGGCGACCTTGATCACGTCGCTGCCGGCGCCGTGGGCGCTGCGCGCGATGCCCAGCCCACCGGCCAAGGCGGCACCGGTCGATACGACCGCCGAACTCTTGAGGAAATCTCGACGAGAAGGCTTCGTTGCGTCACTCATGTTTGTGCTCCTGTAGGATTTTGAAAATCGGCACTCGGTGGAGGCCGCAGTGCTTGCGGATGGGATCATGATAACAAGAAAAACGGCCGGTTGCGAGTTTTCCCGCAACCGGCCTCGGATAAACGCACCCCAAGCGGGAGGGGGCTGGCACCAAACGGTTTTTCGGCGGCTTTGGCATAAAGTCTGGAATGTCACGGTGGGTGGCACGCCCTGAGGAACGAAGGGCGTGTTTTCCCGACCTACCACGCCCTTCGTTCCTCAGGGCGTGCCACCCCAATGTTTACCACAACGGCGTCGTGAACCGTTTGGCGCTAGTACGCCTTGAACACGCCGGGGACCGCCACCGGGTAGTCGCCGTTTTCGTCGGGAACGACCGGCGGCCGACTGTTCATGGTCAGTTGATCGTGGTTCTCGTAGATCATGTCGGCCGGGCCCTTCTTGATGGCGTCGTCCCACTTGACCACCTGGCCCGAGTAACTGGCCATCCGGCCCAGCACGGCGGTGAAACTGCTCGTGGCTCCGTACCAGCCCTCGTTGTACTTCTCATTCTTGCGGATCGCGTTGATCAGATCGGTGTGTTCCTGATCGTAAGGGTTGGCCCCGCCTCCGCGCGACGAGACGCCGCCGGCGCCCTTGGTGCCGTGGGCGGCTTCCGACACGTTGCTCCAGCAGCCCGGGATATGGCGGCACTGGCTGAACATCTTGCGGCCGTCGGCGTAGGTGAACTCGACGAAGTGGTGGTCGAAGATCTGGCCGTGGTCCTTGCCCTTGCGGACTTCGCGGCCGCCCATGGCGTTGGCCTCGACCGGATGGTCGTCCATCACCCAGTTGCCGATGTCGAGGTTGTGGACGTGCTGTTCGCAGATGTTGTCGCCGCAGAGCCAGACGAAGTAATACCAGTTTCGCATCTGGTATTCCATTTCGGTCTGCTCCGGCTGCCGGCCGCGGACCCAGACGCCGCCGCCGTTCCAGTAAACCCGGGTGAACAGGATGTCGCCGTACTTGCCGTCGCGGATCTCGTTGATGCCCTGGATATAGCTTCCCTGGTGATGGCGCTGGAGGCCGACGCCGACCTTCAGGCCCTTCTCGTCGGCCAGCTTGTTGGTCTCCATCAACATGTTGAAGCCGGGGGCGTCGGTGCAGCAGGGCTTCTCCATGAAGACGTGCTTGCCGGCTTCGATGGCCGCCGCATGGTGGATCGGGCGGAAGCCGGGCGAAGTGGCGATGATGCACACGTCGCAGTCGGTCGCGATCGCCTTGCGGTAGGCGTCGAAGCCCCAAAAGGTTGCGTCTTCGCCGACCTTGAACCGGCCCGCCGCTCCCCTGGCATTGTTCTCGAAGGCGTCGGCCACCGCGACGATGCTGACGTTTTCGTTGTTCAGATAGTTGGCGGCCGCCCCGGTGCCCCGCCCGCCGCAACCGATCAAGACGCCCTTGAGCGTGTCGCCGCCCTGGGCATGTGCCGATCGGCTGACGCTCAATCCGCCGGCCAACGCCGCACCGGCCGCTACCGCCGCGGAGCCCTTCAAAAAGTCCCGCCG
>DATLAN010000415.1:0-54595 GCA_035527455.1 Thermoguttaceae bacterium
CCATCTCGGCGGATCACGTCCGGCCGGCGGCAGTTCGAGCGGCTCGAACCTCGCTGCTTGCTGGCGGCCGACGTGGTGATCAGCGAAATCATGTACCAGTCGTTCACCGATCTGGGCGTACCCGAGGATTTTCGCGAAGAGTTCATCGAACTCTACAATCGCGGCGACGCGACTGCCGATCTAGCCGGTTGGCGTCTGGACGACGGAATTCAGTTCGACTTCCCCGCGGCAACGCTGGCGCCGGGCGAGTACCTGGTGGTGACCGCCGATCCTGCGACCTTCCATGCCGTTCACCCGGCAGTGACCAACTACATCGCCACCGGTGGTTGGGACGGCCACTTGAGCAACTCCGGGGAGCGCATCGCCCTGGTGGACCAGAACGGCGTGGTCGCCGACCAGGTCGAGTATTCCGACGAAGGGGACTGGAGCGTTCGCGAAAAGGTCCGGTATCCGCAGTTCTCGTACAACTTCGGATCCGGCACGGAGTACAACGAGGGCCTTGCCTGGGCGAACGCCCACGACGGAAGCGGAAAGAGCCTGGAACTGATCAACCCGGCCATGACCAACAACATCGGGCAGAACTGGGGCGCCAGCATTCCCGACGGCGGCACGCCGGGCGCGGCCAACAGCATCGCCGACTCGGACATCGCCCCGCTGATCACCGCCGTAGAGCACGACCCGGCCATTCCGCGCTCGAGCGATCCGATCACGGTCCGCGCCGAGACCCGCGACGAGCTGGCCGGCGGCGTTTCGGTGACCCTGCACTACCGCGAGGACGGCGACCCGGACTTCAACACGCTTGCGATGTACGACGACGGGCTGCACGATGACGAGTGGCCGGGCGACGGCGTCTTCGGCGCGACGATCGCCCCGGGCACCTTCGCCAACGGAGTGATCGTCGAGTTCTACGTGGGGGCGAGCGACGCCGGGGCGAACGCGCGGACCTGGCCCGCGCCGGTGGTGCCCGTCGCCCCGATCACCGTGGGAGGGCAGATCGCCAACTGCCTGTTGCAGATCGACGATTCGTTCGATCCCGGCGCGACCCGGCCGCCCGGCACGCCGACGGAGTTCCGCGTGATCACCACGGCGGCCGAGTGGGCCTATTTCCAGAAATGGGCCGATGTCAGCGGCTCCACCTTCAAACCGGACGGCCTGGTCAACGCCACACTGATCGCCGTTGACGGCGTGGGCACGGAAGTGCGTTACGAGGTCGGCTTGCGCAACCGGGGCAACGGCAGCCGGGCCCACAACCCGCACAACCTCCGCTTCAACCTTCCCCACGACCGGCCCTATCAGGGCTACAAGTCCATCAACATCAACGCCCAGCGGCCGTACGCGCAGGCGCTGGGCAGCGCCGTGTTTCGCTATGCCGACATTCCCACCGCCGACGGCGTGCAAGTCAGGATTGTGACCAACGGCGTCGACCGGGCCGACGTCGGGACCGACATGTACGGCTATTACATCTGGCTGGAGGCGATGGATACCGAGTTGGTCGAGAACCACTGGCCGGACGACAACGCCGGGAACTTCTACAAGTGCAACTACTACCTGCCCGGCGGACGGACCGACGCCACGCTGGAGTATCTGGGCGACGATCCGGACCTCTATCGCAACGAGTACAACAAGCAGACCAACGTCTCGGCCGACGACTTCAGCGACCTGATCCACATGCTCGACGTGCTGAACAACAACCCGGACGCGACGTTCTGGGAAGAAGTCAATCAGGTGATCGACGTCCGGCAGTGGTTGCGGTACATGGGCGTCAACACGTTGCTGGGAAGTACGGAAGGCAGTCTGATCACCGGCGACGGCGACGATTACGCCTTGTACGCCGGCGTGGTGGACCCGCGGTTCCAGCTTATGCCGTACGACCTGGATTCGATCGTCACCTGGGGTAGCGGCGCCACGAACCGCGACATCTGGAGCTATCGCAGTACCGATCTACCGGGGCTTTACCGCCTGCTGAACGATCCCCACGTGCCGCAGATCTATTACGAGGAGTTGCTGGACCTCTGCGACACGGTCTTCGCGCCCGAAACGATCAACCCCTTGGTCGACCAGGTGCTCGGCGGTTGGCGGGACGCGGGCACGCGGAACGGCGTAAAGGACTGGATCGTTACCCGCGTGGCCAACGTCCGCGGCCAGATTCCCCAGAACGGGCTTTCGGTGCAGAGCGGTTTGCCGATCAACGGCGGGTATCCGTACACGACGAACGATCTGGTCGGGCTTTCCGGCACGGCCCCTGCGGCCCAGACAAAATCCGTTCTGGTCGACGGCCAAGAGGCCGAGTGGAACGCCGAGAACGGCACCTGGCTGGT
Organism: Thermoguttaceae bacterium; assembly: GCA_035527455.1. GTDB lineage: Bacteria > Planctomycetota > Planctomycetia > Pirellulales > Thermoguttaceae > DATLAN01. The sequence goes on from DATLAN010000415.1 coordinate 2,319, forward strand.
CGGCACCGGCTCCGCCAGCGGCACCCAACTGGTCTTCCAGAACGACGTCAGTCCCAACGCAAGCTACGCGGGCACGGCGGACACCGAGATACGTTACAGCAATCTCACGGGCAATCTCGGCGCAGCTACGTCCATCAACGTCGACGGCTCCGACGCCGGCGGCGCGGTCCACGGGCTGATCCGGTTCGACAACATCTTCGGCACCGGCCCGGGACAGGTGGCGCCCGGCGCTCCGATTGCCACAGCCACGTTGACCCTGCAGGTCTCCAACTCCGGCAACACGATGCGCTTGCACCAAATGCTCATGCCGTGGAGCGAAGCGGCCAACTGGAACACCTTCGGCGGCAACGGGATCCAGGGCAACGACATCGAGGCGACGTCAACCTATGTGAGCACGCCGGCCCCCGGCGGAACGCTGAACGTCGACGTGACCGCCGCGATACAGGCGTGGCAGGCCGATCCGTCGAGCAACCTCGGCTGGGCGATCATCCCCACGGGGTCGGACGGGATGGACTTCTATTCCAGCGAGTCCACCACCCTCCCGAATCGCCCGAGGCTGACGATCACGCTCGACGACGCGGAACCGATGGGCGTGCCGCTCACCCAACCGGGTCTCAGTCGCGTCGTCGTGCAGGCCTTCGACGGCGAGAACGGCACCGGCAACAAGATCGACGAGACCTTCGTCGACATCTGGCACAACGTGGGCCGGGTGAACATCTATCCCAACAGCCTCCCCTCGCTGACGACCAACCTGATCGTGCCGGACAGCTACCTGCCGGGCCAGCCGGTGCTGGTCCGTGTGGAGGTCCGCGACCAGTTCGGCGAGATCTACCGCGAACTGTGGGACGCCACGGCAAGCCTCTCGGCCGACGCCGGCGTCGCGATGGACGTCAGCCAGATTACCATGTTCAACGGGCTGGGCAGCGCACTGGTCACCTTCACCGGCAGCGGTCCGTTCAACCTGACCGCCGACGTCGAGGGCTTCCAGGACAGCGACGACCTGTCGGACCTCAGCGGCGCACCGGTCACGACCGTTTCCGGCACGCTCGCCGATCCATCGGGCACGGATACCTGGAGCGGCGTGATCCACGTGACCGGCGACGTGCTGGTGCCGGCCGGCCACACGCTGTTGATCCAGCCCGGCACGTTGATTCGCGTTGACGGCGTCGCGTCGGGGAGCGGCGGGATGGATATCGACGTCGTGGGCGAGATCCAGTCGCTGGGCACCGAAGATAGCCCGATCACCTTTACCGCGTACAACGCCGCCCAAGCTTGGGGCGAGATCCATCACAACGGTGCCGCCCCTTCGCTCTACCAATACACGAACATCATCCGCGCGGGCAATTCACCCGGCGGCGGGCACACCGGCAGCGGACCGGCCTTCCGCCCGACCGGCTCGGTGATCGTCTTCGAAAACGTCAACATCACCGACAACGCCGGCAAGGTGATGCAGTCCACCGGCGGCTCCGACCTGACCTTCCGCGACTGTGTCCTGGCACGCTCGGTGATGGGCCCGGAAATCGACAACACGGCCCTGCTGTTCGAGAATAGCTGGATCACCGAGAACCACGGCCCCAACGACGACGACGGCATCTACATCCACAGCCAAGCGGCCGGGCAGGACTGCACGCTCCGCGGCGGCGTGATCGCCGACACGGACGACGACGGGCTGGATACCCTGCACGCGACCGTCCTGGTCGAAAACTACATCTTCCGCGACATATTCGACAAGGGAATCAGCGTCTACGGCGGCGAGGTGACGCTCAACAACATCATCTCCGTCAACAACGACATCGGCATCTCGGCCAAGGACGAGTCGCACGCCGTCGTCCACATGGATCACGTCACCATCAGCGGCAACCGACTGGGCATCCAGGCCGAAAACAAGGGCGGCGGCATGGACAACGGGGTGGTCGAGTACTTCGTCACGAACTCCATCGTCTACGGCAACTCCGAATACGCCGTCCGCAGCCATTACCCGCTGGACCCGATCCGCTTCGACCATTCGATTGTCGGCGGTTCGTGGGTCCACAACCGCGAGTACTACCCCCCGCCCGACAATACTCCGATCGTGTGGACCGGCGAGATCTGGGCCGGGGTCGCCAACGCCAACACCGATCCGCTGTTCGTCAATCCGGCGCTGCGAGATTTTCACCTCCAGACCGGCTCCCCGGCCATCGGGGCCGACGAGGGCGGCGGCGATATGGGGGCCTACCCGGCGGCGGTCACGGCCGGCGACGGCGAACTCCTGGGCGACACCGTCTGGCGTCCGCAGAACGGCCAGTACCGCGTCGCCAGCCAGTTGACCGTGCCGGCGGGCTCGACGCTGACGATCATGCCGGGCACGACGGTCTTCTTCGACGACGGGGCCAGCCTGTTGGTCGAGGGACGGCTGGACGCCCAAGGCACGCCCGACGCCCTGATCCATTTCACCCGCAGCCCCGGCGCCACCAGTTGGAACGGCATCCGCTTCAACAATACGATGGCCGACAATCGCATCACCTACGCGGTCGCCCAGTACTCCACGCGCGTCGACGGCATGATCGAGCTGGACGCCTCGAACCTGCTGATCGACCACGTCACGCTGGATCACGCCGACCGGCGGCGGATCCGCGCCGACAATTCTTCGCTGATCGTGCGCAACTCGACCTTCACCGACTTCGTGTTCGCCGCGCCGCCGAACAACGTCGCCGAGCACATCTACGGAGCCGACGTCGCGCCGGGCGGGCACTTCATCGTCGAAAACAACGTCTTCGGCCTCACGCCCGGACACAACGACGCCATCGACTTCAACGCCGGACACCGCGCCGCCGGCGATCCGGTCCCGCAGATCCTCGACAACGTCTTCCTCGGCGGGGGTGACGACGCGCTCGACGTCGAAGGCGATTTCCACGTCGAAGGCAATCTCTTCATGCACTACCGCAAGGACGCCGCTCACGACGCCGTCGACGGCGGAGAGTCGAACGTCATCTCGGCCGGCGACGCGCACGACGTGGGACACGAATACGTCGTCACTCGAAATATCTTCTACGACGTCGACCACGTGGCGCTGGTCAAGGAGCACTCCTTCATGACCTTCACCAACAACACGGTGGTTCAGGTCGATCAGGGGCCGTACGCGGCCGTGGCCGGGGCACTGAACTTCGATCTGGTCGGGCAGACCAATCTGCCCGGCGACGGGGCGTACCTCGACGGCAACATCTTCGCCGCCACGCCGCTGGTTTTCAACAACGTCGACAGCCGGGGTACGATCACGGATTTGGTGGTCAATCGTTCGATCCTGCCGGCCGCGGAACACCGCGGCGGGTTGGGCAACATCGACGCCGAGGCGCGGCTGGCGGACCCCGCCGGCGGCGATTTCAGCCTCTCTGGCGCCTCGCCCGCCCGCGGCACCGGTCCGGTCGGCCGGGACATGGGAGCGGGCGTGCCGGCCGGCGCTCTGATCTCGCCGGTTTCTGCAAGCCAGACCTATAAAACCGGTGCGACCTTCCAGGTGGCCGCCTACGATTATCCCGACCATAGCCCCATCTTCGCCTACAAGTACCGGCTCAACGGCGGCGCGTGGAGCGGTCAACGCACGCCCGGCACGCCGATCAGCCTGACGGGCTTGTCCAACGGCGCCCAACTGCTGGAAGTCATCGCGCAAAATTCCGCCGGCGCATGGCAGGACCCGGCCGACGCCACCACGGCAACCTGGACGGTCAACACCTCGCTCTCCCGAGTGCTGATCAACGAGATCCTGGCGATCAACGCCACGACCTACGAGCACCAGGCGACCTATCCGGACGTGATCGAACTCTACAACGACTCGCCGACTGCGGTGAACCTCTCCGATTGGGGCATCAGCGACGCACCGCTCAATCCGCTCGATCCCACGGACGAGCCGAAGTACATTTTCCCGGCCGGGACGACCATTCCCGCGGAAGGCTATCTGGTGCTCTACGCCGACGACGTGACGACGCCGCCGATGCCGGGGATTCATCTGGGGTTCCAACTCGACGGTGCCGGCGAGGGCGTCTATCTCTACAACGCCGGCGGAGCGGTGGTCGATTCCGTCGCGTTCGGCGTGCAGGTGGCCGACTTGTCGATCGGCCGGGTAGGCGCCGACCGCGCGTGGTCGCTGACTCGGCCGACGATCGACCCCACCGGCGCCGCGGCGGCCAACGTCGCCCAGCCGACCGGCGAGGCGGACCGCGTGGTGATCAACGAGTGGTTCACCAACGGCGACGTGGTGCTGTTGGAAGATTTCATCGAGCTGTACAACCCGGATACCGTTGCGGTGAATCTGGCCGGACTGTACCTGACCGATAATCCGGCCAACCAGAAGACAAAGCAGCAGATTCCGCCCCTGAGCTTCATCGGTGCCCGGGGCTTCCAGGAACTGAAGGCCGACGGCCAGGACCAAAGCGGTCATGTGGATTTCCGGCTTGATGCGAAGATGGAGATCCTCGGCCTGTTCGACGCCGATCTCGTGCAGCTCGACCGCATCTACTATGGTTCGCAGACCGAAGACGTCAGCCAGGGCCGCACGCCCGACGGTTCTGATACGATCGCGTTCTTCACGCTGCCCACTCCGGCCGTCGCCAACCAGGCCGGGGCGTCGGCCACTCGCACACTCGTGGCCGAAAGCGACGGCAAGTACGTTCTGGTGCCCACCGGCGACATCGGCACGACCTGGCGTTCCAACCTCGGCTTCAACACGACCGGCTGGGGTTACTGGAACGGCACGCCGACCGGCGTCGGCTACGACTCGGGCGACGGCGGCTATCTGGGGCTCATCGGTTGGAACACGGAAACCCATGGGGACATGGACGATACGAACGCGACCTGCTACATCCGGATCCCCTTCACCTTCGACGGCGATCCGGGCGAAATCAGCAGCCTGTCGCTCAACGTCCGATACGACGACGGGTTCATCGCCTATCTCAACGGCCGGGAAATCCGCCGCGAGACCTTCGCACCGGGAGACACGCCCGCGTGGAATTCCCCGGCCAATGGCACCCACGACGACGGCCTGGCGGTCGGGCTGGTCTCTTTCGACGTGTCGCAATTCATCGGCGAGCTGAATACGGGTGCCAACCTGCTGGCGATCCACGGGCTCAACGAGACTCCCAGCAGCAGCGACTTCCTGATCTCCGCCGAGTTGGTGGCCACGACGTCCAGCCCCCTGCTGAGCTTGCACGACAACCTGCGGATCACGGAATTGATGTACAACCCGCCGGGGTCGGACAGCATCGAGTTCATCGAGCTTCAGAACACGGGCACGACGCCGATCGACCTGACCGGCGCCCGGTTTACCGCCGGCGTGGACTTTGTCTTCCCGGCGATGACGTTGGCGTCCGGCGAGTACGTGGTGGTGGCTCGGGACCTGGCCGCCTTCGAAGCATGGTATGGGACCGGCATCAACGCAATCGGCAACTACGACCCCGACGCGCTGAGCAATTCCGGGGAAGAAATCGTGCTGCGCATGCCGGCGCCCTACGAGGCGGCCATCCTGCGGTTCGAGTACAGCGACAACTGGTACCCGTCGACCGACGGCGACGGCCCGTCGCTGGTGATCAACGATCCGTTGGGTCACCGCGCTGCGTGGCAAGAGAAGAGCGGCTGGCACGCCGGGAGCGTCGCCGGCGGTTCGCCCGGCGCCGCCGATGCGATGGCCGAAATGCCGGTCGGCGCGGTGGTGATCAACGAGGTTCTGGCCCACAGCGACGACCCGGCCCGCGGCGACTGGATCGAGCTGCACAACACCACGGCGGCGGACATCGACATCAGCGGTTGGTTCCTCAGCGACGACATCGGCCAGCCGCAGAAGTTCGTTATTCCCGGCGATCCGGGAACTCCGTTCGCCCCCGGCAACACGATCCTGCCCGCCGGCGGGTACCTGGTTTTCAATCAGGTGGAGCACTTCGGCGTCGGTTCGGGGCACCCGGGCTCGCTGATCGGGTTCGGGCTGAGCGAGCACGGCGACGAGGTGATCCTTTCCTCTGCCGACGTCGCCGGCAATCTGGGGACCTATCGCGAGTTCGTCACCTTCGGCGCCACGGACAACAGCGTCACGCTCGGACGGTACACGACCGGCACCGGCTCGGTGGACTTCGTGGCCATGCAGGAGCCTCATCCCGACCCGGAACCCGAGCCGTACCGACCCGGCACGTACGGTTACGCCAACGCCGGCCCGCTGGTTGGGCCCGTCGTCTTCGAGGAGATCATGTACCGCCCGGTCGTCGGCGGCAACGAGTACCTCCTGCTGCGGAACATCTCGGCCGCCCCGGTCGCCCTTTACGACCCGGCCAACCCGACGAATACCTGGCACGTCACCGGCGGCACCGAATTCGTGTTCCCCGAAGGCGTCGTCGTGCCGGCGGACGGGTACGTGCTGGTTACGGACGTCGACACGGCGACCTACCTGGCTTCGCATACCGTCCCCGACGGCGTCGCGGTGTTCGGGCCGTTCGTCGGCGCACTGAGCAACGCCGGCGAACGGCTCACGCTGCAGAAGCCGGGAACTCCGGAGACGCTTCCCGAACCGTTTGTGCCGTACATCACGGCCGAGTCCGTCCAGTACGACGACGAATTCCCCTGGCCGGAGGAACCCGACGGCGCCGGACCGGCGCTCAGTCGGCTGGTGGGCAGTGCCTACAGCAGCGATCCGACCAACTGGGGAAGCTCGGGTGCGCCGCTGGTGACCGTCGACCCGCTGACCACCGAAGACACGTCGCCGCCGCTTACCGGAACGGCCACCGACGCGCACCCGCCGGCGTCGGTCATCGTCACGGTCAACGCAGTCCAATACACGGCCGACGTGGTCGGCGGCGTGTGGAATCTGCCCGACGACACCATCTCGCCACCGCTGGCGGCCGGGACCTACGACGTGGTCGTCACGGCCGTCGATTTGGCCGGCAATCTGGGCAGCGACGCGACGACCGGCGAGTTGGTCGTCATTGCTCCCGGGGTCGTCGGCCGCCACGTGTTCTACAACCGCTCGGCTTTCGACGGCAACAACGCGGGCGCCGACGCGGCCGACGACGCCGCGATCGCCGCCGACAAGCAGGCCCTTTTGCCGGGCCACGTAGCGACCTTCAGCAACTACACCAGTTTCAGTCAGGGCCTGAACGGCGTTATGGTCGATCTGGAGGGCTTGCCTGAAGGATACACGCCGGTCGAGACCGACTTCCGGTTCTATGTGGGTTACAGCAACGCCCCGGGCAGTTGGGCGGCTGCCCCGGCACCGGAGATCGTGGACTTCCGCCCCGGCGCCGGCGTGGATGGTTCCGATCGCGTGACGATCATCTGGGCCGATAACGCGATCCGCCAGCAATGGCTCCAGGTGACGGTCGTCAAGGACAATCTCGGACTGCCGATCGACGACGTGTTCTATTTCGGCAACGCGGTGGCCGAGACGGGCAATTCCGACCTCAACGCCCAGGTCACCACCATCGATCTGCTGCTGGCCCGGAACAATCCCCGCAACTTCCTCGACCCCCCCCCGATCGACTTCGCGTACGACTTCAATCGCGACCAGCGGGTCAACGCCACCGACGTGTTGCTGGCCAGAAACAATCAGACAAGCTTCGTGAACGCTTTGAGGCTGATCGACCTCTCCGAGCAAGCATCGCCCGCCTTGGCGGTCGAAAGCCCGTTGCCTGCGATGGAACCGGAGATCTCGCTGGACGACGCCGACTGGCTCCTGGCGTACGAGCAAGTCAGCCGGCAAGACCGAACGCCCAAGAATCGCGACCACTCCGAAGAAGCCGTAGACAAGTTGCTGGCGACGTACTGGCCCTAGCGCGGCGAAGCCACAACCAGGAAGGACCTGCAAACCTGCGCGCACCGTGCGCAGAAGTTGCGACGCAAGACTCCAAGAAAGACACCAAGGAATGCGGCGGGGTCATGGTCAGTCGTCCGACTCCGTAGGTTTTTCGCCGCCGTTGCCTTCCTGCTGATGTCCGCAGGGAAGACGGTCGGAGAGCCGGCCGAGAAGGCCTGGTGGCTCGAGTTCTATTGCGCCGAACAGGAATGCGCCGAGTTGTGCGAGTCGATGCGATCAGTTGCAGAGGAAAATGGCGGAAGTGCATGGGAATCGAACCCACCGGCGACGCGCATCACGCGCCGCCCGACGGTTTTGAAGACCGCCGGCATTTCGACGGAACCGCCTCAACGCCAGCAGGTTACGGAAACAGACCCTGAGAGTATGGCGCATTGTGTGGCGCTCCTCGTTCAAAGCCATCCTGGATTGGCTCTCGTCGTCGAGACGTGGCCGGAGTTACCTGAAGCAATCCGGGCAGGCATCGCAGCGATGGTCAAGGCGGCAGGGGAAGCACGCAAGTGAAGATCCAACTCGACCACACTCCAGGCGATTGTGTGGATAGAGACTCGTCGGACAACGCAGCGCTGGTGAAAAAGCAGAATATCGGTTACTCGCGCCCCCTATACGAGTCACAGAAACGGTGGAGGAAATAGAGTGAACCGCCTCAGAGAGGGGGGAGGAGAAGAATAGCGAGTCCAGCGACCTGGACCCCCCCACCACCACAAGTCAGGGAACCCCGGTGCACAGCGACCCCATGCAAGCAAGTAATTATGACGGCCCGACTTGTGAAAAACAGACAGGCACATTGGGAGCAGAAGCACCCAACCGTCATACCCCGCCCTCGCGCAAGTATCCCGGAACGCCGGCGCCGGCAGTCGGGGCGAGAAACCGTGTCTGTCTATACCACGTATCGAGAGACAAACTGACCCATGAAAAAAGGGCCCGGTGGCTGCCGGACCCAGAAGGAAGCTCAAATGAAATCTACCGAGTACCGGGCTGCCGGGCAAGACCCGGTCCCAAATGTGTCGCGCGACACACTCGTCCATCCTGAAGTCGAGACGAGCCCTCACGAGTCCCCCAGCGACGTCAACCTGACAGAGCGATTCGGCGACCGGTACCGCGTTGAATGGGAACCCGGCTCGAACACGCGCGACCCGTGGTACATGCAGATCCCGTGCAACGGCGGCCGAGGCCACATCTGTCCCTGGGGGCCGAAGGAATTGGCAGCCTGCACGAACACCCGGAGCATGACCAACCGGCTGGCCAGGTTGCCGTACACCCGGGTTCACCAGGACGGGAACGACGGCGGGAATGTCGTGTTCCCGGTCGAGCACTTCGAGGAGGTGGCGAGAATCATGCACGCTCGAAGGCGCAAGCAGCTTTCCGAGGAACATAGAGCAAAGCTGGTCGAGGCCGGTCGTCGGTTTCAGATTTCCCCTGGGTGTACGACGCCGAAAAATCGCTCAGTTTGCGTTCCGACGGCCACCCCGGTGTGGATTGGACGTCTTGAGCCCGAAACGGCGATTCTGGAGCCCTGGGAGCGAATCGATGGCGAGACGACCAAAACGACGGCGACCGAAAGACGGCATTTCCACCAAGTGCCGCGACTGTGGCGAGATCCAGCAGGTGGAGCCGCGGGAATGGTACCGCGCGAGCCCGGCACGGTGTGTTGCTTGCGGCGGGATGCTTGACCGTGTGTGGCCGCGCTGGTGGGAAAGGCCAGCGGGCCGACCGGCTTGTCCAAGCGGCCGTTGACGGGGGCAAGCGTTCAAGATGCTGCTGGAAGCCCCGTTGAAAGCAGCAATCAAAAAGGCCGTCGAAGAAGGCACCCCCCCTAATGAAGCGAAGATGCAAACGATTTGCGAAGCGGCTTCAATGGTGGGGGTTTCTCGGCAGACCGCTTCCACGCGAATGAAGGCCGCCGACCACTTCGAGGCCCTGCCAGCGCCCGAGCAGAAGGCAGTCGAGGCCGGCAAGATGACTTTGCCCGAGGCGATCCGCGAGCACAAGAAGAAGGCCGTCGTCGCCAAGCTGGAAGACGTTCAAGCCAAGGAGGCAAAGGCCATACAGGGCGTCTACGACGTGATCGTGATGGTGTTCGATCCGTTCGCCCGGGGGTGGAATGAGGCGAATCGGGACATGTCCCGATTCTGGCGCGAAGAGACGGCGAGGCCGCGGGCGTTCTGAAATTTCGCCGTTTTTGGGTGGGTTCCAAGCTTAAGCTTCCAACCGTGCCGATTCCGACCGTTCTTACATCCTGCCCGAGGTTTCTGTCCGGCTTCACGCTTCCCACTTCCGCCGGCGCACCGCCTCCACGACGACCGCGGGGGCAATGTGGTCGAGGTAGCGGGAGGTGGTGGCGATCGAGGAATGCCCCAGTTGCTTGGAGATCACGCCCACGTCGATCCCCTCGGTTCGCATCTCGGAAGCCCCGGTGTGTCTCAACGCATGAGGGTGAACCCGCTTGTCGATACCGGCTTTTGCGGCCAGGCGGGGAAACAACGCCCGGCAGTAGCTCGGCAGTAGGCGCTTGCCTTTCAGATTGCAGAACAGCGGGTGCTTACCGTTCATCCCCAAGGCCGTTCGGCGCTCGAGCCAGACCTCCAGGACGGCCCACGCCCCATCGTCCAATCCGACCGTACGGGACTTATCGCCCTTCCCGTGCAGCACACGGATGGTTCCCGGTTCCCGGTCTAAGTCTTTCGGTTTCAACGCCAACGCTTCCTCGATCCGCAACAGGCCCCGGTAGAGGACGGTTATCAACGCCCGGTTCCTGATCCCCGTCGGCGCCCGGGTCGAACAGGCCCCCATCAGGACCTTCACTTCGCCGGGTGTCAGAACCTCGGGCGGCAGTTTGCGGCCCCGGTTCCACGGTGTTTCGTTTCCCATCGGAAAATCTCCGTTTTGGAGGGTCCAGTGTCGCTTCTCCACAAAAGCGACACTCTATTTCGTGGTTTTCGGTCCATAAGCGCAGAAGCGACACTATTCGCGCGTTTCGGCGCGTCTCTGGCCGGTCACTTCCGGCGCGTCGTTTTCGGTCGCAATTCGAGCCCCAAGTAGTCGGCCAGCATGTCCAGGGTGTCCATCCTCACGGACCGTTCACGCCTGAGTAGCTGGCAGAGTACGGTATGGTTGACGCCCGAATCTTTCGCGATCCTGTAGCGGGTGGTGCCCTTGTCGAGCAGTTGGTCGAGGGCTTCCAAGAGTTGTTCGGATACCATTGGGCAGATTCCTTTTCAGTTTGGTGAGGTTGTCAGTCAAAGCATCATCCCAGACTCGATAGCCTGGAGCATCGCCCGGAAATTGTTTCGATGGGTTTGGGCTAGCTTGACGTACGCGGGCAGGGGCTTCCCGTCGAGGTTCTCGGCTTGGGCTATCTCCCGGGCCCTTTCGGCAAAAGCTTCGGCCAGCCCCCGCCGGGACAATTCCAGCCGGACACAACGGGACAGCAACGGGCCCCCGTCCTCGACTTCCTCGAACATGGTTTGTTGGGCTTCACAGGTGGTGGTGAAGATCCACACCACATGACCCGGCAATCGGTCAAACATGACCAGCAGTTGCCGGATAGCCGCCTTGGACAGCCCGTGCGCCTCGTTCACGATGTAGGCGCGGCCGGTCTTCGCGCCGAAACCCAACACGGCCATCGACCGTTCGATGTCCCGCAATCGGGCAGGGGTGAGGGTCTGGGCGTCTAGCTCTTCAGTTGACCACTCGGAAGCCACTTCAGCCGCAATCAACCGCCCGATGGACGTTTTGCCAGTTCCGCTCTGGCCCGACAGCCAGTAGCCCCGCCCGGCCAGACCGCGCTTCCGTAGTCGGTCGATCTTGCCGATTACCTTGTCCTGCCCGACCACTTCGCCGAAAGACTTCGGGCGGTAGACTTCGCACAAGGGGCCACTTGCGGCCCGGGGTTCCGTTTCTGCAAACAGCAACATGATTCGGTTCCTTTTCCAAGGGTTCTGAAAACGCGGGCGCCCATCGGCCCGCCCCGTCGGCGCCGAAGAACCCGGCGCCTCAGGGGCAGGTCGTCAAGCTACTGCCGCAACGGCCGTTTCCATCGCCTCAGGCTTCGCCTCACGCAATCCTTCCGCCGTGTCCAGGATCAGGACCACCGCGTCACAAGTACGCTTCAAGACGCGCTGGCAAGCCGTCACCGGCTCAATTCCGGCATCGGTTGCGTACGCCTGGACATACTGAAAGCACCCGCCCCGATCCGCGTCATGGTCGTATCCGAGAACCTCCAAGAGGATAGCCCCGCCCAATTCGGCAACCGTTTCACTGCGCCAGTGTTGCCCGCGCTCCTGGAGGTTGCCAAGCCGATCATCGGCCGCGTGACACATTTCATGCGCCCACGTCGATAGGTTCTCCACCCCCAGGGCGATACCGTTACCCCGCCGATACTTCCCCAGCGCTGCGCCCGGGCGACCATTGTAGGCGTCAACCGACAACCCCCATTCTCTGGCAACGTCCAAGAGGGGGAGGTTCTCCAGCCATCGCGTAACCTCAGGATCGGGCGGGGGCAGGGGTTCGCCCTCGGTTTGATTCAGGCCAAAAACGGCCGCGCTGGTGAACCCGGCAATCCATGTGCGCTCTTCTTCGTCCCCTGTTTCGCCGTTCTTTTCGGTCCGTTTCCGAACAATCGGAACCAAAATGGCGAACGACCGTTCCCCCTTCTTCACGTGCCGGCCAACCTCTTGCCATTGCCGGTATCCTCTGGCGTCAGAGTGTCCAGCAAGCGCGGTCAATAGCTGGTTGCTCCAGGACCACGCCCGACACGGCACATTGTCCCGCCGGCGAATAAAGATAGGGGCGAGGGCTTGAGGCAGGTTTCCCGTCTGAAATGCCCTCAGAATGGTGTTTGCGGCAGACTCCGCCTTGCGGTAGAATTGCATTGCTCGAACCTCCGGTTTAGGTTTGGGCCACGCCCCCGGGTGTTGCAAGCACCGCGGGGGCATTTCTTTATCGGACCACCTCAGATCCGACGTTCAGTCTTATTATGCACAATTCGTCGTTCTTGTCAACCGATGTGCAGAAAATAATTGTGGCGTAGGTGTGAATACCCTATCAGTGTAAACACCCCCATGCACGCGCGCGAATAGAAAGTAGTTGACGCATCGGCCGAAAGTCGAGCAAAGAAACAACGTGCAAACAGGCGTGAAACAGCGGGGAAACAACGGCCAAACAACGGGCAGGTATCGAGATGCGGTTGAGAAAACAGAGAGCATAGGCAAGACACTCCCCCCGGGCGCCCCCCATTGCCCGGCTTGGTCCTGTTTAGTAGCTACCCTCCCGCGTTTTTCAAAACTGAACGTCTGTCTATACATCGCAAACGTTCGCAACATACCGTGTGCTTGCCTCGTTGTAAGAACGGCCCCGACGCAAACGACTTCAGCAAGCTGAACGCCTGACGTGAAAGCCGCGTTTCTTACAACTCCGTGTGTGCCGGGCCGTTCGTGGGCTTGTGCTCGCTGTAGGCACAGGTTGTCCTCAGGGCCGTTGTCCGAGGCGAAGACGCTTTCTGTGAAGGATGCGTGATAAGGAAGGCTGCGATTTGGTCGATGGTTCTCGCGTTGCCGGAGCCGATTCGCAATCAGACTTCGTTCGCGCTGGTGACGTGTTTGAAGTACACGTCCGGGGCGTCGAAGTGGGCCTTGCCGCACTAAATCTTGTCCCATTCCGAACCGTGGAGTTCGAGTTGCTTCTTCGTGCTCCGCAAGAACGACCACGTGATCTTCGCCAAGCTCGACCGCGGCTTCCGCGACGCGGAAGACTTCCTCTCCACCCGCCGGCTCTGGGACCAGCTCGGCGTAATCATCCACTTCCTCGACTTCAAGGCCGACCTGGCCACGGCCCACGGCCGGTTCGTGGCCACGCTGATCGCCGGGGTGGCCGAATGGGAGTCGGCCGTGACCAGCGAGCGCTGCCGGGAGGTTGCCCAGCGGCTGAAGGAAGAGGGCCGCCCCCGGGGCAACAAGGCGCCCTACGGCAAGAAGATCGTCGGCCACAAGAAGACCCGCCGCTTCGTCGACGATCCCGAGCAGCGCCGCGTGGGGCAGCAGATCATCCGCCTGCGCGACCAGTTCCGGCTCTCCTGGGAGACGATCTCCGATCACATCGAAGAGGCCCTGGCCAGTTACGAGAACCGTAAGCCGCGCCCGAAATGGGGCGGCCACCCCAAACGGGTCTACAATCCCCGCCAGGTGCATCGGGTCTATCACCTCGAACGCAAGTTCCAGCGCGACGAACGCCAGCGGGCCGAGGAGGCCGACGGACACGGCTAGCGCCTTGTCAACCCTTGAGTTTTTGGGATAGACAAGTTTCAGATTGCATCGGACCTCGTCGTTCTTTCCGTCCGAAGAACTTCGATTCCTCTGGCACGCCAGCCCGCCATACACTGGGGCGTCGGCGAACTCAATTCGTTTTCCGCGAGCGTTTAGCCGAGGTCGCAGCATAAGCCCATCGTAACCGCGGACAATCAGCCGCCGACGGCGACCGAAGACTGAGTGAGTTGCCCCGCGCATCCCCGCTTCCGGTGCTCCCCACGGTGCTCTGTTTTTCGCCGAGGTGAGCGCCATGGTGCTATACAGCTCGCAGCGCATTGTGCCGGTTCGCATCGATCTGCATCGAAACATCCCAGATTCACATTCCGGGCATGACCGGCACAAGTCGCGACATGTACGAGAGATAGGACTCGTAAGATGAAACGCCATGAGCGGTTATGCTTGCGGCGTTTTCACCTGGATCGCGTTTTCAGAAGTATCCCCGACAGGACTCGAACCTGTAGCCTTCGGCTCCGGAGGCCGACGCCAGGAGTGTATAAGCGTATATGTGATCGGGAGTTGGGGCGATGGGTAGTGGGCGGGGTGATTCCAGGGGTGCTGTAGAGTTTGCAGCGATTTGCAGTCAAAAGAACGCGTCGGCAATCGTCTCGATTTCGTTTTGGCTAGAGACATCCATGCCACCCATGCTACCCGACTGCGACAAGCTAATCTCCGTCGGTTCTTCGTCCGCAGTGAGCACAACCCGCTCATCCCCTGCCGACCGGCTGACCACATACCCCAGGTCCTCCTTGGTCCGTACGCCGACTTCCACCTGGCTTCCGCTTAGATTCACCTGCACCAACGACTCGATTCGTTTCCTGGCCGCCGCATCCTCCGGCATCTGGCCGAACGCGTGCCGAACGAACTCCAGCACGGTCGTTTTGCCCGTCCCTCGCGCCCCGATCACGCAGTTCAGCCCGTCGGCCGCCTTGAATCGCTGCCCGTCGAGGAACCCACCGTGGAAGGAGATGGAGGTAATCACGTGCTTGCTCATGGGGCATCAACCGGATGGAGAATGGGCCAAAGCAGATAGTATGGCACAACGGGGCGCGTTTGGCTAGGCGGTGGAATGGAATTGTAGAGGAGGACCGCGACGTCTTGACGGCCGGCCACCTCAATCGCATAGTGGGGATTTCGCCAGCCTCAGGAGTGCGCCCACTATGAACGCGATGCTTCATCCGTGGCAATTGCTGATTGTCGCACTGGCTGGCTGGTTGAATCGGCAACAGCAGGCCGTGGTCGAGTATCTGCGTACCGAGAACCAGGTGCTCAAAGAGAAGCTCGGCAAGAAACGGAACTTGCTGAATGACGACCAGCGCCGACGGTTGGCAGTGAAGGCCAAAGTGCTCGGATGCAAGGCATTGGCTGAGATCGCCACGATCGTCACACCGGATACGCTGCTTCGCTGGCACCGGATGTTGGTAGCCAAGAAATGGGACTACAGTGAGCGCCGGAAGAAACCGGGCCGCCCGCCGGTCAGCGACGAGGTGAAACAACTCGTCGTGCGTATCGCCCGTGAAAACCCGACCTGGGGCTACGATCGAATCCAGGGCGCCTTGGCCAACCTGGAGCATGGGACCTCCGACCAGACAATCGGCAACATCTTGAAAGAGCACGGCATCGAACCGGCGCCCGACCGCCAGCGTCAGACCACCTGGAAGACGTTCATCAAAGCCCACAGGGACGTGCTGGGCGCCATCGACTTCACGACCATCGAAGTGTGGACGAGGGGTGGACTGGTCACCTACTTTCTGCTATTTGTGATGGAGGTGGCCACGCGCCGCGTGCATTTCGCCGGCTGCACGCCGAATCCCGCGGAAGCGTGGATGAAGCAGGTTGCCCGCAACCTGACCGATGCCGAAGATGGATTCCTTAATGACAAGCGATATTTGCTTATGGACCGGGATGGCAAGTTCACCGATGGGTTTTCCGAGATACTCCAGGGCGAGGGCCGACCTACCCGAGGGGGGGCGCGTCATTTCGTCAGTTGAACGTGACTTCCCGGATGCCCGACAGCCATGACATTGTGGAGAAGCTGCAAGCAATGGTTGAGTTTCGATTGGAAATACCCACGAACGTTCGAATCGACGGCAATTGCTTTACCTTCGACAGATCCCCCGAAGGTAGAGGGTTCCTTTTCAACCGCAAGACCGGCGAAGTATTCTCCCTCAATGCCACGGGCGCCTTTATTGTGCATTGGCTCTTGCGGCTTACTCCGCCGTCCGAACTGCCAGCGAAGGTATCTGCCGCCTTTTCTATCTCGCAGGAAGACGCTAATCGCGACGTTGCCGAGTTCTTGTCCGAGATATGGCACATGGGCCTGCTAAGTGAGTGATCGTAGAATGCTGCGAGTAGCAATAACTGGCATACACTCCGGCTGTCATCGCGTGCCGGGTCTGGCTGTTGCCAGGTCCTTGAGCGCTCCTCAGCGCGAACTCATTGCTTTGGACTACGATAATCTGGCGACCGGATTCTACGCATCGTTTTTCGACAGAAGACACGTTCTTCAGTGGACACATGATGCCTCACATCTCTGCCGTCAAATCCTTAGTCTAGACGCGGACACCCACCTCGATGTGATCATTCCTGGCTTGAATGATGACGTCGCGCTGTTTTCGCAAATCACGCCATTTTTGGCCCATGCGCATATCGCCACGCTACTGCCTCCTACCGAAGCCATCGTCTCGCGCCGAAAGGATCGCCTTCCTTCACTCTTGCAAAGGCTTAACCTCAACCATCCGCAAACATGCGTTTGTCACAATGACCATGAGTTCAATGTGGCCCTCCGCATAATCGGCTGTCCTTGTATCATCAAGGGCCCAGAATGTGGTGCTTTCCCCGTCCATAGCGAGAATCTCTTTTCCTATTTTTCCGCATACTGTGCCAACAACTTTGGGTATCCCGTCCTTGTGCAGGAATGGAAAGTGGGTGAGGAGTATTCGGTTCACGGAGTATGCGATGCTCTTTGCGATGTCCGCGTCCTGGTGGCCGTTAAGAAAATTGGAATAACCGACGACGGTGAAACCTGGATGAGTGTGACTGTTGACCACGAACCGTTCCGTCCGTGCGTCAAAGCCTTTGTCCAAGCGTTGGAGTGGACTGGGCCGTTTGAGATTGACATCCTTCGAGATCAACAGAAACAAATCCATGTTTTGGATGTCAACCCGCGATTCCCCGTGTGGATTGATGGTCTCACCGCTCACGGCATCAACACGCCAGCGATTGCGATGTGTCTTGCTCTGGGTGACGAGCCACCTCCTTTCACACCGCCACAGCCCGGACTCGTGCTACAGAAGGACTACACTGATATTTGTTTTGAATTGTCGGGGTTGCTGCCCGAACTGACAGACATGGAGGGACCAAATGAAAGACTCCGCGAAAGCCTCGCGTACAGGCGAGTATGAGAAACCAACAATCAGGCGACATGCCATCATCATGACCATGGCGCCTGCTGGAAGCAAAATGGGGCACGGCCTCTTTCCGTTTGTGACCAAACCCGGTCACACCGCCACTACGGTTGAACACCAGCCGCGTCCCCCGAAATAGCAAGGGCCTCGCGGCATGCATTCAAACTACCGTGTTGCTGTAACGGGCGTTCACATCGCATCGGCGCCGAAATCGGGTGCGGCTGTCATCAAGGAATTGGCACATCATCCCGATATCACCGCCGTTGCGTTGGCCGACTATTCTCAGAACTGCGCGCTTGGTTGGGAGGACTACGTTCAGTCCGTCTTCTCCGTACCGCAAGCAGTTCTCGGATCGGCACCTCTGGCCGAACGAATACTCGATATCCACTCCGCGATCGGCATTGACTGTCTCATTCCATGCGATGATGAGGATGTCGGCGCTGTCGCGGAAACCCAAGACATGCTTGCAGCGGGTGGCATTTCGCTACTGCTATCCGAGACCAACGCGATCCACTCCGTCGCAAAGGAAAACATTCACAGCACGCTTTCTCACGTGAATGTCGCAAGCCCCAGGCAAACCGTCATTGCTGATGAGACCGCCCTAGAACACGTCGCAGTTGACAGGCCAGTGGTCGTCAAAGGCCGCCTTATTCAGGCCTATTTTGCGAGAGACACGAGTGAGGCCAAGGCCTTTGCCACGCGCTTGGCCGACATTTGGGGCTTTCCCATAATCCTCCAAGAGTGGGTTGACGGAGCCGAATACACTGTCACCGCGGTTGCAGACAGGGACAACGAAATTCGAGGAATCTGCGCTTTGCGGAAGATGGGGATTTCATCGCAGGGAAAGACCTGGATGGCAGTAACCATTGACGCTGCTCCTTGGGAGTGCATCGTGTCGTCAATCGTTCGGGGCTTGGGGTGGGTTGGTCCGCTGGAGGTAGAGTTCATTTGCGATCCCTCCGGACACAACCCGACCGTTATTGAAGTCAACCCACGGTTCCCCGCCTGGATCGCAGTCTCGCGACATGCTGGCGCTGATCTTGTTCGCCTTGTAGTCGATCTCGCCTTGGGCAAGTCGCCCGACAGAAAACTCTCGGCTCGCCCGGGTGTCTGCTTCGTACGCACGTATGAGACTACAAGCTTTCCCATCGAGAACATGGCGAGCCTTTTTTCCCGCGGCGAAGTCACCTTCACGCACAGTAATTGACCATGGTAGACAGACCTACACTTTCAACTTTGCGCTGCGGCGAGCAAACCGTGCCGCCTTCTTTCTTTGCCGATATCGCTGTGGCGCACGGGACCCCCGTCTACATCGTCTGGGAACGCATCTTTCGCGAGAACTGCAGAATCTTCACGGAGCAATTCCAATGCGGTTCGCGGCAATGCATCTCCGCCTATTCCTACAAGACAAACAACCTTGCGGCATTGTGTGCTATGGCACACGACGAGGGATTTGGGGCCGAAGTGGTTTCACCTGCCGAACTTGACATGGCTTTGCGTCTAGCTGTACCTGTGAACATGATCTTCTTCAACGGACCGTTGAAAACCGACGAGTCGATCAAGGAGGCCATACGTCGAGGCATTGCCATACACGTCGACTCCCTAATTGAACTTAGGCGTGCCTTGGATATAGCTGGTGCCCTTCAAACTAGGGCGATTTTGACGCTTCGAATCACACCTGAGTTCCCTGCCAATAACGGGCCGATCTGGAATAAGTTCGGTCTGTCGCTGCGGGAAGGTGAACTGGACGATGCTATCACAATGATGGGCGAGTGCCAGGACGGCTTTCTGGCAGGGCTGCATATGCACATGGGCACAAACATCACCGATGCTGCCGTGTACGAACGTGGATGCGAGGCACTCGCGGACGCCTTTCGGAAAGTCGCGATCAACAGCACCATGGTCCCACAGTACATCGATATTGGAGGGGGGTTCTCTGCTGATTCGGGAGCCGTCCCTTATGGCAGTCACGGGGAGGAGTGGCGTTCGATAGCAGTCTCCAATGTAGCCTCAATCGTAACGAAATGTCTCAATAAGATTGATCCCCACGAACGACTGCGTGTGGTCACCGAGCCCGGCCGCATTCTCGCGGAACCAGCCGTGGCCCTATTGGCCAGAGTCATTTCGGTCAAACCCCGCCAGCCGCGACCGCAGGTAATCATCGATGGCGGAACAAATATCCTTCCTACGGCATATTACACACGCCATCCGATTTCCTTTCCAGGGAACCAGTCTTCTGCCACGCACATTGCCGACATTCATGGTCCTCTTTGCACACAACATGATGCCATCGCGATCGAAACGCCGGTTCCCGAATTGGTGCCCGGAGACTTGGTCTCAGTACATGGCGTCGGAGCGTATGCCTCATCCTTCTCCTGTCAGTTTGTCGGTCCCCGCCCACCAACCGTTTCGTGGGACGGCAAGACCCTGTCATTAGTCAGAGAAAGGGAACCCCTGGACGTTCTATGGCAATATGACAAGCATATCAGACAATCTCGATAGCCAATCGAATACATATCTCCGGACCCGTGTTCAGCAGGTGATGAGCCGTCTGCGCCATGCCAACCCGTGGCCCCCGGCGGAGTTGAGTGCGGGTGGGTACTTCCGGGTACCAATCAATATCCGTGGAGAACCCCATGCCATGCCTCTCGGTTTCGTCGGCTCCCGCGGTTGCAGTTGGGCGCGCGCGGGGGGCTGCACCATGTGCGACTACGGCGGATTTCTGGGAGAGATCCCCGATGCTCTCCTTGTGCAACAGACTTCAGGTCTTCTCGACCAGTGGCCTCACGAGACGGAAATCAATCTCTCCTGTCTGGGATCGTTTTTCGACGATCGGGAACTCAGCGACAATGCCAGAACGGGCATCCTACGAGAGATTGCGTCCCGACCACAGATTGAATTGCTGGGCGTCGAGAGTCGAGCCGACGATATAACCGTTAAGAAGATTCGGGAGGCCCGCGAACTTCTCGGCCCTCGCCGCTGTCTTGAGGTGGGGATCGGTTTGGAAAGTGTCGACGAGTTTGTCCGCAACGTGTGTGTCAACAAGGGATTGTCGCTCGATACGTTCGAGCAGGCGATTCGTATCCTCCACTCAAACGGAGCCCATGCGGTCGGCCATGTGCTTTTGAAGCCACCGTTTCTCACCGAATCCGAGGCAATCGCTGACGCCGTGGCAACGATTGACTACCTCAATTCGCTGTCCGTCCGCAGGATCGTATTGATGGTGACCAATGTCAAGCAGGGCACGATCGTAGGGAAGCTGTACCGGCTGGGGTGCTATCGCCCGCCCTGGCTGTGGTCGGTCCTTAGGGTGGCCTTGTCGGTCTCGCCGCCTGCACGTGATAGGCTGCTTATCTATGGCTTCCGATGTGGGCTGCCAATGGAGGCCATCGCCTCGAACTGCTTCCGCTGCAGCGAACACATAACCCAAGAAATTGAAGAGTTCTGTGGGACAGGGGAATCCTTCCGGTTGCGCATGGCGTTTGCGCTCGATTGCCCGTGTAAGTCCGCTTGGTGCCAGGCTCTCGCTGAACGACAACCCGTCACGCTCCGAGAGAGAGTTACCGCCACCTTGGACCTGATGTCCGGTTCTATAGATGACTACGCCGCCTCCGACCGATGTGCGTCTGCCCCGTCACGGCAGTCGGAGCCGATCCATGGAGAGTAACCATGCCATTGCCGCCGACGCTCGAAACATGCAAAGAGAACGACTGTACTAACCCGCGACTCCTACCGGACCCTGCGAGTGCAGCCCCAGAAGACGAGACGGATCTTGGTCTGGCCCGGCAGTATTGCCTCAGCCACGCTGTTGAGAAGATCGCTGGAAACATTGGCGACGCTCAAGATCGCAGCCCCTCTCTGCGACGCCTCTTAACGACCGTCGGACAGTATGTCTACCGTCATCCTCAGACCGTCGCCTTTGTCGCGGCTGAAGAACTCGAAGAGGTGGTCTTGTCGGACATGATGCTTCGAGACTCCCTATTTGTCAAATGCAATCTCACAAAAGCCAGTTTTAGGCGAGCCAACTTGGAGCGATCACTCTTTTTCGACTGCATACTGACCGGCGCGGATTTTTCGAACGCCTCGCTGAACGGATCGTGGCTTCTCGCGTGTCATGCGAACTTCGCATCTTTTGAAGCAGCGGATATGCGGTTGATGACGCTTTGCTTCGGCACAAGCGCGGATGCCAACGAGAATCTTCCTTCTGACGGAGTATTCGGCCCGCCGACTCAAACCGATAGGAAGGACTCGTTAGAAAAGATACGCTGGAATAAGATAGTCAACTCGCTTGTTCAGAGTGCCGGTCGTCCTAACAAGAAGGAGAACTCGGGCAGTTCCGACGGGTGTGAGGACAACCCAAACGGTGGCGACACAAACAGCGTCGAACTGCGAGACTTCCTTGAAAATGTTCGGCAGGGACAGGATACAAGTGTGTCGGAGGAAAGGAAGCCGTTGCCTGCCGTGCTGGTCAAAGAAGACGGTCAAACAACGAGGTTCACTGGCAGCGATTTCAGTGAGAGCATTATTCGCAACGTCAACCTCACCGGTGCGGTCGCTGTCGGCTGTTGCTTCCGAGGCTCTGACCTGAGCGTGACGCGACTGGCAGAAGTCAACTTCTGCCATGCCAACCTCCAGGACTGCTCCCTGCAACGTGCGTCCCTCGGCGACACTGACTTCAGCGGCGCAGACCTAAGTAGGGCAAATTGTGCAGGGTGCTTCACACCTGACGGCAAACATCCGAGCGTTTATTTCTATCAGGCGAGTCTAGAGGGAGCTGTACTTACCGGTTGCCATTTTCGGTACGTTGACCTAGCTGTCCGGACTGCAGCCTTCTCGGATCTTACGCACGTGACTATTGCCGGCGTTCCCGACGATACACGGCGGAGCAAGGTGTGTGGGAATTTTTCGAATGTCCGCTTTGCCTACTCCCACTTCGAGCGATGCGATCTGGGTGAAGAAGGCTGCCCAATTGTGCTGCGCGACGCCGATCTGTCCCACTGTGCGCTCAATCACGTCGCAGTCGTTGCTGAGAAATCCGATCAACCTCATGACGCCGCACTAGACTCGGTCAACTTCGCAAAAGCACGGTTTCTGACCAGCTCCACGTTAGCTACGACTGGCCAAGACAATCGCGTTGTCGCTTGTGATTTCACGGGGGCCACCTTAGCAGGTGTTACGCTGAAAACTACCAATTTCATTGCATGCAGCTTCGAAAACGCCGATTTGACCGGGGCGACATTGGAGGACGGCCAGTTCAAGGATTGCTGTTTTCGTGATGCGTCTCTGATAGGGTTTCTTATTGGCCCGAAGACTTCGGTGCCGTTTTGGGTGTGTGATTTTGAGAAGGCCCTTCTCCATGGGATGCGGCGTGCGGACACGGCCGATAACGGCAGGACGTTCTTCTATCAGTGCAGTCTGGTATCAGCGTCCTTGAGAGACACCAACCGTGAGGATGCGCCAACCAAGGGTTCTAAGGTGGATTCGGGGAAAGGGAAGCCAGGGGGGCTTAACGGAAAAGAACTCGCGTTCGTCGAGTGTACGTTCGAGTTGACAAAGCTATCAAGTATTTACAACCTGGACAAGGTGGTCATCTTGCGCGGGAGTCTAGTGGATGGACAATACTTCGGGTACTTCCTTCCTGAGGGCAATGGTAGCAAGGAACCGAGCCAATACGCCGAGCAGCAGGACAGCATGTGGAATCCCGAGGAGGCTAGGAAAAGGGTCATGAGCCAGCTGGACGATATCGTCAAGGAGACGGTCGGCTTGGTAAATCGGGACGATGTGCCGGAAGATATGAAGCGCCGCGACGCGATGTATGAGGGTCGAAAGGCCGATGCACCGGATAAGACAAAGCACGATGGCGTGGTGGCGTTGACCCACAAGACCTACCTCTGGAACATGTTTGCCAACAATTTCCGCTTGCTGGGACTCAGTGATCTGGAATCGGTCTGTCGCGTAAGGCTGAAGGATGCGGAGTTAGAACACCGGTTTAACGACCCGCCGAAGGAGGGGCTTGGCTCGTCGCTCTGGTTCTGGTTCTTGTCGTTGTTCTTTGCGTGGGTAGGTTGCATGCTTTATGCTGGCCTTCTGTGGGCAAGTAACAGGTGGCCGATGATTTGGCCACTTGCAGTCATCATTCCTCTTCTTGTCGTTATTGTGGTCATAGCGTTAATGTTCGGCAACGTCAAGTCTGCCCGGGGCGCAAGAGGGCGCGAGTGGATTCTCCACTGGAAACTGAAGACTAGCAGGTTCATTTACAGGTATGGAGAGAGTATCGGTCGCGCAGCGGCAACATGGGTTTGGGTCATTGTCTTGTTCGCAGGGGTGTATTGTGCGACCGGCGTGATTTCGCGGTACTGGCCGTCAGCTGGATTTGACATCTTAGATGATAGCTGTATGGGCTCCAAATCGGACGCTTCGACTCGGCCGGCAGTTCCTGTCGATTCACGGCCACGTCCGGTTACCATTCGAGTCGGCGTATTCGACAACGCACTGTCGATCAACGTGGGTTCCGAAGCAGGTCCGATTGCGGGTACACAACGTGCCCCATTAGCCCTACAAGGGAACCACGAGAAGGATTCGCCGACGTCGGTGGCGCGTCAGGGTGCGCCAACAAACGAACCAGAGCAGGGTGTTCTTGGAAGCGATGGCCAAGCTCCCCGGCCCGTGGCTGGTCGAGGCGGCTCCACGGCGCTGGAGGCCGGCGGAGGCTCATCAGGCCCCACATCAGTTGAAGATGTGGCAGACCTCTCGCACACCGGTGGTTCTGGCGCCGAGGAGCGTGTAGATAACATGTTGTGCGATAGAAGGCAAGAGGAACGCCTCGCAAGCGAGGTCGCGGAACACGCATCCGCGAGTGATCACACCGAAAAGAGTATCTTCGGCCCGAGTTGCACGACGTGGGAGACCGCTTTGCGATGTCTGTATTTCAGCACGGTGACATTTACAACCTTGGGGTTTGGCGATCTGAAACCAATCGGACATAGTAGAGTATTTGCCGGCGCAGAGGCCTGCATCGGGGCAATCCTCATGGCGGTCTTTGTGCTAAGCTTCGCTCGCCGTACAATGGCTCGTTAGGGTGACGGATGTGTCGCTACTTCAGGCCCCGACTACGGCGACAAATCCACACGAGAGCGTCGGTCCGTCGACGATTGGCTCCAGGGGGCTGGCATTCATCACAGGCCCATTCAAAGGAAAACTGACAATGGACGAAATACTTAACAGAGAACAACAGTTTGTCGCCAACCTTCGCGGCAAAGAAGTGCTCGACCTTGAAGAAAATGTCCGAGCACTCATCGACGGCAAACAAGTACTCACACCGGAGGGTGACGTGCTGGGCTCTTTCGCTAGCGGATGTTTTCGCGACCCGGAAGGCAAAGTTGTTGGATTCCTGGTTGGTGCGCTGGGCGCCATCGCCCCATCGTTCACACCGTCGACTTCACCTGTCCCTGGGGCGTTCACCGGTGTCACCGTTGCGCCAAGTTCCGGATGGTCCGCATTGACGTGGGAAGACTTCATCGCTGGCCGGTCATCATAGAACTAGAACCGGCACGTGAATCGTGAATCTGAAATGCGAAGATCGAGCGGCTGAATGTAGAATTGGGACACCGTCCTAATGGTCTCGTAGTCCTTGTCGTTGAACTGCTTCGCTTCGACACGCCGCGACGGTGAGATTGAATGCCGTGAGCGGCTCGGCGGCTTGCTTCGGTATTACTACAGAGACGCCGCATGAGCTCCGCGGGCCGAACGAGTTTCAAACGTTGGCTGAATCGTAAGTTCCTGCTGAGGACACCCCGCTTGCCGCTGCCCAATGCTTCCGAGATCCGTCCGATGGGTTTCGAGCGGCTTTCGCTTGGCACTCACTTCACAAACGGCATCGGAGTGAACACAACTGGGACCGTAATAACCACGTCCTCTTTTCGCGAGAATGCACCATTAGGCGGTACGACAGATAGCTACTAAGTGGTGCCGCGGTTATTACCACGTAGTTTTTCCTGCTTGGCAGTTGACAATGGTGGGTGGAATTGCTAAGACCATCGTACGCGCGTCGGGCTTCGTACAGGGGCAAGAGAGGAAGTCGCAGCGAGAAAACGAGAAGATCCTCATCCACGGTTTCGCAATCATGACAGGCTGATCTTCTCTGTTTCTCCACGCCGATTGCGTGATCGGCAACGCGATTTCTTTCGCCAAATCGTATTGCCCGGCGTCTGTCGGTCATTATCCTCACACCGATCAACCCTTGGCCGGAAGGAAATCCATCATGGGCAAGATGCGATGGTCTTGGACGCAAGATACGCCTGCCGAATTCGGTTCGAAGCGGCGCAAAGCAAGGCTCAAGAAGCCGATCTCGCTGAAGACGCGAAGCATGAGACTGGAGCCGCTCGAAGTCCGCCAACTCTTGGCGACGGACCTCGATTTGACGCGGTTCGGCACCGACCAGGAAGACCTGGCCGTCCAATACACCGTGCTCGATGAGGATGCGTCGGCCTTCGACATCGGAATCTTTCGGTCGAGCGATGGGGTGACGCCCGAGGCGCTTCTCATGGTGCAGCGGATCGACGATGCGGCCGGCTTGGCGGTAGGCAGTCACAGCGTGCCGATCATGGCGGACTTCGCCGACCTGCAACAAGACTACTATTTGCTGGCTCAGGTCGACGCGGCGGGGGAAGTGTTCGAGACCGATGAGACGAACAACCGGCTCGTGTTCGAGAACGGAATCTTCGTAGGCACGGACGGCACGGTCCACATCCACGGCAATGATTCGGGGGACAGTATCGAATTATATGACGATGGTGGCAACGAGTTGGGCGTCTGGCGGAACGGATTGGCATGGGGGCTGGTAACGTCGGGCTATACGGCGATCCACGTCCGCGCTCACGGGGGCGACGATCTGGTGGAACTGCAGCTCGAGTCGCCCTCGACCACGCCGCTGTGGGCCTTTGGCGGTGCGGGTGCCGACGTGCTCAAAGGCGGCGCTGCGGACGACTTCCTCGATGGTGGATCGGGCGATGACTCCCTATTCGGCCGCGACGGAAACGATGATCTCGTGGGCGGCGAAGGAAACGATCTGCTCGACGGCGGGGCCGGCCAGTCCGACTTCTCCGGTGGCAGCGGCGTGGACCAGACGCTCGTGAACACCTATTTGACCCGGACCCAAACGCTGGACCACAGCGGCCACCCGATCGCGCGGACTTCCGATGGCGGCTTCGTCATCGTCTGGTCGGGAGATGACCAGGACGGGGATAAGCTGGGGGCATTTGCCCAGCGGTTCGCGGCCGACGGCACACCGCAGGGTGAGGAATTCCAGGTAAACGAGACCACGGCCAAGGACCAGTGGCGGCCGAGTGTGTCGGTCGCTGCCGACGACACGCTGGTCTTCGTTTGGGAGAGCGACGCTCAAGACGGCAGCCAATCGGGGATTTTCGGGCGGCGGTTCGCCGCGGACGGGACGCCCCTTTCCGGCGAGTTCCTCGTCAATGCGACCACGGCCGGCAAGCAGGAGTTGCCCTCGCTCGTGCATCTTGAGGACGGGACTTTCGTGGCGGTTTGGGGTGGCCAGGGCACGGGGGACAACCGGGGCGTGTTCGGCCGGCGGTTTGCCGCGGACGGCGCGCCGCTTGCCGACGAGTTCCGGGTGAACTCCACGATCACGGCCAAGCAGAAGCAGCCGGCGGTGGCGGCTACGACCGACGGCGGTTTCGTGGTGGTCTGGTCGAGTTGGGGCAGCAAGGACGCCAGCGACGTCTTTGCCCAGCGGTTCGACGCGGTGGGTAACACCTTGGGGGATGAATTCCAAATAAACACCTTCACCCAAAGCCACCAACGGGACGCAACGGTGGCGGCCGACCCGCAAGGCGGCTTCCTGGTGCTCTGGCAGAGCAGGCACAACGACGGTAGCGGCCGAGGCGTCTTTGCGCGGCGGTACGACGGGCAGGGCCAGCCGGTCGGTGACGAGTTCCAGGTGAACACGAGCACGGAGGGCCAACAGCAGGACCCGGCCGCGACCTTCGACTCGCAGGGCGGGTTCCTGGTGACGTGGAGCGGCGAGGGCACCGACGACTCGAGCGGAGTTTTCGCCCGCAAGTACAACGCAGCAGGCGTGCCCGACGGGGACGAGTTCCCGGTCAACGCAGTTACCGAGGGCACGCAGCGGTTCCCGGCCACGGCAGCAGCATCGAGCGGCTACGTGGTTGCCTGGAGCGGACAGGGGCTGGAGGACACCGACGGCGTGTACCTTCGCCGATTCGGCACGAGCCCGACCGTAGTCGGGCCGACGAGTGTCAGCGTGGACGAAGACGCGCCGCCGATGATCGTGGACCTCATGGGGCTGTTCGAAGACACGGAGAACGCCGACGGGGAACTGACCTACACGGTGCAGGACAACTCGAACCCGGGCCTGGTGAGTGTCGGCGAGATTGACGTCTCCGCCGGCACCTTGACACTGAGCTTCACCCCGGACGGCAACGGGTCGGCGCAAGTGACGGTCCGCGCGACCGACCCGGGCGGGCTGCACGGCGAGGCGGTGCTGACGGTCAACGTGGCGCCGGTCAACGACGCCCCGACCACGTCGGGCATCGCCGACCACGGCGTGGACGAAGATGCCGAAGACACCACCATCGACCTGGCGGCCGCGTTCGACGACGTCGACAACACCGACGCCGAACTGACCTTCACGATCGAGCACAACACGAATCCGGCCCTCTTTGCCGCAACCGACGTCAGTGCCGGCCAGTTGATCCTCGACTATGCCCCAGATGCGAATGGTGTGGCCGATCTCACGATTCGCGCCACCGACCCGGATGGGCTCTCGGTGGAAACGACCTTCGCCGTGAACGTGGTGCCGGTCAACGACGCCCCGGCCACGTCGGGCGTCACCGACGTCGGCGTGGACGAAGATGCCGAAGACACCACCATCGACCTGGCAGCCGTCTTCGACGACGTCGACAACACCGACGCCGAACTGACCTTCACGATCGAGCACAACACGAATCCGGCCCTCTTTGCCGCAACCGACGTCAGTGCCGGCCAGTTGATCATCGATTATGCCCCTGACGCGAACGGTGTGGCCGATATCACGATCCGCGCCACCGACCCGGGCGGGCTTTCGGTGGAAACGACCTTTGGCGTCGATGTGGCGCCGGTCAATGACCCCCCGACTGCCACCGCGGCGGCCGACATCGTTGTCACCTGGAACATTGCCGACTCGGCAGTCGATCTGCATGCTATCTTCGACGATATCGAAGATACTGACACAAACTTGATTTACACGGTCGAAGCCAACACGAACCCCGGTCTGTTCGACTCGCTCGACATCGATCAGGCTTCCGGACTGCTGACACTGCTCTATGCGGGTGCGGCCAGCGGCGTTACCGAGTTGACGGTCCGGGCTACCGACAGCGGGAATGCATTTGCCGAGACGGTTTTCTTGGTCAATCGGATAGCCGGCCCCAAGGCATTGGGTATCTCCAACATCGGTGTCCCGGAGGATAGCGCCGCCTCGCTCGTCGATCTCTACGTCGCTTTCAGCGACGATCTGGATCTGCCACAGGATCTCAGCTACGAGGTCGTCAGCAATTCGCTCCCGGACGTCGTGACGACGAGCATCCAAGCCGGCCAACTGACGCTCGGCTACGCGGCCGACGCGTTCGGCTCCGGCAGGCTGGTGATTCGGGCTACGAACACCCGCGGTGCATTTACGGACACGATGGTTCTGGTCGAGGTGTCGCCGGTGAACGATGCGCCGGTGATCGAGGCCCTTCTTGACGGACCGGATCCCGCGATTGTCGGAGCCGACGTGCGGTTGATCGCCGGCGGCCTGATGGACGATTCTGCGGGCGTGACGGTCAACTTCTACCGCGACACAAACGAAAACGGCTCGCTCGACACGACCGGCGACCAGTTGTTGGGCACCGTTTCCGAGCCCAGCCCGCTGTTCGGCGAGGTACTCTGGCATATCAGCGTCCCCAGCGTCGGTTTCGGCGAAGGCGACCAGACGTACTTCGCGCAAGCGGTCGACAGCGAAGGCTTGACCAGCGCCGTGGTCACGGCCACCGGCACGGTGGGGATCGTGGGCATCTTGGACGATGGCGAGCCGGGATACGTCGAGCTGGGCGAAGGGTGGACTGACGGCGCAGGTCCCGACAGCTACGGGTCGGGCCATCGTCAACACGCCGCCGGCACCGGCCTGAACAGTGTCCAATGGCACTTCACCGGTCTGGTCAGCGCGCCGCATCGTGTTTTCGTCACCTGGACGGCCGGCGCGGATCGAGCCCGGAATGCCACGTACTACATTTCGGACGGAACCGAAGTGGAGGGCTCGTACACCGTCAACCAACAGGCAAGTCCCGATTCCTTCTTCGACGGCGAGCGGTGGTGGTACCAACTGGCGACCCTCGACGTCGACAACGGCTCGCTGAAGATCGAGCTGACGGATGACGCCGACGGGATCGTTGTTGCCGACGCGGTGCGCGTGCTCGATCCGGTGCCGACCATCGAGTATCTCGCCGGCGATCGCAGCCAGGTACTCCAGGGTACGCTCTTGTTGCTGACCGCCTACGACGTGGTCGACAACGACGGCACCGTCGAAAGCGTGAACTTCTACCGCGATCTCAACGGCGACCAGCAGTGGGACGCGGGCGACCAGTGGCTGGGTGTTGACGAGAATGGTGCCGACGGCTGGCAAGTCCTGGTTGACACGGCGACGCTTCCGGCACAAACCAACACATTCTTCGCCATCGCCATCGACGACCAAGAGAATCCGAGTGAGCCGGCATCCTACCAGGCCACGATCAGCGAAGGCGTGACCACCGGGTTGGTGAGTCGCTGGCGTTTCGTCGAGGGCAGCGGCGCGACCGCCGCCGATATGGTCGGTGCCAACGACGGCACGCTCCAAGGCGGCACCGCGTGGCTGCCGGGGCGAGGAGTCGCATTGGACGGCATCGACGATTACGTCTCATTGGGCAATCCCCCCACGCTCGATTTCACCGGTCAGATTACGATCGCTGCCACGGTCAAGATCGACGCGACCGACGGCATCAGGAACATTGTAGCCCATGGCTACACGCGTTCGCCCAATGGCGAGGTGTTCCTGAGGGTCAAGGACGGCCGCTACGAGGTCGGCAGTTGGAACGGCACCGATCACCTGACGTCCTTCAGCATCCCCGCCGGAGACGTCGGCAGTTGGGTTCATCTGACGGGGGTCTATGACGGCGCGTATTGGCGGCTCTATCGCAACGGCACCGAGGTCGCCGCGGCGAGCAACGCCGTCGGTGCGGTGAGCGTCGCCGAAGACTGGGCGATCGGCGCACGCGGAACAGGGACGGAACGATACGTCGAGGGCGAAATCGAGGATGTCCGGATCTTCCAGCGCGGCCTGACGCCGAGTGAGGTGGCCGCTCTGATCGATGCACCGGCCAATACGGTGCCGCACATCGACGACGCTTCCTTCTCAGTACGACTGGGGAGTGCCAGCGGTACCGTGCTGGGAACGCTTGTCGCGGGCGACCCGAATCCGGGTGATACCCTCAGCTTCGCCATCACGTCAGGTGACGACGCGGGAGCCTTTGCCGTCGACTCGGCAGGGCAATTGATTCTCGCCGACGCGGCGGCGCTCGATTTTGCCTCCCACCCCGTCTACGAGTTGACGGTCGTCGTCAGTGACGACGGCGATCCCTTGCTCCACGATCAGGCGATCATCACGATCGTCTCCGGAACTTTCGAGGACGGCATGCTGTCGCACTACACATTCGACGAGGGCGCAGGCAGCGTGGCCTTCGATTCGGCCGGAAAGGTTGATGGTATGCTCGTCGGCGGTGTCGCCTACGCACCGGGCTTTTCCGGCTCCGTCTTGGAGTTCGACGGGGAAAGCGGCTTTGTCGATCTGGGCAATCCGACGGCGTTGGACTTTACGGGCGAAATCACCATCGCCGGCTGGATCCACGTGGCGGCCACCGACGGATACCGCAATGTCGTGGCACATGGCTACACCCTGTCTCCCGAGGGCGAGGTCTTCTTGCGCGTCACCGACGGTCGCTACGAGGTCGGGAGTTGGAACGGCAGCAACCATTTGACGAGCTTTACCGTTCCCCCGGAAGACGTCGGTCGCTGGGTACACTTGACGGGTGTTTACGACGGGACCCACTGGCGGTTGTATCGCAACGGCACGGAGGTGGCCGCCGCCGCCAACGGCACGGGCGCCGTCCACGTCGAAGAGGACTGGGCCATCGGTTCGCGCGGTACCGGCACCGAACGGTTCTTCCAGGGTATGGTCGACGACGTGCGCATCTACGATCGAGGGCTCAACGCCACCGAGGTCGACCGGCTGTTCGGTTCGATCAACGTGCCTCCGGTCGCCGATGACGCCACGTTCGAACTCATGCCGTACGTCGTCGACGGGACCATTGTGGGCCAGGTTGCCGCCAGCGATCCGGACCCGCAGGACGTGCTGACGTTTGCCATCGTGGCGGGCAACGAAGACGGCGCGTTCGAAATCCATGCCGAAACCGGTACGATCCGCATCGCGGATGCATCGGCGCTCGATTTCGACTTGCATCCGACCTATGTGCTTTCCGTCGAAGTCAGTGATGCGGGAACGCCGAGCCTGAGCGATTCGGCCACCGTCATGATTCAGAACATCGACGTGACCAGCGGCTTGCTGGGCCATTGGGAATTGGATGAAGCCGGCGGAACCACTGCAGGCGACTCGGCGCAAAGCCATGACGGCACCCTCGTCGGAGGCGCAACCTGGACCACAAAGGAATCGGGCGCGGCCGTGCAACTCGACGGCGTTGACGACTACGTTGCCTTGGGCAACCCCGCGGAACTCGACGTCACCGGCCCGGTCACCATCGCCGCCTGGGTGAACGTCGAAGCCACGGACGAAATTCGCAATATCGTGGCGCACGGCTACACGCTTTCGCCCAACGGCGAGGTGTTCCTGCGGGTCAAGCAGGGCCGCTATGAAATCGGGAGTTGGAACGGAACCAACCATTTGGTCGGCTTCGACATCCCCGCCGAGGATATCGGCAGTTGGGTCCATCTGACGGGAGTCTACGACGGCACACACTGGCGACTCTATCGCAACGGCGTCCAGGTCGCAGCAGCGGCCAACGGTACCGGCGCGGTCAGCGTCGCAGAAGACTGGGCCATTGGTGCCCGGGGCACGGGTACCGAACGCTATTTCCAAGGCGCCATCGATGACGTACGGATTTACGACCGCGCACTGGACGCCACCGCCGCCCTGGCCTTGTCCGCGTTGCCACCGGACGTCGCTCCCACCCTGGCCGTCTCGTCGACCGGATCGATCATGCTCGGTATGCAGATTCCGCTGGCCGCCGAGGTCGTTGTCCTGGGCATCGAATCGCTCAACCAGGTAACCTTCTACCGCGACGATGCCGGGACGTTGGTGCCTGTCGGCGACGGCACGTTCGCCAACGGACGGTGGACGCTCGATGTCGATGCGTCCGGCTTGGCCACGGGGCAGTATACGTTCCTGGCGCAAGGTACGACCGCCTCGAGTCAAACGGCGTTTGCCAGCGTCGACGTGACCATTACGGACGATGCGATCCTCTTGGACGACGGCGATCTGGGATACTCCGACACCGGCGGCTGGAACGACGGTCAGTTGACGGGCTCCTACGGTAACGATTATCGGCAGATCTATTCGGGAACCGCCGGCATGCTGGCGACCTGGGAGTTTGGCGGTCTGGCGGCGGGGACTTATGAGGTGTACGCCACGCACGTCGCCGCGTCCAACCATGCGGTAACGCCGTTCCACGGCTACGACGGCACGACCGCCGGTGGAACGTTGGAATTCACCACCGACGTCGACCAGAGCGCTGCGCCGGGCGACCTGAACTACGCGGGCCACGACTGGGTGCTGCTGGGCGAAATCGCCGTCACCGGCGACACCTTGACGGTCACCGCTGAATCGCAGGCCGGACTCAACGCCTGGCATGTGGCCGATGCAGTACTCGTCACGACCGGCAAGAGCTACGCCCTCAGCGGCAACGCAACCGTCAACGAGGGATCCGTCTACAGTCTCGGCCTCACGGCGCAAGGTTTTACGCCGGCCGAGGTAACGATCGACTGGGGTGACGGCAGCGTCGAGACGATTTCGGGAAATCCGTCGGTTGCTGCCCATATATATGAGGACGGCGACGCCGTGTATGAAATCGTGGCCACGGCCACGAATGAGGCCTTGGACGCGGCGGTCAGGACGGTCGTCGGCAGCCTCGCCGTCGATGTCCTTGATGTGGCTCCCACGTTCGATGTTTCCGGGGGGGCACTGGCCAAGGTCGGCTCCGTCTACACGCTGACGCTGCAAGTGGACGACGCGGGCGACGACACGCTTACCGAGTGGCTGATCGATTGGGGGGATGGCCCCGCCGAGTCGGTACCCGGCTCGGCCACGTCGGCGGAGCATACGTATGCCGCCGAAGCCGCAGGCCTTGCGATAACCGTTTCGGCCTCCAACGAGGACGGAAGCTATCCCGCCGGCTCGTTCAACGTGTCCGTCGGTCCGCAAAACACCACGCCGACCGCCACCGACAACCACTACGTTACCGACAAAGACACGAGCATTTCCGGCGACGTCGTCAACGACGAAAACGAAGATGAAGCCATCGCCGCAGACGGTCGCGATACCGATCCCGACGGGGACACGCTCATCGTCACTGCGCTGAACGGCGCCGCCGAGGCCGTCGGCGTCTCGGTGGAACTCGACAGCGGCGCCACCGTCGTACTGAACAGCGACGGGACGTTCGACTACGATCCCACGACGTCCCAGACGTTCGCCGACTTCCAACCGGGCGAGACGTATCTGGACTCCTTCACGTACACCATCGACGACGGTTTCGGCGGGGCGGCCGAAGCGACCGTTTATGTCCATGTGGGCTACGATTTGGCATCTACGGGAGGAGGAGGTGGAGGAGGTGCTGTCGACCCGGTGCCTTTTGCGGTGCCTCCGGTGGTCTTGAAACGCTTCCTCGATATCAAGGCCAAGGAGGGTGATGATCCCATCACCTATACGCTGACGGACTATTTCAGCGATCAAAACCTGCAGTACGGTGATGCGCTGGCCTATTCCGTGACAGTCGAATCCGAAGGAGTGCTGACGGCGAAGATCCAGAATGGCCAGTTGAAGCTCGAATTTCCCGACGGCAAGTCCGGCGAAACGACGGTTACGGTCAAGGCGACGGATTCCACCGGCCAGGTCACGCGCGACACGTTCAACGCCGTGGTTACGCCGGTCGATTCGTTCGACAACACGGCGCCGGAGATCAAGACGCCGCTCGACGATATTTCGGTATTCGTCAACGCGCCCAACACGACGATCACGCTGACCGATTACTTCGACGACGTCGACGTGCAGTTGAATCGCGATGCAATCACCTTCGCGGTCAACCCGACGAATACCGAGATTCTCACGGCTACCGTCGCGAACAACGTCCTGACGATCGACTTCAAGGAGAACAAGACCGGCACCGTGACACTGACCGTTACGGCGACGGACCAAAGCAACCTCTCCGTCTCCGACGCGTTTGTGGTCGTGGTCAGTCCCGAGCCGGATCCGGACGAACTGGTGGTCAACGGCAGCTTCGAAGAACCGGTGGTCGCGGGCGGCTGGGACATCTACGACGAGATTCCCGGCTGGACCCGGGAGACGACCGACGGTCCGAAGATCGAATTGCAGAAGGGGATTCTCGGCCCCGCGGCCGACGGCGCGCAGTACGCCGAATTGGACGCCGACGTGAATGGTCCGGGTGGAGCCTATATACCGGATGAGCAGGGCCAGATCGCCATCGAGCAGGACATCACCACGATTGCCGGCGCCGAGTACACCTTGCGGTTCGGCGTTCGCGCCCGGCCCGGCACGCCGCTGGACGACAACGTATTGGGAGTTGCCGTGCGCGACACCGGTTCAGGGACGGATATCGTCGCGCTGACGACAATACAGATCAACAGCGCCAGCGAATGGGAATACCACGAGATCACGTTTTCAGCCGCCGGCACCCAGACTTGCATCTACTTCGCAGATCAAGGGGCCAAGAACAATACGCTGGGGACCTTTCTCGACGACGTTTCGGTGAAGATCAAGATCGAGGTCGACATCGATACCGATTCGAACAACGACGGGAACATCACTGAAGCCGACGACCCCATCGAACACGATCCGGACCTGACCGGCAAGAAGGTCGCCATCAACAACGACGATGACGGCGCCACCAATCAGCCCGACCAATTGGATATCGCCGGACCCTACGCGAACGAGGACGATCTGGCCAAGGTGTTGCTCGACGCGGGCGGTATCGGCAGCGGTTCGGCGGGCGACTATGAAGGCTATCAAGTGCGTCTGGAGGCCTCGGTCGCCGGCGACAAGCTCAATCTCTGGTCGGACGCGCAGAAATCGTCTTCCGTTGCCCTGCCCACGACCTGGCCCGTCGGCAGCGACGGCAGTCTGTCCATGCCCAGCGAGGTCTGGGCGGAAGGCGTCAAGATCGGGCGAGCGACCTTGGATCTGGTGATCCTTTCGCCCTCGGGCACCGAGCTGGCACGCGACAAGGTCAACCTCAAGGTCACGCCCATCGCCGACGACCCGGGCGACAAGCTGGCCGACGCCCTGGCGGTCAAGAACGACCAGGGGAACGACCTGGAGGCCGGTCAGTCGGCCACCTACGAAGAGGTCATCGGCGACGGCCTGTGGGAAGGACGCGACGTCGATCTATACAAGATCACCCTGGAGGCCGGCGACTCGGTCAAGGTAAAAGTTACTTACGGGCATGAGAGTTCCGACGTCTACGTCGGCCTGGGCTACCACGGGACGGACCAGGATTTGGGCAACTACACGCTTCGCTACTTCGATTCCACCGGCGCCGCGATCGATGATTTGCTCCAGGTCGAGGCCGCGGGTACCTACTATATCGGTGTTTCCGGCGGCGACAACATTGCCTATGACCCCACCGTGGAAAACAGTGGCCGGGCCAGCGACACCGGCAAATACGCCGTCGAGATCAAGAAACTGCCGACCGTCAGCCTCAACACCGACGACCCCGACGCCGTGGAGTGTACCGAGGATCAGGCCACGTTCACGATCGAGCGCGACGATTATGACTCCTCGTCCGACGAACTGAAGGTCCGTTTTCTCATCGAAGCCGCTTCGACGGCAACCTACATTGCGGGCAAGTTCGCCGACGATCCCTTCGCCGCGATCTTCGGTTCGGAAAAAGACTACGACCTGGGCGAGACATCGTCGGTCACCTACGTGGGAGATATCACCGGCGGCCATGTCTTCGAGGCCACGTTGGCGGCGGGTGTCACCAGCCTCGTGGTCCCGCTGCTTCCGGTGCATGACGGCAACATGGAGATGTTCAAGGAGACCATCTACGTGAGCCTGCTGAGCGCGGGGGCGAGCATTTCCGGCTACTCGGAAGACCTCAAAGACTATGCCCTCGACGCAGCCAAGGAAGTGATCCTCACCATTAAGGACGCATCCAGCGTGGTCCGCACGACGTCGCACAATAAGAACTACTACGACTACGAACCCGGCGGGGACAAGCGGTTCGGTGTATTCCGCGACCCGAACGAAGGCGAGGCGGGTGCCCGAGGCGGCTGGATCAGCGCCTTGTACGATCCGAAAAACCGGCCCTGGTTGATTCCGTTCGTTCAATCGAATCCGGCCCACGGGCAAGCCGACATCGTGGGCAACGGCGGGTTCAGCTACTATCCCAGCGGCGATTTCGTGGGCCGCGACTCCTTCGACGTGGCCGTCAACTTCAACGTCATGCGCGAAATCGGCAACTTCGCCCACCTGGCGCTGTTCCTCGCCTGCCCGGGTGTCACCTATCTGGCCAACCTCTTCGGTGTGGATCCATCCGACATCGCCTCGGGCAGCGATGCCTACACAACCGAACTGGTCCAGGTGGTGAAAATCGACGTCACCAACGACGCGCCGGTCCCGGCGGCCGATACCTACGGCGTCGCGGACCCCGGCAGTGCCCAGAGCGAAGCCGATCTCATCGTTCACGACAAGCCGTATTTCGTGTCCTGGAACTCGGGCGTCTTGAGTAACGACACGGATGAGGACGACGATCAACTCATCGCGTCGCTTTCCGAAACGCGCGGCGAAGGCGGGTTCACCCTGGCCACGACCGACCAGGGAGGCGAGATCAAGCTGTTCGAAAACGGTGCCTTCAGGTACACGCCGCGTGACGGTTTTGTGGGCACCGATACGTTTACCTATTACGTGCTCGAGGCCTGGAAAGAAGAACTCGACGGCTCCAGCGGCGGCAGCAGCAGCTCCGAAAGCCAGTGCTGCACCGAACCTTTTGACGGCGATTACGACTACGACACCGTCCCCTATAAAACGGTCACGCTCTACGTGGTCAACCGCAAACCCGAGCCGGTGGACCGGAACTTCGAGGTGCTTCACGATTCCGGTACGCTCTTCGTCGCCTACGACGAGGGCGTGCTCGGTTTCGACGTCCAGTCGGGAGTCGGCACGACGGACAAAGACGGCGACACGCTCAGAGCGATTGTCGGCACGCAGCCGACGAAAGGCACCCTGAACCTTCTCGAAAGCGGGGCCTTTACCTACAAGCCGAATGCGGGAGAAATCGGCACGGACAGCTTCACCTACACCGTCGAGGACAATATCGAATCGAGCGACGGATACAAGACCGTTACGATCGAGATCACCAATCAGGCCCCCGTGGCCCTGTCGGACGAGTACTACACCACGCACAGCCAAACGCTGCACGTCGATTCCGGCGAGGGCGTCTTGGGGAACGATTATGACCCGGACGGCGACCCGATCACGGCCGAAATCGTAACCAACGGCACCAAAGGGACGGCGACGCTCCATGCGGACGGCAGTTTTTCGTACGTTCCTCAGGCCGGAAAGACCGGCCAGGACACCTTCACTTACAAGGTGAAAGACGGTGTGAATGACGGCAGCGGTTCCTACTACGAAGCCGAAGGCACGGTGACCATCAACCTGGTGAACCGGTCCCCCATCGGCGCCGACGACGGTGTGTACCACGTCGACCAGGACCGCATTTTGACCGTCATCCGTTGGAACGGCGTGCTGGCCAACGACTTCGATCCCGATGGAGACGAGTTGGTTCCGACCCTGGGCGATCCGCCGACCAGCGGAACACTCACGTTCAAGCCCAGCGGCGCATTCGTCTACGTGCCCAACGCCGGCTTTACCGGAGACGACTCGTTCACCTACACCCTGCAGGACTACACCGCCGACGGATATCCGGTGGACGCCTGCGACAACCCCGAGGATCCCAATTACGGCAACGAGACCTATGGTCAGTCGATCTACGTCTCGATCACCGTCGACCCGGTTTACAACGCCGTACCGGTGGCCGTCGAAGACCATTATTCAACGCCCCACGACATGCCGTTGGCCGTTTCTTCGTTCGAAGGCCCCCTCAGCAACGACACCGACGCCGATCTCGATCCGTTGACGGCAAGCCTCGCCGGCGGACCGCTGCACGGTACGGTGACGGTGAACCCGGGCGGTTCGTTCCTGTACACGCCCGAGGCGGGCTATTTCGGTCCCGACTCCTTCACGTATCAAGCGTCCGACGGAATAGACTTCTCGATCAACACGGTCCACATCGACGTCGTCAATCAAGCCCCGGTCGCGGAGGACCTGGAGTATGAAATCGGCCACGACCGCCTCTTGGCGGTGCTGTTCGGCGACGGTTTGCTCTCGAAGGCCCAAGATCCCGACGGCGACCACATCACGGCCCAAGTCGTCGACCTGCCGGAAGACGGCACGCTGACGATCAGTCCCCATGGTACGTTCGTCTACGAACCGGACGCCGGGTTCGCGGGTACCGATACGTTCACGTTTGTTGTTTCGGACGGCCTCCAGGTGAGTCCTTTGTACACGGCTACGATCCAGGTCAAGAATAACGATCCGGTGGCGGAAGACGACGCGTATACGATCGCGCACAACGGAGGCGACTTCCGCCTGTACGCGGAAGGCAGCCCCGGCGCTTTCGCGCCCATCGATCTGGAGCTGCTGAACGATCGGGAACTCTTCACGACCTTGGACGAAGGCGTGATCGACAATGATACGGATGCGGACGGCGATCCGCTGACGGTGACCGTTCTGACCGACATTTCGAGCTATCCGCTTACCGTCTCCCCGAAGGGCATTATTCAGTTCGAGCCCGATGACGGCTTCTTCGGCACCATCCAGTTCGACTACCAGGTCAACGACGGAGTTTCGGACAGCAATGTCGCTACGGTGACGATCGAGGTCGTCAACAGCGCACCCGTTGCCGAGAACGACGCCTACGTGGCCTACCACAATACGACGCTCCGTCCCGGTCGAGCGTCCGGAGTGCTGGCAAACGACCACGATGCCGAGTTCGACGGGATGACCGTGACGCTGGTGGACGACGTGGCCCACGGCACGCTCGTGCTGGGCGCGTCGGGATCGTTCGTCTACACGCCGGATCTCGATTACACGGGAGCGGACGCCTTCACCTACAAAATCAGCGACGGCCTGGAGGAAAGCGGCACGGCCACCGTGACGATCGTCGTCACGGCCAACGACGATCTGGGGGACGACGCATTGCCGTTGATCGGATACGATCCGCCGGCCGGGGCCGACGACAGCTATTCCGTCGGTCACAATCGGGCTCTTTACGTCCGTGCAGGCGACGGGGGTCTGCTCGACAACGACACGTTCGCAGCCGATTCGCCGGCGGTCGCCATCCTGGTGTCCGCTCCCGCCAACGGAACCCTGTCCCTGGCGGCCGACGGCTCGTTCCGCTACGTGCCCACCACCGATTACATCGGCAGCGACGGCTTCACGTATGAACTGCGCGACGGCCTGACCACGAGTGCGCCGACCACCGTATCGATCGACGTCACGAACACGGCGCCCGAGATCGATCCCGAGGCCCTCGCCGAGGACAACTCGCCGCTGCAGTATTCGGTCCACGTTGGTCAGACGCTCGACATTTCCCGGGAACCCGGTCTGAAAGCGGAAGCCGACGACGTCGACGCGGACGACTTTGACGTCGTGTTGGTCGAGGGCCCGAGTTTCGGCACGCTGACGCTCAATGCGGATGGTTCGTTTATCTACGAGAGCGAGTCGCTTTACGTCGATTTCACCGAAATCATTCCGGGCAGCTACGGCGGTGCCGCCGATCAGATGGGCGATCCGACCGTTTCCGGAGAAGGCAAGGAAATCACGTTCAGCGGAGACGGCTGGAAGAAGGTCGACCTGCCTTATGAGATCACTGCCGAAACCGTGCTGGAATTCGATTTCATGGTGTCCACCGAGGGAAGCATCCACGCGATCGGTTTCGACACCGACCTCGATTTGAGCCCCGAGTTCGGCTTCCAACTTGCCGGTACCGATACGTGGGGCAATCAGAGCTTCAACAACTTCAGCGGCGACGAGTACGTTCACTACACGATCCCGATAGGCCAATTCTATACGGGCGACATGGAACATCTCTTCTTCGGCAACGCCGATACGGATGGCGTAGCCGATGCGGAGGCCTCGTTCAGCCACATACGACTGCACGAAGGGGAGGCTGCCGGCGCGGACAGTTTCCGCTTCTTGTTCCGCGACGAGCATGATCTGGAGAGCCAAGAGCATCTCGTGCGGATTGACCTGACCAACAGTCTGCCCGAAACGGAAGAGCCCCAGCGAGCTTTCAACCTCCTGCACGATACCGCGCTGGTCGAAAGTACCGGGCTGCTGGCCGACTTCGAGGACGCCGATGGAGATCGCCTCAGCGTGGTGGTCACCGATGCGCCGGTCAACGGTCAATTGCGCGTCAAGGATCACGGAGCGTTCGTCTACGAACCGAACGTCGGTTACTTCGGCGACGATTCGTTCGAGTACTACGTTACCGACGGCTGGCAGAACAGCGACCCGGTTGCCGTGACGCTGGTGATCGAGAACTCGCTGCCGACGGCCGACGACCTCCAGTACGACGTGGCTTACAACGGCTACCTCGCGGCTCCCTCGGCAATCGGCGTGCTCCCCGGCTTTTTCGACGCGGACCGGGACCCCCTCACCGCGGAGCTGGTGACGACGCCGAGCCTGGGCACCATCACGATGTTCGACAACGGTTCCTTCCTCTACACGCCGACGATCGGAGGCGTGGGAGTCGATACCTTCTCCTACAGGTTCACCGACGGCCTGGAGACGTCGAACGTCGGCGTGGTGACCGTCACGCTGACGAACACGATTCCGACCGCTCCCGACCGGCAATACGACGCGGTGCACGATGAGCCGCTGCCGGTTGTCTTTGCCGACGGTTTATTGTCGGGACTGGATTCGTTGGAGGGGGACATACTGTCCGTGACCACGGGCATGCCGAATAAGGGGACCATCAATCTGGGAAGCGACGGCTCGTTTTACTACACGCCCCAAGCCGGGCAAACCGGTGCGGACGTCTTCAGCTATACGATCAGCGACGGAGTCGACGTCAGCGTCGGAACGGTCACGATCAATATCAACAACAACCTGCCCCAGCCGGCCGACGATTCCTACGAAGTCTATGCCGGCGAAATCCTCTATGCGGGGGCGACGAATGGGACCGACTTGCATGCGCTGTGGGACGGCGCCTTCGATCCGGCCGGCCTGCTCGACAACGACCTGGACGAGGATCTCGACGAGTTGCAGGTGCGCTACAACGGCGCCGCGCCGCCCGCCAGCGTCGATTTGGCCAAGGGGACCTTGCAGTTGAAAGACAATGGAATGTTCCTCTTCGTGCCCAAGCTTGGCGAGACCGGTCAGCAGACGTTTACCTACACCGTGTTCGACGGCATCGGCGAGTCGGCGCCCGCCACGGTGACGATCGACGTCAAGCCCCCCGAGGCGACAGCCAACGACGACGATACCTACTCGAACGGCGCCAACCGCTACGAGGTCGAAGCGGGACGCACGCTGGTGGTCAAGGAAGTGGGCATGGGAGTGTTGGGTGACGATTCGTTGGGCAAGTTCGTCGAGCGCAAAGTGACTCAAGTCGGCTCGCTCGATGGCCTCACGTTGGCCGAGAACGGCACCTTCAAGTACGTGGCGCCCGAGGAGCAGACGGGCGACGTGACCTTTTCGTACACGTTCACGAACTTCGTTGCCGTCGACGGCGAGGCAGCCACCGAGCTGAACACCTCGAATACGGCCACCGTCACCGTCCACGTGAAGGAATCGACCAACCCGATGCCGGAAGAGGTCTCTCCCTCCGCTTCGCCCGAAGACGTACATGAGTATCAGTTGAAACTGGCCGACTACAACCTCGAAAAGGCCAAGCGGGCCGCGTACGATGCGCAGAATGTGGCGGACCACGGCCTCTGGCAGGCCTATGAAACATCGACGGCGCAACTCAACAAGACCGACAACAAGACGCGCCGAGACAACCAGACTGCCTTCGCCACCAACCTGCTCACCGAAGACTACACCAATGCCCAGAACCTCCAGCAACACGCCCGGACGCGACAAAACGCGGACATTCTGGCGGCTGCCACCGAATGGAGCAGCACCACCGTTCGCAGCCAGCTCTATCGCGTCGGTTTCCACAACTCGCTGGCCGACCGCGTGCAGGATGACCGCGTCGTGGACGCGAACTACCTCGTCCAGATGCACACCGCAGACGCGCTGAAGCGGCAGACGTACGCGGACGACTATGCCTGGCAGCAACAACAGATCCTGGTTTTCCGCGAGGCGGCCCTCGACGCCGAGGACGCGGCCCAGACCACGCTGGAAGACGAACTGGACACGATCGAAGCGACCTACGACACCGCGGTACGAGGCTACATCACCACGCACGAAGCGAATATCCAGACGGCGATGGACGCTTTCGACGCGGCGGTCGAGGCGGCCCGAAATCAGCGCGACACGACGTTGGAATCGCTCTACTCGACCTTCTCCGGCGCCGGCGCCACGGCGGCTTCGACGCGTGAGACGGCTCTCGTCGCGGCCAAAGCGACCTATGATGCGGCAATCGCGGCGGCGCAAGCGGCTTACGACGCGCAGACTCCCGACAAGGACGT
Source organism: Thermoguttaceae bacterium (assembly GCA_035527455.1). Classification (GTDB taxonomy): domain Bacteria; phylum Planctomycetota; class Planctomycetia; order Pirellulales; family Thermoguttaceae; genus DATLAN01. Next base: position 45,887 of record DATLAN010000415.1, read on the forward strand.
CACCAATCCGCTGGATCTGGCCTCGGATGCGACCTATCTTGCCGCAGTCAACTCGGCGCAGCAGGGCTACGAGACGGCCGTCACGACGGCGAATCAAACGTACGAAACGGCGGTCAGCCTCGCACGCGACCAATTGCAGACCGCCGTCGGGCAAGCCAACCAGACCTATTCGGATGCCGTCGCGCAGCTTCTCCAGGATGCCATCATTGCCCGCGATGCGGCGGACGCGGTTTATGAAGACGAGTTGAGTGACGCCCTGGGTATCTTCGACGCGGCGGTCTCCGCGGCACGCAGCCAGATGCTGGTCAGCGTGCTTATCGCCCGCGTCAACTACGCGGACGCGTCGAACGTCCAGAACCTGGCCTACGACAACATCATCGCGGGCCAGACTGCCGTTTACCGGGCCGCCCAAGCAGCCGCGCAGGCGACCTTGGACGCCAACGTGAGCCTGCATTCGCTCACCTACGACGCCGCGATCGGCATCGCGGAGACGACGCTGAAGAACAGCAACGCCACCGCACTGACGGCCTACAACACCGCCGTGACGACGGCGATGGGCGTCTATTCGACGGCCACGATTGCCGCAGGCAACAACTTCCTGAACGATCGCCGTACGAATCAGCAAACGCGCGACACGGCCGTTACCCCGGCTTGGACGGCGCTGGATACGGCAATCCAATCAGCAGCCGGCGATCAGCGTGATGCCTCGATGAACGCTCTGACCGCCCATGCGGACGCGATCGGCTCGGCGCAGCTCACTTATACCCAAAGCGAGTACGCCATCCGCGCCGACTACCTCGACAAGGAAGGCGCCCTGCGCAAACAAAAGGCCCATGAGTTCCACCAGTCCAACCAGGCCTTGATCGTGGCCGAACAGCAGTACGAAAAGACCAAGGCAGAGGATCCCTGGCATGCCGCACAGCGTGCGTTTCTCAGCCAGACCCTGCGCGATCAACAGATCAATTTCCTCAACGGGTTGCGAGCGCTCGAGAAGACGGAATACGTCGAGGAAGAGCAGGCGGCTGCCCAGGCAATGCACTCGGCCATTGCCGGCTTCCAGGGCGACTTCGACATCGCCCTGGCCAACGCCAGCAAGCAGTTTCTGCAGGATGTCAAGCCCGCCATTGAAGCCTACGACGCCGCGGTGCTCAACGCCGGCGTGACACAGCAGAAGGCAAACGTGCAGGACGCCAAGGATCAAGCCGCCGAGATTGCCGGGGCCACCACGACCTTCAAAAAATCGAAAGGCAATGCGCTGGAAACGTACGGCAAAGCGCTGGCAACCAATCGAAAGACATTTGCCGATACCCATGCGGGCAACGTCCGCCAGTTGACCCAAAACGAAACGGCTGCCGTCGACGCGCATGTCCAGACGGTCGCTGCGGCCCTGACGATCTTCCAAAACCAGGCGCTGGCGGCCCGAACGGCGTTGATCTACGGGCTTGGAGACGCCGGCGAGGACCTCGGTGACGCCGTCATCACGGCGGGCGAAAACCTCAACGCCGATTTGCAGGCTGCCAGTCTGACTTTCCAACAGGCCGTCATGCCTGCAGGCCAGACCCGCGTCAGCGCCTACGAATCCGGATTGCAGGCAGCAACGTCCGATCTGCTTGCTGCGGTCGCCACGCGCGAGGCTGCGGTTGCCAACGCCCTGTCTGCCTTCGTCTCCGCGGAAGCGGCGGCGGCGGAAGTCTGGCGGGCGAGTGAAAGCGGTGCCCAACTCACGCGTATGGAAGGGATCAGCGACGCCTCCAGTCAGCAGGTTGACGCCTGGGCCGTCGCCGAGGGCACCGCCTATTCCGCCTTCCAGAGCGCGGTCGCATCCGCGCAGCGAGATTGGGTGCAAGCCGAATCCACCGCACAGCACGATTACGACAATACGTACAGCACCGAGTGGACCACGTTCACCAGCGGACATGCCGACGCCGATGCCGTTTTCGGCTACGCGGACGACGAGGCGGCGGTCGACCTGCAAACGGCCGTCGCGTCCTCGTACTCGCAGCTTCTCGTCGATCGAACTGCGGCGTTCGAAACTCGGGTCGACGACGAGACGCTCGCTTCGGCCGACTACTTCACCGCGGTCAACCTCGCGAACCAAGCAGCCAACGATGCGGTCCAGACCGTATCGAGCGAGTTCAACGCTCGCGTCATAGCCAACGACGCCGTGCAATCTGCCACCGAAATCGCCCAATCCGCCGCGCGCGAGGCCAATCTGCGAGCCAACTTCAACGCTTGGGGGTTGGCCGTGGCTGCGTCGCTCGAGCAGTCCAGCAAAGACGTCGCCGGATTCCTGAAGACGCGCGAAGACAGCCTGGCCACCAACGCCAAGAACGAAGCGCACTCGATGGCCGACGAGGGCACGCCCTGGACAAACGCCGTCTGGCAGGCCAACGTCGATTACGTCAACAATCAGATCGATGCCAACAAGGCCTTCATGCAGGCGGCGGAAACCGAATTGAAGACCTACAAGGACTTGCGCGAGGTGCTCAAGGTGGCCACGATCACCTCGCTCAAGCAACACCTGATCGATCACTCGGTGGCCGTTTCGATAGCCGACAGGATCTTCAATCTCGCCAAAGTCGACCAGCGCATCGACAACGCCGTCGTTCAAGTGCAAAACGACTATGCTCAGGCGGCCGCCCTCTCGGACGCCGAACTCGACCAGGTCGCGCGACCGGTCCGACCCAAGACGCTCGGAGAACATTTCAACGATTTCGTCAACGGGTTCGTAGACGGGATCACCGGCGGCATCACCAAAGATCTCCGCCACTGGGTCGGTGGATATTGGGCGTACTCCGTGGACGAGTCCTCCGGAATGTATATCGCCGGTCAGGTGACGGGCATCGTCACGCTGACCGTGGCGTCCTTCGTCGTCGGCGGCGGCTGCGGAATCGGCGTCGCCATCCGCGGGCTGACGCTCGTCGGTGACCTCTATGGCGCCGGAAAAGGCCTGTACAACATCTTCCTTTCGGAAGACGGCGGCGATCTGGGAGACTACCTCAGCCTCATCCCGCTGGTCAGCTACGGCATCGGCGCCGCGGGCAAGATGGCCGGAAAGTGGGGCTGCTTCGTCGCGGGCACGGTGATCGACGTCTACATTCCCGGACCGTGGCCTGTACCAACAGGCCCGGCCAAGGCCGGCACCTCGTGGCACTTCGGCGCCCTGCTGGTGGGCATCGGCCTGGGCGGACTGCTGCTCGATCCGCCACGCAGGAAACGCAAGCGTCGCGAAGACTCGATCGACGAATTGTTCGAGAGGAGGAACGGGCCGTTGTCCGAACTGCCGGACGAGGACAACCCCGAGTCGAGCGACGAGTACCAGGCCGCCATCGATGAACTCGTCGAACGACTTTGTCACGGCGACGAGGACGACACGGAAATGTTGGCCTCCGCTGATGCGACCTTCGGCGCTTGCCACGACTTCCAGTCCACCAACTCCTTCGTCAGCACCTGCACAAGAACTCGACGGAAGGCGGAGAACCGGACCAAAGTCGCTCCCATGCCCCGAAATGTCCGTTGGGATCTCCGCCCGGAACGTGAATGCACTGCCGCACCGCGTGGGCAGGATGACGGGCGCCTGCACGAGGCGACGTCAGCCGTCGCGGCGACAGGTCAAGCTGCCCGTTCGCATCCATCAACGAAGGCGGAAGCCCGCCGGGCGCCCGCCCGCCGCGGCATGCCCACCTGGGGAACGTGCTGGTGCGCTCTGTTCATCGCGCTGGCGGCCTTTGCCATGTTCGTGCTGCCGTCCTCCGAGCCGTCGAACCAGACGCTGCTTGCCGGCGGCGGGCGCCCGGAAATGATCCGCACGCAGATCCCCATCGAACAGATCCGCGTCGGCCAACGCGTGCCCGGTGAAAGCCCCCTGGTCGGAGCGGACGAGCGGGCCGCCTTCGAGGATCCGGACCCGGAAACGTGGCGAACGATCGAACTGACGATGACCAAGACCTCCGGTGAGACGCTTTACGTCACGCTGTTGCGATCGTTGGATTGGATCGAAGCAGAACAAGCCGAGATAGGCGGCGAAGTGTTCCTCGATCTCGCGGAATTGGGGGCCAGCGGAATGGCGCATGTCCACGACATCACCGAGTCCCCGCCGATCCAGCCGGGACCGGGAAGCGTCGTTACCGGCACGTTCCGGCACGAGGCCGCGGGCGGTCTGCTGAACCTGTTTGTCCAGGGGGCTCGAGCGCCGACCGGCGTGACGTCCAATCACCTCTTCTGGTCGGCCGATCGCCAGGCGTTCGTCCCCGCAGGCGAACTGCTGCCCGGCGAGCGGGTCGCCTCGACAACGGGTACCGCCACGATCGACCGTGTCGAGCCCCGGCCCGGCCCGGAAGTCGTCTACAACTTCGAAGTCCACGGCGAGCACGTCTATTATGTCACCGACTCCGGCCTCCTGGTGCATAACAAGTGTGTCACGACAAACCTCGGTAAGGCGATCAAGAGTGGCAGATACGACAAGCTCAAAGGCCAGGGGCTCTATGTCTTGAAGGACAACGACGGAGTCATCCGTTACGTCGGTCGCGGAGATGTTCCAACACGATTGAGCGCTCACGGCAGATCCGAAGTAGGGGAGGTCTTTTACGATCTTGCCGGAAAACAGACTCCAATTACGAAATCGCAGTTGCACGCTCAAGCGGTATGGGATGTCGGCAGCTTGACGGACAAACAGGCCTACGGGCTCGAACAATGGATGACCGGTCGTTTTGGTGGTCCGATAAGTCGAGTGAAGGAAGATACCAACACACTGCTGAACAAGATTGTGTCGTTCTTGAGCACCAACAAGAACGCCGCTCTTTACCGCGGTGCAGCCACCAAGGCCCTGAAGAAGGAAACACTGGCGCGGCTAAAGGAACTGAATAGGACCTTCTCCATACCCTAAGCCGCGTTGAATGGCATGACGGCCTTCGTCGCCGTCGCTGCGACGGCCCACGAAGCCGAATCGCCCGTTCTACAGCGTGTATTTGGGAACATGGGAGCACAAAGACTCATGGAATTGGAAGTGTATCTCGACATTACCAAGCTCGATGACGATTTCGCCTTGGTGGTCAGCAGCCACGCGGAAGAAACGATCGAGTTCTTCAACGAACGGGGCCTCGACGGCAACGGGGATACATGGGCCGGAATCGTCGAGTCGATCGTTCGTCTCGAGATGCCCGAAATGTACGATCGGTTCAGCTTGTCCCCGGAAGCGGATGATCTGCTGGTGACGTGCGACGATCGCCAACTGCTGGAGCGGCTTGGCCAGTGCATTCGACGGTACGTCGCCGACGAAACCCTGATGGCCGAAGCGATCGAAAACGGCGACCCGGACTGGTTGGAATAGCCGTCCGGCGCAGCGAAAAGCCGTCGAGCGAGTGGATTCGCCTTGCAAGTCAATGCGTCCGCCGCGGCTCGATCCAAACCGATACGCCCCGGTCTTTGGCGAAGACATCGGCGAAGCGGCTCTTGAGAATCTCGGCCACGCGGATGTTCTTCGGCGAGTCGACGAAGCGTTCCAGTGAAGGACCAATGCATTCCAACGTCGGATGGCTCAGCGCCGGTTGCAGGTCCTCGGGCTCGAGTTTCGGTGTCATCGTAACCACGAGCTTCTTCAGGGCGGGTGCCTTGAAAACGCCTTCGATGCTCTCGAGGTTCGAAAGATGACTCAACCACACATGCGTAAGGTGCGTCATTCCCGAAAGGTCCGGCATGCAAGTCAGGCCCTTGCATTCTTCGAGGTGCAAGGACTCCAAGCGAGGCATCTGCGTGACGAAATCGACGTCCGTCACCCCGGAAACACTTCGAAACATCAGCCTTTCCACCTCGACGAGATCCGCGATTCCCTCGCAGCTTGCGACGGACATGTAGCCCAGGTAAAGCTCCTTGAGGTGCGGCAAGTCGCGCAGCGACTCGCACTTGAACTGTTTCAAGTAGCTGAGACCGAGTTCTTCCAGATCTTTCAGGTGCCGCACGGCCGCGAATCCCTTCTCAACGCCGGAAATCGACAGGGACTTCAGGTGGCCGAAATGCTCCAGAAACGAGAGATCCTTGACCCCCAACTTCGCCTTTTCGATCCGGAGGCTCTCGCGGCCGCTCGACTTCATCTTCTCGGCAAGCTCCCGGAGCTTGGCTTCATCCATCTGCGGGCGAAGCTGCGTCGTCTTTCCCGGGTAAGCCATGAGCGTATGCTCCAATTCTTGAGCAAGAGTGTTTCTGCAAGTGTCGCAACATACCTGTTCCTGGGTCCGGCGTCAAGCAGGGAGATTCGGAAGTTCAGCCAATGTTGATCTTGTGCGAAAGCCTGCTCGATGATCCGGTTGGTCGCGCTGCCCTCGCAGAGAAGCTGCCAACGGGGTCCGGTGCCTGCGCAGTCCCCGGCGATCGTCAGCACCAGCCCCCTGGCATAGGCGCCGTTGGCCACCTCGTAGCGTGCCCGGTTGCGGAGCGTGCGCCGCACGTCGGGCGTCATGGCGGCGTCGGGGCTCAAGCCGTCGGCCATGGCCCAGTGCCGGGCGTTCTCCGTGGTCGTCTGGGCCGCGTCGTAGCGGGCTCGCAAGACCACCGGGAGGGATCGGCGGGAGGCCCTCCGTTTTCGTCTTAATGGCCAGGCCAGTTTCACACCGTCCCTCCCGGATCGATCTTGGCCAGCTTGATGCCCAGTCCCTTCGCCCGGGCCGCTTTCTTGGCCGCCAGGTACTTGTCCGCCGCGATCTGGTCTTTCAGGGAGTGTTGTTCCACACTGCCCTGATCGCCGCGGGCCTGCTTGGGGCCGGCGGCGTTCTCGGCGATCGCGGTTTCCAGGTCGTTCTCAGCCACGAATGTGTTGTCCTCCTATCTTTATATTTTTGCGTGCGCCGAGCACTCTTCGCATGAAAAACCAAAGAATCTTGGCTTTCCGGAAGGGCGGGCTGGTGGTGCTTGTTCGGGTTGGTGAAGCTGCTGTTGCCCGCGGCGATGGCGTTGTTCGAGCGCGGTTCAACTTTTACGTTGTACGGCGGGTCAGTTACCACCATTTGGACGGTGGCGCCGTCCAGCAGCCGGTCGAGGTCGGCCACGCTGCCGCTGTCACCGCACAGCAGCCGGTGGTCACCGAGTATCCACAGGTCGCCGCGGCGGGTGACAGCCTCGTCCGGCGGCTCGGGAACTTCGTCCGCGTCGGTCAGGCCCTGCTTCAGGTCGCCGGCCAGCAGTTGGGCCAACTCCTTGTCGTCAAACGCCAACACGTCCAGGTTGAAGCCGGCGTCCTTCAGGGCCTGCAGGCGCCAGATGATCCGCTTGACGAGAAACGCCTTGTGCCGCGAGCGGGTCTCGTGGCCGAAGGCCTCCCGGTACTTCTCCCGCAACTGCGAGACGGTCATCCGCTTCAGCGCGGCGACCTCTTTGGCTACGTTCATGCCGTGCTCCTTTTTCTGAGGGACCGTTAACCAGCACGGACACTGAGCCTCGTTTCCACGGACAGCTCAAGGCCATCGGGGGCGGATTTTTGAGAATTTGGGGAAGTTGTGGTGGATTTGCAGGCCTGTTTTTTCCACCGCAGCAATCCGCACTCCGCGGCGTGGTTGAACTGGGACTTGTCGGACGATATGGCGGCGACGATGAGATACTGCATCAACGCCATCTATCGGAAATTCAGGCCACCTACCAATCATCCGGGTCATCTCGGGCGGATTATCCGAGAATCGAGTTGGCATTTCGGCCATCGTTGTTTCGGCCAAAGCGGTGGGCTGATGCGGGATCGCTCGAAGATCTCCTTCGCAACATCGGTCCCCGTACCGACCGATTCCATCGTTATCCACCTCAACAGAAAGGAACAGCCCCCATGGACTGGGGCATCTACAACGATACGTATCGCGACCCATGGGCGATGACGTACGCCGGACAATTCTGGGCTGAATTCATGGTAGGCGGTTTGCAGTCGATAACGCTGTCGGAACGCGACGCGATGGTTAGTCCGGAAAGGCCAGAGAACCTAGTCATTCCAGACGGTGGATGGATGATGGCAGACTACGCCCTAACGGAGTTATCAAAAGCGTTTCAGCTTGCTCGCAACCTGTCGCGGCATTTCGGCGACTTAGAGCGCGTGCAGCTTGAATTCTCGGCCAGGAACATTCGAGGGCGTTGGCTGAGATTCGAGCACGGCGACTCGATGGGACCATGTCGTGCACCGACTATTCAACGAAAGATCGAGAGGACCGCAGCTGATTTCCGCGAAAACTGGCTGGAATGCTTTGCCACAATGGGGAGAGACTTCTGTGATCTCTTTTGTCGAGACGGCCGCGTGCTGAGTCTTGCTGACATCAAGTCGTACCAGAACGTAGCGGGCAATTATTGAGCCCCACAAAATCGAATGGAATGCGTTCGCATCTATCCTCCCGCTTTGCCGCGAACGGCGATGCATCCTGCAGGCCCAGCCAAAGCGTCGGTCACATCGACCGACGCATCGAAGCCGCACAGTGGGGGGCAAAGTCAGAAATCGTTCGTTTCCCGACGCAGACGCAGGAACCCCCTTCTGACACGTAAGTTCTGTCTGGGGTGTCCGATATTGCCATGTCGTAATTCAAAACCCCGTAAAGCCGTGGCGCAAGTAAGCGTCCGATCTGTCCATGGTGGTGCGACGGCAGGGAGCGGCTATTTCTGGCGGGCACGGCGATGGGCTCGACGAGCACGGGTACGGGTGGCTCGGGCTCGGGATTCGTCCAGCCGATGGGTGAGGATCGCCTCGGG
>DATLAN010000416.1:0-2149 GCA_035527455.1 Thermoguttaceae bacterium
TGGATCTGCTTCTACCGGCGGGAAGGACGAAGCTTCGCGCCGGATGAAGGGCTGAAAGAGATCGCTGCCGCCGGGCTGCACGGCTTCGAGCCGATCGTGACCGCCCCGCAGCAGATCGACCAGCTCGCTCCGCTGCTCGAGAAACACGGATTGGAGATGCGGTCGCTTTATGTCAACTGCCTGCTGCACGAGCCGGAACAGGTCAAGCCGAGCACCGAAAACGTGCTGGCCATCGCCGAGAAGGCCAGGCGGCTGGGCACGAAGTTCATTGTCGCCAATCCCACGCCTATCCGCTGGGGCGGCCCGGAAAACAAGAACGACGCCCAGCTTCGCCTCCAAGGACAGGCCCTCGACCGGCTCGGGGCCGAACTGAAGCAGTCGGGCCTGACGCTGGCCTATCACAACCACGACATCGAGATGCGCAACGCCGCCCGGGAGTTCCATCACATGATGGTCGGCACCGATCCCGAGCACGTCTCGCTGTGCCTCGACGCCCATTGGATCTACCGCGGCTCCGGCGATTCGGCCGTGGCGCTGTTCGACGTGATCGAGCTTTACGGACGCCGGGTCGTCGAGCTGCACGTCCGCCAGTCGATCGACGGCGTCTGGACCGAGGCCGTCGGCGAGGGCGACGTCGACTACCCGGCGATCGCCGAACACCTGCTCGGTCTGGGCGTCAAGCCGCACGTGGTGCTCGAACAGGCGGTCGAGCAAGGGTCGCCCAAGACGATGGACGCCGTCGAGGCCCATCGCCGCAGTTGCGAGTATGCCGGGAGAGTCTTTGCCGCGTTTTCTCTGGCATCTTGCCCGGCGGCCGGTTAGAATCAGTATTCAATGCCCTCGCCAATCCTTCCATTTGCCAATCCTTCCACTCCATCCCCAGGAGCAAGAACATGTTTCGCCACCACTGGACCACGACGTGGACGGCCGCGACGCTGCTGGTCGCGTTGATCGCCGCTTGCACCGCCGCCACCGCAGCGGATGACCAGGGCTTCGTGCCGCTTTTCAACGGGAAGGACCTCGCCGGACTGGTCACCAAGGGGAACTGGATCGTCGAGCAGCAGGGGGTCGTCGCCCTGAAGCCGCGGCCCGGCGAACGCGGATGGCAACGCTACGACGCGTACCTCTGGGCCGAGAAGCAGTACGGCGATTTCATCCTGGACCTGGAGTACAAGATCCCCCAGGGCGGCAACAGCGGCGTGTTCGTGCGCGTCGGAGACGCCGACAACCCGGTGAGCACGGGCATCGAGATCCAGATTCTCGACTCGCACGACAAGCAGGGCCAGCTCGGCGCCCACGACTGCGGCGGCGTGGTCGGCACGGCCGGTCCCAGCAAGAACATGTCGAAGCCGGCCGGCGAGTGGAACCGCATGGTGGTCACCTGTCAGGGGAGCCGCATGCAGGTCGCGCTGAACGGCGAGCAGATCATCGACCTGAAGCTCGACGAATCCGCCGCGAAGAACCGCCCGCTGACTGGTCACGTCGGCCTGCAAGACCACGGCCAGCCGATCGAGTTCCGCAACATCAAGATCAAGGAACTCAAACTGTAAGCGGTGAGTGGAAAATGGGGACTGGCTCCGAGCCGCAAATAGCGTGAAAAACGCCGCCGGCTCGGTGCCTGTCCCCTTTTTCCACGAGGTCTCGGCAGTCACCGCCCGAAATGTAGGCCGGAACAAGCGCAGCGCAGTTCCGGCCTGCTTCGTTTCGGTTCATCAATTGGTCCGGGCCGGGCCGCCCTCGCGCGTGGCGTAGCCGGCTTGGTCGTGATAGAGGAACACGGTGCCGCCGCCGTCGGGCCGCCAGGGCGTCTGCCGGCAGAAGATGAACCAGCCACGTGCCTCCTCGTCGCCGTAGGCCGCTTCTCCCTCGGCAGCCATCACCCGAACGACCTCCGGGGGCCAGCTCTCCGGCATCTGGTCGCTGATTCTCCACCCACCCGACTCGAAGCGGGCGAACTTGTCGCGCGGCGGAACGACCACCCGCTTCGACACGCGGGCCCAGTCCACCACGCCGGTGCCGAACCGGAAGCAGGGCCGGTCCTCGCCGTCCGCCGCCTGGCGACTGCCGAGGAAGGCGAACTCGTCGCCCGAGTCGTACACCAGGCACTTGTCGTCCGCCTCGGCCTTGCTCACCGGCAGCTTGACCTCCT
>DATLAN010000417.1:0-16090 GCA_035527455.1 Thermoguttaceae bacterium
CGCCTCGAAGCGGCCAAACAAAGCAAGAAGCCCAAACCCGATTCTCCGGAATCAAAACCTGGCTCCGAAGAATAGTAAAACCACACTTCCTCTCGGGCAACCTAATTGTCGCTAAAGGGTAGAGCTAATTGACGCCGAACAACTTCCTTGTTCCACTTACTTTTGAGGCAACTGGCCTGGACCTTTTCGAGCGCCTCGTCGATCCGCTTTTCGAACCGCTCGGGCATCGCCGTACTTTGGTAATAATGCTCTGCGATGAAGAGTTCACTGGACGGATTGCCGTCCTTCGTTCGGTGACAGGGGCGAATATACATGCCCGGATTCTACCCACCGAACGGGCTTGCTCAACGCCAAAAGTCTTCACTACAACGCGATCCAACTTTCATCACGCCAAGAACGGCCCCCACGGCGTGAACCCAGGCAAACCACACCCGCCCCGCGACCCCGTTTTGCCCGACAATATTTTGGAAAAAATGAATTCCCGGCTAGAACTGGCGAAGTTGGGCTAGAGGGGAAAAGCACCACCCTTGGCCATTCGGGGGGGATTTGCGTTGACTTTTCTGATTATTTTGATATTGTAGATGTATTCCCTGGCGGCGCCGATGTTGACGGGGTCCAGGTCTAGTCTTTTCGAAACGGTGCATGGCGGCACTGGTGAAAGAGCCCGCGAACGGGAGTGCGTGGGGCTTACTCTTTTCACACACACACTTTGGTTCTCCCGGGACAGCACCGGCTCAGTGAGAGGGCACCGTTGATGCGACTTTCCCGTGCTCGCTGCCGTGATCGTCGGCAGTCTCCTTTCGAGCTGGGCCGAAGCGGACGCGGATCCCTCTTGTCGACTCGGCCTCGACGGCTGGGGCTGGAACTGCTGGAGGATCGCCGTCTTTTGTCGACCGTTGGGACGGCCGACGACTTCGACTCGGGTCTGCTGGAGGGAACCATCCCCTATCCGGCCGATGCGGGCGGCAACAGTCGACCGGCGATTACCGGCACGATAGCCTACCAACTCGTCTACGACGACGAGACGATCGCCCCGTTTTGGGACGTGACGATCTCCGACGCCGACGCCGGCGAGATCGTCACGGTCCGGGTGTCTCTGATCGATCCCTACGAACCTCAAGCGGATCGCGACGCCAACGGGATCCTCCTCGGCGGCGGGTTCGTCAAGACGGGTCCGGGACTGTACACGCTCAGCGGCGTCACGCCGGACGAAGCCACCGCGGCCATCCAGGCACTTTCGTTCGACCCCACGAATGTCTACCAGGGCACCAGTGCCCTGTTCCGCTTCGATCCGACCGATCTGTTCAACTACCGGCCGTCGCAGGACCGCTTCTCCAAAGAAGGCGGGATGTTCACCCTGCACCGGCACTGGCAAACGGGCGGCAGCGTCTACCGATCGTGGATAGCCGTCGAGGCGTCCACGGTGGACGGTTTCTCGGCCGGCTTGGGGTCGGGCGAAGGGATCGGCGTGATCGAGGTCTCGCTATCCGCCTCGGCACCCTCGTTCTATTCCTCTTGGGGCCAGACGTTGACCGGTGCGACGGACTGGGCCGAGTATTGGAACCCGTGGACGCCCTATGTCTGGAACGACGGCGAGGGTGGACACGCCACGTGGATCAGCAGTTCCAGTGCGGGCTACGTTCGGCCGGACGCCTCCCCGGGCATTTTTGGATTTCACGTGTCGACGAACGAGGTCGTGACCTACGGGAACAATTACACCTTCCGCTTTACCGGAAGGAACTATACCAACTATGACCCGGCACTGGTGTTCGATTCGTTCGTCGGCGGCTTCCCGTCCGATCCTGCCGACAGCGGGTACGAGGCGACACTGAGCCTCCCGGCCCTGCATCTGGCGTCGACGAAGTTCACGATCACCGTGATCGACAGCACGAACAACCAGGCGGTCGACTCGAAGACCGAAGTGGACGCGGAAATGGGACACGATGAGCCGTCCGCAAACCTACCGCCGGACAGCCCGATCGATCCCGTGCCTCCAAGCGGCGGGACCGACGTTTCGACGACCGCCGACGTGCAGTGGTCGTGTACCGACCCCAACGGCGATACCTTGTACTATACCGTCTACTTCGAGAAGAACGACTCTTCGCCGGACGACGTCATCAAGAATGACTCGACCGGCGCGACGGCAGATCCCGGCCCGTTGGAGGGCGATTCCCATTACTACTGGAAGGTCAAAGCGGACGACCACAGGGGCGGCGTGACGTGGAGTCCCGTCTGGGAGTTCCATACCGAGGCGATTCCCGGCGGCAATATCCTCGCGACGTTGACCGACCAGACCGGCACAGCGGCCGCGGCATCGCAGACGCAGTTCGTGCTCGGTACCTCGCCCGTTATGCAGCAGACCGGGACGAATCCGGCGACTTTCTCGGACGTTTCGGCCGGCACCTACTCCCTGGAAGGTTATTTCACCAAGACTTCTCTCGGGCCGGAACTCTGGGCACGCGGCCAGGTCTCGGTAACCGCCGGCGAAACCATCGACGCCGACCTGCAACGCACGGAGCCGTACGCCTTCGACTTCGCGGTGAAACAGGCGGGCAACGACGTTACCGGGGGAACCGTGAACCGGGGGACTTCGGTGACGTACGAAGTCTCGGTGAGCAACGACGGCCCGGAAAGCCGCGACGTCCGCCTGTCGCTCCGGGTAGACCGGGATCAATCCAGCCCATACGACTTCTCGGCCACCAGTTCGGCGTACGCGATCGGCGGCGGCGGCACTCGGGTTTATACGTTCACCGACACTCTGGACGAAGTGGGAACGCACTACCGGCAGGTTGTGGTGGAAACCCGGGTCGGCGGCAACTGGGTCCTGACCGACGCGTGGGACATGGCGGCGGTGCTGAGCGTGCAAGGCACGGTGCCGACGGCCGGATTCTCTTTCCAGCCGCTGCCTCGCCAAGAGGGCGCGGCGATCCAGTTCACCGACACTTCGACCAGCAGTCCTGACGAGATTGTCGCATGGGAGTGGAATTTCGCCGGGCTGGCCGCCAGTTACGAGCAGAACCCCTCGTTCGCCTTCCCCGACAACAAACTCTACCGGGTGACGCTGACGGTGACCGACGAGGAAGGATCGACCGATACGGTCGCCCGGTTGGTCTCGATCAGCAACGTGGCTCCCGCGGTCGACGCCGGGCCGGACGAGACGATCGGCGAGGGCGCCGCGTTCATCGGCAGCTCGGGAAGCTTTTCCGACCCGGGCGCGGACACCTGGACCGCGACGGTGGACTACGGCGACGGCTCCGGCGCGGAGCCGCTGTCGTTGGTCGGCAAACAGTTCGTGCTCGATCACGTCTATGCCGATAACGGCGTTTATACGGCGAGCGTGACCGTGCGGGACGACGACGGGGCGTCCGGCACCGATACGCTCCAGGTCACGGTCAACAACCTGCCCCCGTCGGTCGACGCAGGCCCGGACAAGACGGTCAACCAAGGCGCCCCACTGAGCAGTTCGGGCACGTTTTCCGACCCCGGGGCAGACACCTGGACCGCCACGGTCGACTACGGCGACGGTTCGGGCGTCCAACCGCTGCAACTGACCGGCAAACAGTTCGCGCTCGATCACGTCTATTCCAACCACGGCACCTACACGGTGACGGTGACCGTAAGCGACGACGAGGGAGCTTCAGGCTCCGACACGGCCAGCGTCACCGTCGTCGCAACGGCTCCCTCGGTCAATGCGGGCCCGGACAAGACGATCAACGAAGGTGGGACGTTCAGCAATTCCGTGTCCTTCACCGACGCGGGTCCGGGCCCCAGGACGGCCACGGTGGACTACGGCGACGGCACCGGCGTGCAGTCGCTGGCAACGGTGGTCAGCCCGTTCACGCTTCCCAGCCACGTCTACGCCGACAACGGCATATATACCGCGACGGTGACCGTGACCAACGGCGGCGGCGGGGCCGGCACCGATACCGTCCGCGTTACGGTCAATAACGTGGCGCCGACGCTCGACGCGGGTCCGAATCGGTCCGTCGTGGAAGGGACTACGGTCAACGGCACCGCCACTTTCTCCGATCCCGGTTCCGATACGTGGACGGCCACCGTCGATTTCGGCGACGGCACGGGCGTCCAAGCCTTGGGGGCGGTCACCAGTCCGTTCGGGTACGCCCACGTCTATACGGCCGGCGGCCGGTTCACGGTGCGGGTTACGGTGACCGACGACGACGGATCGTCGTCCACGGATACGGCGACCGTCACGGTCAGCTATGTGGCCCCGACGGTCGACGCCGGTCCGGATGCCGCGATGAATGAAGGAGACGCTTTCAGCCGTTGGGTTTCCTTCGCGGATTCCTACTCCGAGAGTTGGACGGCGACGGTGGACTACGGCGACGGCACCGGCGTGCAGTCGCTGGGAACAGTTGTCAGCCCGTTCAGCCTGCCCGCCCACGTCTACGCGGACAACGGCGTGTATACGGCCAGGGTGACCGTGCGCGACGATGATTCGGCCACGGGCACCGATACGGCGATCGTCACGGTCAACAACGTGGCTCCGACGGTCAACGCGGGGCCGGACGAGACGATCAACGAAGGCGAAACGTTCCTCCGCTTGGGCACCTTCTCCGACCCGGGGGCCGATACCTGGACGGCCACGGTCAACTACGGCGACGGCTCGGGCGTCCAGCCGCTGGAACTCGACGACGACCAGTTCCTGCTCAGTCACGTTTATGCCGACGACGGCGTGTACACGGTCACCGTCGCCGTGCAAGACGACGACGGCGGCAAGGGAACCAGCGACACGCTGACGGTGACCGTCACACCGGTCGTCGAGGTCGTCGGCCGCTACCTCTTCTACAACCATTCGGTCTACGACGACAACAACGCCGCGGCCGGCGTCGAGGACGACAACGCCGCGGCCGGCGTCGAGGACGACAACGCCGTAGCGATCGACAAGGAGCCGCTACTGCCGGGTCGGACGGCCGGATTCGCCAACTACACGAGCTACCACCGCGGCATCAACGGCCTGATCGTTGACGTCGACGATCTGCCGCACGACGTCGATCCGGACGCGGCCTTCGGTTTCAAGGTCGGCAACGACGACGACGCGGCCGGGTGGATCGACGCTCCGGCACCGGCGTCGGTTTCCGTGCGGTGGGGCAACGGCAACTCCGAGCACGACCGGGTGACGATCATCTGGCCCGACTACGCCATCCGCGACCAGTGGCTGCAAGTCACCGTGTCGGCCGACGCGACGGGCATGGCCGGGGACGACGTCTTCTATTTCGGCAACGCGGTGGCCGAGACGGGCAACTCGCCGTCCGACGCCCGCGTCACCACGATCGACCTGCTGCTGGCCCGAAACAATCGGAAGTTGTTTCTTCCCCCGCCGGGAATCGCTTCTGCCTATGACTTCAACCGCGACGGGCGCGTGAATGCCACCGACGTTCTTTTGGCCAGGCAGCATCAAACGAACTTCGCGGACGTTTTGAAGCTGATCGATCTTTCCGACGCCCCCGGCGCGTTGCCGGCCGCCGTACCCGAAGCCCGCGACCTCGCATCCGCGGCCGAATCGGCCGTCTTTGCCGGCGAGCTGGATTGGCTTCTCGACTACGATCCGGTCGGTCTGCACGATCGGCCGTCGAAGACGTCCCACGCGGCCGACGATGCCGCGGACTCGCTCGACCCCGAGCGATTCTCCATCTGAATCCGGGTCTTGCCGGAGGAGATTCGAAATCGGCGGCGATGCGCTCCAAGATACACGCTCGGTATCGTTCAGTATCGTTCAGCATCGTTCAGCATCGTTTAGCATCGTTTAGCATCGTTTAGCATCGTTTAGCGGGCGGGCTTGCCCGCAGTTACGTAGAGGGGAAGCTCTCCCGGGTCGCAACGGCGGCCGCAAGCTCGGAAACCGGCCTTCGCTGGACTTGACGTTCCGACCCAAGACCGGCGAGCCCTTCGTTTGCGGAGTCGAGGTGCTGGAATCCGTGCCCGCCGGGACAGTTGCAGAGACCATCTCACACGATTATACTCGGCCGCACTGAACAACCAAATGGTAGCCGGATTCGCAAGAATTCGGGCCAAATGGTAGCCGGATTCGCAAGAATTCGGGCGTTGCCCAGTTTCAGCCGAAATGGCCCGAATTCTTGCGAATCCGGCTACGAATCCATGCCGACGGCAGATGGCTGAACAGTTACCAACCCGGCAATCAGGAGTCCACCCATCATGAAGCTTGCATCCACCCCATCGATCCTATTGTTTTTGGTCATCGGGACCTCCGCCCTCGCCGAGGATCGGCCGCTCGTCCTTGACGTCTGGCCCGGGGAAGTACCCGGCGAGAAGGGCGATATCGCCGAGGAGAAGCTGATTCCGCGCGGGCCGGAACCCGGATCGTGTGAGCGGTTGACGAACGTCAGCAAGCCGACCATCTCGGTGTATCGACCGAAGGAAGCGGACGGTCCGACGGCGGCGGTGCTGATCTGTCCCGGCGGTGGGTACAGTATCCTGGCCTGGGACAAGGAAGGAACGGAGGTCGCCGACTGGCTCAACTCGGTCGGCGTGACCGGCATCGTGCTGAAGTACCGGGTCCCGCGCCGCAACGACCGGCCGAAGCACCTGGCACCGCTTCAGGACGCTCAAAGGGCCATGAGCCTCGTTCGGTCACGCGCGGCCCAGTGGAATATCGATCCGGGGCGGATCGGCATCCTCGGTTTTTCGGCGGGCGGCCATCTCTCGGCGACCGCCTCGACGAACTTCGACCAGCGGGCCTACGAGGCGATCGACGAGACCGACAAAACGAGCTGCCGGCCCGACTTCGCCGTGTTGATCTACCCGGCCTATCTGATCGAGGGCGACGCCCTGGCGCCCGAGATCCGCGTCGGCGGGCAATCGCCGCCGACGTTCTTCGTCCACGCCGGGGACGACCGCATCAGTTCGGAGAACAGCGTGCAGATGTACTTGGCGCTGAAGAAGGCGGGAGTCAAGACCGAACTGCACGCGTTCACCGCCGGCGGTCACGGCTTCGGGCTGCGCCCCTCCGAGCACCCCTGTTCCGGTTGGCCACGGTTGTGCGAGCAGTGGATGCGGAGTTTGGGGTTGGTCGCAGACCCCACCACCGGCGGGTAAGCGGAGCGGACGGCCGATTCGATTCTTCGGGCTTGCCCTCTCAGCAACCTCCAAGTCTCCGTAGTAGGTCCGACCGCGATAGGTGGGTTGGGGAGCGAACATGCGTAATCTCTGGAAAACCGCACCGCTTGGGCGATCTGAATGCGACTAGGAAAAGAAAAGTGTAGTTGCAAGGTATTGCAGGATAGCGACTTGTGAAAAGATGGGTCGAATAGGCAAAAACTGCTTGCTTTTTTCTCCAGGTCTGATATAATCACGCCCATTGATGAACTTTGCGTGTTGGGCGCAGAGTTCTCCCCCGTCTTGGGGGTTTTGGAGAGTTTTCCTTTTGCTTTGGAGGGAATTGCTATGTTAATGCGACTTTGGAGAGATGAATCCGGTGCGATCCTCTCCGCAGAACTCGTCTTGCTGATGACCGTGCTGGTCATCGGAATGGTCGTCGGCGTCAAGTCGATGGGCTCCGCGGTCGTGAGCGAACTGGCCGACGTGGGAGCCGCCATCGGCGAGCTGGACCAGAGCTACTCCTACTCTGGGAGCCAATTGATCGTTGATCCCGGCGGCGCTGGCATCATTTGTGCCTGGACGGATGGGTCGAGATTCAACGACGCCCCGGATCCGGGTGACGGTCCGTCCATCGAAGTGTGCGTCAACGTGATCGATGCGGAAGGCACTCTTTAGTCTCACGTCCGCTTGTTAGGTCTGTTGACAGACCAGAAACCAATCCTCCCGAGGGCGTCGCTGTCGTAGCCGCCCTCGGGACCCGGGGCACTGACGAACCGGGAGATCTTGACGTCTGAAACGATAACCGTTTCACTTACCATGTTGCGAAAGCCCCGCATGGAGCGATAACTGGCCACTACCGGCGATCCCCAAGACCCTCACTCGTCGATTCCCCCAATGGATTGGCGAGGTACAATCGGAAAAGTCTCCGCCGGCCAGTGGCCAGTTATCGCTCCATCGGGGCCCTTTCTTTTCTTGGCAACACTTCAGCCAAATGGTAGCCGGATTCGCAAGAATTCGGGTGTTACCTGGTTTCAGCGAAGCGGGCCGAATTCTTGCGAATCCGGCTACCAATCGTTGCCCACTGCGGATGGCTGAACAAGTGGTGAAGACCTGTTATGATTTGTCAACCTGACCAGAATCTCCCGTGATGTTTCTCGGAGGTTGACTATGCATTCCGTCCCCGGGCCTTTTTCACGCTCTCTGTTGTTCCTGGTAGTCTTGTCCGCTGGCGTGGCAAATGCCCAGCAGACCACCCGTGAGTCCTGGAAGGCCCAGGGCAATCAGGGGGCCGTCGTCGTCGGCGCCGCGGAAGCGGCCGACGCGGCGATCGACGTGCTTGGGCGCGGCGGCAACGCGGTCGATGCGGCCGTGGCGGCCCTGCTCGTGCAGTCGGTGGTCGAGTCCGGCAACTTCTGCTTCGGCGGCGAGGTACCGATCCTCGTCTACGACGTCCGGCGCCGGGTGGTCGAAGTCCTAAGCGGTCAAGGCGCGGCCCCTGGTCTGGCTACCGTGGACTACTTCGAAAAGGAAAAGAACGGACGCATTCCCGGCAGCGGAGACCCCGCCACCGCAGCCGTACCGGGCACGATCGACGCCTACGTGACCGCTTTGGACCGTTACGGCACCATGACGTTCGCCGAGGTCGCGCAGCCGGCACTGGCCGTTCTCGACCGTTCGCAGAAGGACTGGCGGCCCAACCTGGCCAGAACGATTCGCCGGTTGATCGAGGCCGAACAGCGCGCCACCGACGACCGCCGCCGTGGGCTGCGGTTGGTCGCCGACTGCTTCTACCGCGGGCCGATTGCGCGAGACCTGGACGCCTGGAGCCGGGCCCACGGCGGACTGATCCGCTACGCCGATCTGGCCACGCACGTCACTCGCGTCGAGGAGCCCCTTTCGATCGAATACCGCGGCTACACCGTCTGCAAATGCGGGGCATGGACCCAGGGCCCGTATCTGCTCGAGACCTTGCGGCTGCTGGAAGGATTCGAGTTGAAAGCGATGGGCCACAACCGCCCGAACTACGTTCACGTGGTGGTCGAAGCGATGAAGCTGGCCCTGGCCGATCGTGACGCGTACCTCGCCGACCCGTTGTTCGTCGACGTGCCGCTGGAAACGCTCCTCTCGAAACCTTACGCCGATCTCCGCCGCCCGTTGATCGACCTCGAACGAGCCTCGCTCGAACAGCGTCCCGGGGACCCTTTGTCGGGCAAGGCGTTGTTGGGCAAGCGGCCGGAGGACTATCGTCCGTTTGCCGGAGAGATCCGCGACACGACGACCTGCCTGGTGGCCGATCGATGGGGCAACGTGGTGGCCGCCACGCCCAGCGGATGGGGCGGCGTGCTGGCCGGCGAGACGGGCATCATCTTGGGCAGCCGCTTGCGGAGCCTGAATACCTGGCGCGGCCACCCCAACTGCATCGAGCCGGGCAAGCGGCCCCGCACCACGTTGACGCCCACGTTGGTCCTCGAAGACGGCAAGCCGGTCGTCGCCGTGAGTGTGGCCGGCGGAGACCTGCAAGACCAGGTCGCGTTGCAGTTGCTGTTGGACCACATCGAGTTCGGCCTCGCGCCGGCCGAAGCCGTCACGGCTCCACGCTTCGCCACGGGGCATCACGTCGGCTCGTTCAACCAGCCGCCGCCCCGCCTGGGCGACCTTTCGGTTTACGAAGCCGTGGGCGACGAGACGATCGAGGCCCTCAGAGTGTTGGGCCATCGCGTCCGAATCGGCCGGCCTCCGCTGGGACACCCGGTGATGTTGACGATCGATCCGCAGTCGGGACTCAAGCAGGCCGCCGGCGACCCGAAGGCGCGGCGGAATGCCCGGGCGTACTGAAGCCTCAGTGGTCGTGAAACACACGCTCGTAGGACGGACTTCCAGTCCGTCGCGACGGACCGGAGGTCCGTCCTACGTTAGATGTATCACGCTAGGCCGGTGCCGAATCCGGCTACATCCTGGCGAATTCGCCTACCGTTGCGCGGATGTGTTGCCGGAATCCTTATCCACCAGCCGCGTCCGGCCGTCGGAGTCGGTGGTCGAGACCGGCGCGCCCATCGTGGACTGCAAGACGGAGACCCGCGAGGCCACTTGCTCCTGGAAGCGGTTGGATTGGAGCGAACGCTGGTAGTTGCGCAGAGCCTGCTGCGGCTCGCCCTTCTCCTCGCTGATCTTGCCCAGAGCGGCCAATGCCCGGGCGTTGTGGGGCTCCGCCTTCAACGCGTCGACCAGGTGCGTTTCCGCCTCCGTTTGGTTGCCGAATTCCTCGCAGAGCCGGGCCAGTTCGATCTTGGCCTCGGGATCGTCGGGCCGATTGTCGGCCCAACCTTCGATCAGACGGAACGCCTCGTCATGCCGTCCCTGTTGAGCGAGCAGAACGGCCAATCCGCGATAACAGTCCCGAGCCTCGAAGCCGGATGGGTAATCCTCGGCCACGTCCAGGCACAAATTGTACATGTCTTCGGCCCGAGTCAAGTCGGCCTCGTCCTTTCCGGTCAATCCGAGTTGATGATAGGTCCGCGCCTGGTTGTAGTACCCGGTCGGGTCCGTCGGATCGGCATAACTCGCCTCCTGGAACTCCCGCAGGGCGTCGTGATAACGGGCCTGTTGCTCGAACAGTCGCACGCCTTCCCCATTTCGGGCTTGAGCGAGAAAACTGCCGCAGCCGGCGGCCGACGCCAGACAGCACCCCGCCAGCACGGCCGAAATCATGCGTGGGGCAAGTCTGAAATCCCGACAATGATCCCTTTTTGCGTTTGGCAACACGTCATTCGGGCCTCGTTCTGGAGAAATGCAGCGAGAAAAGACGCCGGCGGCTCGGTGGCCGCGCCGCGCTGAACGGTCAGGAAGCGGGAGAATAGCGATCCGGGCCGGTCAACGCAAGACCGGTTGGAGAGGTCGACCCTCAAGAGAAAAGGCAGGAGGAACCCCTAAGGTGAGCTATACTAGTACCCCACCATGGATGGCAACCCGTTGCAAGATTGCTCGATCAGCGGTACAATCGCGGAATCACCGGGGCGTACAGGGGAGCGGTACTGCCATGCGAATTGCGGTCGGGAGCGACCATCGAGGCGTGGAGTTGCGGGCGAAACTGGTCGAGTTGTTGGGCCGACTCGGCCAGCACGTCGTCGACGCAGGCTCGTATGAAGAGGACGACGACTATCCGGACGTCGCCGCCCTGGTCGCCCGAAAGGTCAGCCGCGGAGAAGTAGACCGCGGGATCTTGGTTTGCGGCACGGGCCTGGGCATGTGCATCGTAGCCAACAAGATTCCCGGCGTCCGCGCGGCCCCGTGCCACGACGAATTGACCGCGGAACTCAGCCGCCGGCACAATGATCTTAATGTATTGTGCCTCTCGGGCGACACGCTGAACGAAAAGGCGGCGGACCGATTGGTCGAGGTCTGGTTGGCGACTCCTTTCGAGGGCGGCCGGCACGCCCGGCGCCTGGAGAAGATCTCCGCCCTGGAACGAGGCAACGGCCGAGGCTGAGCGAGCCGCTTGCAGGCGAAATCTCCGTTGGTACAATGTGGGCTTTCGAGTCTCGCGCCGGCACGATTTCGTATATCTTGCCGGCGAGTTCAATCTCAGGTGAGGAACCCGCTTGACCGGCGAGTCGCTGCCCCGCGGGGCGGTGTTAGTCACCGCCCCGCGGGGCGGTGTTATCCGTCAAGCAAGGGACCTCAGCCCCCGGAGCAACGAGCTATTGGCTGATCTCACTCTCCAGCTTGGCGTCAAGACGGACCCGGCGCAGTACCGGTTCTCCTATCAGTGGCTCTTTCGGCTCTTGGCCGAAGAGGGGGTTTCCTTCGTCCAATTAGGCACATTCTTCGAGGTTTATCAGCTTCCCGACGAGTATTTCCTCCAGTTGCGGCGGCAGGCCGAGGACTTGGGGATTCGCATCTCCAGCATTTTCACCGCCCATCGCGAGTTGGGCGGCTTCTTCAACGACGAGCCCGGCTGGGAAGCCGTCGCCCGGAAGAACTTCGAGCGATTGATCGAGGTGGGGGCCTTGGTGGGTGCCCAATCGGTCGGGTCGAATCCGGGCGCCGTCTACCGCGACCGAATGGGGCTGAAGCGTCGAGGGATCGAATGCTACCTGCGGCACATGAAGGAGTTGATGGCCTTCGCCCACGAGAAAGGCGTCCCCTGGCTGGGTATCGAGCCGATGTCGTGTCTGGCCGAACCGCCCACCTTGCCGGAGGAAATCCAAGAGATGGGCGACGAGCTGGCCGCCTGGCATCGGCAGCATCCCGACCGTACCGCGCGTGTCGGCTATTGCACGGATATTGCCCATGGGTACGCAGACGGCGAGTTGACCACGCGCTACGACCACCTCGAATTACTCGAAGCCACGCTGCCGCATCTCCATGAAATCCACCTGAAGAATACCGATGCGCGATATTCGTCCACCTTCGGTTTCAGCCCGCGGGAACGCGAAGTGGGCATTATCGAGATCGGGCCGATCCGGGATCTGGTGCTCGAGCACGCCGAGACGATCCCGGTGGATCAGGTGATCGGCTATTTGGAAATCGGCGGTCCCAAGCTGGGGCGGGACCACTCCGACAAGGAACTGGCCGACGAGCTTCGCGCCTCGTTGCGGTACTTGAAGGAAACGTGGCTGGCGGAAGGACAAGCAGCGCCGGCCGAGCCGAAACCCGCCTCGATCCCCCTGCCGCCGAAAGTCGTCCGCACGTCGCCTTCGGTCATGTGCGCCGACCTTTGTCATCTCGAGGAAGGCATCCGGCAACTGGAACGGCTCGGGGCCGACATGCTGCACATCGACATGGCCGACGGCCACTTCGTGCCGAACCTCCTGCTCGGCCCGGACGTGGTGAGGCAGGTCCGCCGGAAGACCCGTCTGCCGATGGACGTCCATCTGATGGTCGAGAATCCGGACGATTACATCGACGCCCTGGGCGAGATCGGCGTGGAATACGTGGCCGTCCACGCCGAAACGTGCCGGCACCTCGACCGTACGCTCACCTGTATTCGCCAGCAGGGAATGAAGGCCGGCGTGGCGCTCAATCCGGCCACACCGCTGGAGGCGATCGAGTACGTCATCGAGCGGCTGGACTTCGTGCTGGTGATGACCGTCAACCCGGGCTTTGCCGGCGGAAAGCTGGTGGCCTCCGGCATCCGCAAGATCGCCGATTGCCGCAAGCTGCTCGACGACCACGGTGCCGGGATCCCCATCATGGTCGACGGCAACGTCAGTTTCCAGAACATCCCGCACATGGTCGCCGCCGGCGGCGATATCCTGGTGGCCGGCACCAGCAGTTGGTACAACAGCGAGGCCTCGATGGCCGAAAACGTCCGCAAGACCGAGGCCGCCATCCGCACCGGGCTCGACATGAGAGAACAATAAAGCCGCTTGCGGCTTCGCACAAGAAAACCAAGAATCAGAAAATGACCTCCCAACCCACCATGAACGCCCTGGTCCTGCACGCCGTGGGCGACTCCCGCTACGAGAAGATCCCCAAACCGACGGTCGCCCCCGGCGAGGTCCTCGTCCGCGTGGGCTTCTGCGGCGTGTGCGGATCGGACATCCCGCGGATCTTCGTCAAGGGCACGTACCACTTTCCCACCGTCTGCGGGCATGAGTTCGCCGGCACGGTCGAGGCCTGTGGCGAAGAGGTCGACCAGTACCGGCCGGGCGACCGCGTGGTCGTCTTTCCGTTGTTGTGGTGCGGCAAGTGTGCTTCCTGCGAGTTGGGCAACTACGTGCAGTGTTCCGACTACGACTACTACGGGTCGCGACGCGACGGGGCCTTCGCCGAGTACGTCTCGGTCCCACCGCAGAACCTCGTGCCCGTGCCCGAGGGCGTCTCCATGGAGGCCGCCTCGATGACCGAGCCGGCCGCCGTCGCGTTGCACGCCTTGAAGCGTGCCGGGGGCAGTTTCGTCGGCGAGACGGTCGTGATCTTCGGCGCCGGGCCGATCGGGCTGATGGCCGCCCAATGGGCCCAGGTGATGGGTGCCGGGCAAGTCGTCCTTTTCGACTTGATCCCGGAGAAACTCGATATGGCCGAACAGCTCGGCTTCGACCTGGCGCTGAACGCCCGGGACGGCGATCCGGTCGCGAAAATCCACGAACTGACCGGCGGTCGCGGCGCGGAATTGTGCGTGGAAGGGGCGGGCGTGCCGATCACGCTCAACCAAGCAATTGCGGCCGCTCGCGTGGGCGGTCGGGTGGTGATTATGGGCAATCCGTCCGCCAACGTCACCCTGCCGGCCGCCTTGATCTCCCAGGCCATGCGACGCGAGCTGGACATCCTGGGCACCTGGAATTCGGCCTTCAGCGCCGCCGGAAACAACGACGACTGGCGGGCCGCGCTGGCCGCCGTGGCCTCCCGCGCGATCGATCTCGATTCGCTCGTCTCCCACCGCGTTCCGCTGGAGAGGGCCAACGACGCCCTGGTGATGATGAGGGATCAAAGCGAGTTTTTTGCCAAAGTATTGATTAAGCCGTAGCGGAGAGTTGTCAGTTGTCAGTTGTCAGTTGTCAGTTGTCAGTGAACGTGGCTGAGGAATGGAGGGGTCTCGACCGGAATCCAACGCCCGCCGACTGCGGTCGGCGGGGTCGCCCTCCGGTCCCCCGGCCCCCCCGGAACGCAGTCCGGGGGCGTTTTCCTCATGGTCCTTGCGCCTCTATTCCGAGCGCCCTCAAGAAAACTGACAACTAGAAACTAGAAACTAGAAACTGAAAACTGATAACTGATAACTGACAACTGACAACTGACAACTCCCCACTCCCCACTCACCAACCAGAAAGCCATCCCCCCATGAAAGCCGCCGTGCTCGAAGCACTCGAGAACCTCGTCGTCAAAGAGGTCGATGATCCGCAGGTCGACGATTACTCGGCCATCCTCAAGGTCGAATCGGTCGCGGTGTGCGGTTCCGATATCCGTATCTTCCACCACGGAAATCCCCGGTTGAAGCCGCCGGCGATCATCGGGCACGAAATAGCGGGCACGATCGTCGAGGCGGGCAAGAACGTCACCCGGGTCAAGGAAGGACAACGCGTGGCCGTCGGGGCCGACGTGCCTTGCGGACAATGTCACTGGTGCCGCAACGGCCTGGGGAACAACTGCGCGATCAATTACGCGATCGGCTATCAGATCCCCGGTGCCTTTGCCCAGTACATGAAGCTGCCGCGTCTGGTGCTGGAAGAAGGCCCCGTCACGCCGTTTTCGGAGAAGCTCAGTTTCGACGTGGCCGCCCTGGCCGAGCCGCTGGCCTGTGCCGTCAACGGCCTGGAACTGGTGAACATGTCGTTGGGCAAGACGGTCGCGCTGATTGGGATGGGGCCGATCGGCTGCATGATGATCGACGCCGCCCGCGCGATGGGCGCCATCAAGGTGATCGCCGCCGAGTTGAGCCCGCAACGGATGGAGATCGCCAAACAGTACGGGGCCGACGTTTACATCGACGCTGGAAAAGAAGACGTGGTCGCCCGCTGCCGCGAAGAGACCGGCGGCGAGGGGCCGGATATCGTGATGACCACGTGTCCTTCGGTCGTGGTCCACGAACAGGCGATCGAGATGGTGGCCCATCGCGGCTACGTGAACCTCTTCGGCGGGCTGGGCAAGGACGTGCGTCCGCTATCGGTGCTCTCGAACACGATCCACTACAAGGAGTGTTTCGTCACCGGTTCGCACGGTTGCGTTCCGCGGCAACACGAGCTGGCGGTCAAGATGCTCGAAGCCGGCCTGGTCCGCACCGAGCCGATCATCACGCACCGTTTCCCGCTTGAGAGAATCAACGAGGCCTTCGAGACGATGCAGACCCAAAAGGGCATGAAGATCATCATCCACCCGCACGAATGAGCGGCCGCTCGTGGGAAGTTTTCAGTTTTCAGTTTTCAGTTATCAGTTTTCAGTTATCACTGGACTTTTGCAATCTTTCAAACGGCATTGGAAAAATAGGCAATTTCGTGTCTAATCTCTGCGATTTCGGATGGCGCACAACGACCAGGGAGGGTTGGACCATGCCGGCTATCGTGGAGTTTCCCAAGGT
>DATLAN010000418.1:0-3237 GCA_035527455.1 Thermoguttaceae bacterium
AGTGCTGATGTGCGTCGAGCAGCTCGAAAGCGGCCGGGCGGAAGTCGAGAACCAGTACACCCGCAGCGTTCGACCCGAGGGAAACCTTGCGGCACTAGAGCGAATCCACGAGGTCTTCCAGGTCGTGCCGAGGAAGTGGCGTGGCATCGGCGAGATCCCCGCCAGCGGCCTCTCGCTCCGCGAAGCGTACGCCCGATACGACGCCGACCGCCGCTTTGGCCTGGAGCAGTTCACCGCGGAGGAACCCTCCGAGTGTATCGCCGGCGCGGTGCTCCAAGGCCACAAGCGACCGCACGACTGCCCGGCCTTCGGCATCCGATGCACGCCGGACAGTCCTCTGGGTGCCCCCATGGTGTCTTCCGAAGGGGCATGCGCCGCCTATTATCGGTATCGGCGGCACGGCCGGCTCGAGTGACCAGCGTCCTCGCCGGACTTGCTTCCGCCAAACACGCATGGGAGACTATGTGCGGGAGGACTATGAAATGATAGAGAAACACCGGATTATCGCAATTGGCCTGGCATGGGCAACTCTGACCACTTTGCTCTGCGCCGCCGAACCAGCAGACCCCAAACCGACCGTCCTGGTCGAGGCCGAGAGCTTCGACGACTACGGCGGCTGGACCGACGACTCGCAGTTCATGGATCAGATGGGCTCGCCCTTCCTGCTGGCACACGGACTGGGCGTCCCCGTGGCCGATGCGACCACGACCGTGCGTTTCCCGACGCCGGGAACCTATCACGTGTGGGTCCGCACCCGGGATTGGGTCGCGCCGTGGAAGGCGCCCGGTGCGCCGGGCCGGTTCCAACTGCTCATCGACGGCCGGCCGCTTCAGACCGTCTTCGGCACCGAGGGAGCCGCGTGGCATTGGCACCGCGGCGGGAAAGTGGAGATCACGCGCCGTGAGATCTCCGTCGCCCTGCACGATCTGGCGGGCTTCGAGGGCCGCTGCGACGCGATCGTCTTCACCACGGACGACGATTTCACGCCGCCCAACGAAGATCCCGAAATGGCCGCCTTTCGACGCCGCCTGCTCGGATTGCCCGAGGAGCCGCAAGACGCCGGGCCGTTCGACCTGGTCGTGGTCGGCGGGGGCATCTCGGGCACGTGCGCGGCGATTGCGGCGGCACGGCTCGACTTGAAGGTGGCGCTGGTCCAGGACCGGCCCGTGCTCGGCGGCAACAACAGCTCGGAGGTTCGCGTCTGGCTGCAAGGCAACCGGAACGTCGAGCCGTATCCGCGAGTCGGCGACGTGGTTGCCGAACTGGAACAGCAGAAGAGCGCCCACTACGGGCCCGAAAACACGGCCGAGCTATACGAAGACGACAAGAAGCTGGCCGTGGTTCGGGCGGAGAAGGACATCGAGCTGTTCTTGCAGCACCGGGCCAACCGGGTCGAGACGGACGCCGGGCGGATTCGCGCGGTGATTGCCCAGAATACCCGCACCGGACGCCGCGTTCGCTTCACCGGCCGCTGGTTCGCCGACTGCACCGGCGACGGAGCGATCGGCTACCTGGCCGGGGCCAATTACGAGATCACCCTCGAAGGCCACATGGGCCGGTGCAACCTCTGGAACGTGATCGAAACGGACCGTCGGCAAGCGTTCCCGCGTTGTCCCTGGGCGTTGGATCTCGGCGACAAGCCGTTCCCCGGCCGCGGCGACGACCGGCCCGGCATTCTCTCCTTGGGCGGATGGTACTGGGAGAGCGGCTTCGACCACGATCCGTTCACCCACGGCGAGACCATCCGCGACTGGAACTTCCGCGCCGCTTACGGCGCCTGGGACGCGCTGAAGAACGTCGACCAGGCGTATCCCAACCACAAGCTCAACTGGATCGCCCACATCGCCGGCAAGCGTGAATCCCGCCGGCTGCTGGGCGACGTGATCCTTTCGCAAGAGGACCTGCTCGGCGGCAAGCAGTATGACGACGGCTGCGTGCCGACCGGCTGGAAGATGGACCTCCACCTGCCCGACCCGAGATACGAGAAGGGATTCGAGGGCGACGCGTTCATCGCCCAGGCCCATTTCACCGACTATCCGCGGCCGTACTGGATCCCGTATCGGTGCCTGTACTGCCGCAACGTGCCGAACCTCTTCATGGCCGGGCGCGACGTCAGCGTTACGCACGAGGCCCTGGGCACGGTCCGGGTGATGCGGACCGGCGGCTGCATGGGCGAGATCGTGGGCATGGCGGCCTCGATCTGCAAGCAACACGACGGCGACCCCCGTGCGGTCTACGAGGACTACTTGGACGAACTAAAGAAGCTGATGACCGAAGGCGTCGGCCGGCTTCCGCCCGTCCAGACCGACCTGCAACCGCCGCCGTAGCTGAAGACGGCCGAACCCGTCGAGATCTCGCGGATTTGGGAGATCGAGGCCTACGGTCATTGTTTTCCACTTTTTGAGCCCGAAGGCAACAACGGGCAACCTTGACGGCCGCCCCGTTCGCCCCAACGCCTTTTGCGGCAATCGGTTACGCAGACGGGCCCGGCTCACATCAACCGGGCGAAACCGATTGTTTCCCGCCCGCAGCCTGGCGCGTCGTCTGTTGGTCGAGGGTGTGTCTTCGCGTAACTTCTTCCTGGTTCACGACTTGGATCGTTTGCCCCATCTTGACAGCACACGCACGGCCGGTTGCACTCGTGCGGTTGTTTCCACGGCGCAAGAGTCGGCCAATCCACGGTTTGCGCCATTCTTGCCCACTTTTCGCCGATTTCGCTTTTTCGAGAGCAACAATGCATCGGGCACCTACGACAAGCTTCCCTCTCCCTCTGGGAGAGGGTTAGGGTGAGGGCGACCTGCAAACCAGTTTCCTCCGCCTCTGGGAGAGGGTTAGCGTGAGGGCGATTCACCGAGAAACGTTCTGCCGTGCTCGGTGACGGTTTCCGGTTGGGTCTGCCGCGCGCACAAAGAGACCGTCACGAGCCCCAGGTATACACCACGCGGCGGCCCAATTTCAAGCCGAAAGCGGGCAACTCGTCAACACCGCCGATGTTGTGAATGAGTCAAGCGACATGGTAGGATCGCTTCCGCAAGATCGACCGCGGCAGCGGTCCGAGTTGCCTTGCTAATGACAAAGTGCGCTCTGACCCCGTTTACTCGGCCAGTTGTTTCGTCAGTTCCAACAACGCGAAGATGACGGCTTCTTCGCCCAGGGCGAAAATCGCCCGTGCCTGTTCTTCGGTGAGCGCGGCCCCCCGAAGAACATCGAGCGTCGATTCGTTCAAAACCTCCGTGC
>DATLAN010000419.1:0-15493 GCA_035527455.1 Thermoguttaceae bacterium
TCACTGGAAATGAGGTGGGGAGCAATCCCTTGCGGGTTCGAGTCCCGTGCCCTCCGCTTAGTGCTTTAGCACCATCATGTATCGCCCCGTAAGACGCGGTTTCTTGCGGGGTTTCTGTTTCGGGTGCCGGCGTCTTACGACCTGATTCGTGCGGGTACTGTGCCGGTTTCCGTGTCCCCACCAGTTCCGCAAACGGGTTTTCCGGCTACTTCCGCAGTACCGCAGTCAGCCGAAGTGATTTGCGAACGCACGTAAGGGCAGACCACTGAATGAGTTACCTCTTGAATGTTGGAAGAACTTCGGGTTGGCGGCAGCTCGATTTCGTCAGGGCAAGCCCTGACCTACAGAACTGTTGTGTCTGATGCTCTGCGCGAGTGGGCGCAGCACGGCGGCCGGGTAACAAGTTGCGTGGAGGGCGCGTGGGACCCAAGGACGAACAACGGTCGCGCGAACAGCAGCGACCGCTTTCATTGGCGGCGGTGTTCTATCCGCCACAGCAAGGAGGTGAAGGCCGTGAACTTCGTGAGGCATTCCAGGAGCCTTGTCCGGTTTTCTTCCGTCGGGCTCGTTGTCGTGGGATTTCTCGTGTTGGGAATCGCGTCTTGCCGATCTCCCCATCGTCCCGCGCGCAAGGAGACCCGGTTGGACCGAGGTTGGCCCAAGGCCAACTCTGCTTTCGAGCAGAAATCCTATACGGACGACTACAGGTTCCCATTCCGGAAGTCCCAGACGCGGAATTCGTCAACGACGACGAACTCTGCTTGACTTGCCATGAGGCATACACGAAGACGTTCCCCGAGAACGTCCACTGTGGCGATTCCTGCGAATCGTGCCACGGTCCCGCAAGTCGTCACTTGGAAACCCGGGGCAAGGAACCGGGGTTGATCCTCAGCTTCAAGACGCTCGGTGCGGCCGAGCGATCGGAACTCTGCTTGAAGTGCCACGAGGAGAACGGCTGCTCGCCGGGCGCGCAGTGGCGCTATTCGGTCCACGCCCATAAGGGCGTAACCTGCGTCGACTGTCACCGCGGACACTACAACGTGCCGTTGGGAACCCCGGCGACCACCGAGCCGGGCGAAAGCGCCTACGGCCCCGGCGGCGTTCCCATCGAGTTGACCAGCTACCAGGGTGCTGTGGCGTCGCTGGCAGGCTCGTCGGACAACCTGGGCGCCAGCGCGCCGGGCCCAACGGCTTCAACTGCACGACCTGCCACGAGGCCCACGGGAAGATCCGCGAGGGCACGCGGAAGGATCTCTGCCTGCAGTGCCACAGCGACGGCGGGCCGACGATGGCGTTCCACTCGTCCACGCACGACTTGGAGGGCGTGGCCTGCACGGACTGCCACAATCCGCACCCGACCACCAAGGTGCCGCGACTGGTGAACATCTCGCACCCCAACATCCAGCAGTCTCCGAGGCTGCCGATGTCGGTCGACGAGCCGGACGCGTGCTACCAGTGCCATCCGCAGATCTTCGGCAAGAACGCCCTGCCGTCGCACCATCCGATCAAGGAAGGCAAGATGGTCTGCTCCGACTGCCACGACGCCCACGGCCAACTCGAGGGCAACTTGCTGGCGGATCGGGTCAACGATCTCTGCTGGAAGTGCCACGCCGAGAAGCAGGGGCCGTTTGCCTTCGAGCATCCGCCGGTGACGGAAAACTGCGGCTACTGCCATGAACCGCACGGCACGGTGGCCAACAACCTGTTGAAGCAGCCGACCGTGATGCTCTGCCTGCGTTGCCACAGCGGCCACAAGGGTCACCACGGTGGTGCGAACGTCGACGGCCACTCGATCAATCAGGCCGGGTTCTACACGGACTGCACGCAGTGCCACGCGCAGATCCACGGCAGCGATCTGCCTTCACCGTTTACCAGAAAGACCGATTTCATGCGATAAGGATCGAAGGCCCCGTCGTCTTCGTTGCCATAACCAAAAAAACCAACGCATTGCAGGGGAGCAATCATGAGGTGGAAACGCCATATCTGTGCCGTCGCGGCCCTGGTCTTGGCACCCACGGTCTTGTTGGGTGCCGACATCGGGACTCCCGCGGCGGAATCCTGGGCCGACGGGATTTCCAGCGACGGCAATCGCACGGCCGACGTGTTCGTCAGCGGAACCGAATCGGAAAGCACGCAGGTCGGCCTGGACTATTTCGGGCCGACCGTGTCCGCGGACATCGACTACCAGCGGTTCATCCACCGGCTGGACCACGATCTGCTGGACAACTTTCCGGGTGCCCTGGGCGATCCGGCCCCGGGCAACTACATCGGCCGACACGACGACGACTTCGCCGGCCAGAATTACGCCATGCGGATCCAGAAGTTCGAAGCCAACTTCAAGGGCGACCCGACCGACAACATCAAGTGGGGTTTGAACGTCTGGGGGATGCGCAAACATGGCGAGCGCGAAGCCCTCGCCTTCGGGCACATGTGCGGGGCGGGACCCTGCCACGTCCGCAGCAACCGGCAGACGATCGACTGGCTGACGATGGAGATCGAGCCGGTCATCCAGGCCAAGATCGGGCCGGTCGCCGTCGAGTTCTCGCGGTCGACGGATTCGTTCGTCCGCTACAAGATGCGGCAGAACAACAATCCGCTCTACGGGTTCAGCGACGCCGTCGAGGAAGACGGCACGTTTCCTCAGGCCCTCAGCTCGAGTCTGCCGGAACACGAGGACCTGATCGAGTTCGGCGGTACCTGGTTCCCCGCGACCAGCTTCATGCTCAGCGCCACGGTCGGGGTCCAGAAGCGTCACCACTCTTCGCCCTACGCGGATTTCGACGAGGATGACTACCCGGTCACGCTTACGGCCTGGTACAACGCGACGCCTCGGTGGTCCATCTCGGGTGGGCTGGCGTTCTTCTCGAACTGGATCGATCAGGACGTCACGATCGGCAAGGCCCATGATAGCAGCGCCTATCAAGAGGGTGCCACCGAAACCCGCTTCGACTATGGAAGCCGGGCCGAGATCGTCAACATCGGCACGACCTACGCGGCGACCGACCGGCTGACTTTCTCGGCGACGGCGGAATTCGTCAGGAGCACTTCCCGCTTCGCCGATCCGTCCGCTGCCAACGCAGGCGACCCGACTGACCCGTTCACCAACGTCAGTCTGACGACGCTTCCCGGCCTCTCCGACGTGCTGGTGGAGACCACGCGTCTGGGAGTGGGCGTCGATTACCTGCTGGCCGACGACGTCGGCTGCTTCTTCCACTACGACTACTACCAGTGGGACGAGAAGGCCGGCAACGGCGAGACCGGCCGGGCCCACATGCTCCTGACCGGAGTTTCGGCGCGGCGTTGATTCCGCGGGCGGATCGAGTCACCCGCATAGTCAAAAGATCCCCCGGCGGCCCCATCCACTTGCGAATGGGGCCGCCGGTTTTTTCCCCAAAGCAGCCGTCTCGCTCCGCGATGCGATAGGCGATCACCGGGGCCGTTCGAGTATTTCCGGAAGCTCCACTTCGGGCGCGGCGACGTTCAACTCGCCGCACAGCTCGGACAGATTCTTGGCGAGCTGGCGGGCAAGGGTATTCGCGTAGTGGATGTTGTGGATCCCGTTTCCGGCACGCAGGAAGTCGAGATCGTCTTGCAGCACGTCCAGCTCCGCCGGCACCTCGGCGGCTCGCTTTGCGCCGAGACTGGCCGATCCCAAAGCCGCGCGAACGCGTGAAATGGCGGATTCGATTTCGGACGACGACGCTGTCAGTTGGGTCTGGTAAGTGTGGAGTTCCTCGGTGGAAAAGGCTTCATGGCACATGGAGCAGATCGCGGCCGACCCCTTCTTCACGGTCCCGAAGGTCGAGTCCATCAACTCGTCGCGGTGGCAGGTGCGGCATTCGACTCGACCGGCCAACATGCCGCCGGCGGCTCCCGGAACGGTCTTCGCGCCGGTTCCCAAGAGCATCTGAACCTGCTCATGGTGATGATCGGGGTGGCAAGACTTGCAGTCGGACGCGGCGTGCGCCATTTTCTCCTGGTCGAGCGAATGCTCGATCGTCAGATGGCAGTCGAGGCAGTCGACCTTGTGATCGGTGACGTGCGTCTTGTGCATGAACTCGTGGTCGTCGATTCGCTTCAGGTCGTCTTGCCGGTTGTGGCAAACGCCACATCGCTCCTGGGGGACTTCTCCCTCTCCGCGGATCAGGTCCCGGTGGCAGTTGTGGCAACTGATTCTTCTGTCGAGCACGCTTTGGTGGTCGAACGTGATGTTCCCGCCGAGGTCGAATTTTTCCTTGGGAATGGCGTGACATCGCGTACAGGTGCCGAAGCCCGCGTTGAACTCCTGTCCCTTGAAATGGCAGAGGAAACAGGTGGACTTGGTCACCGTCATGTGCTGGCTGCCCTGAACGATCTGGTTGTGGCAACTGGTACAGCGCAGGGTCCCCCAGCGTCGCGCGCCTTCCAGGTGGGAGGTGTGGTCGAAGGGGATTCCGTGGTAGTCGACCTTGCCGGAGAGCAGCCGCGTCTCGTGGCAGCCCGAGCGGAGGCAGCTTGCGTCGGGGATCTCCGCGGCGGGGCGGGGACCTTCGCTGGCGGTGACGTACTTGGCAAGCTGGACCAACCCCAGCAGCTTGCCGCGGACCTTTCCTCCCAGGCCGGGCGCGAAGTGGCACTCGATGCAGGACACGTCTTTGTGGCTCGATTCCTGCCACGACTGGTAATAGGGTTCCATGTTGTGACAACTGCGGCAGAACTGCGGCCGTGAGGTATACCAGGCGGCGCCGGCCGTCAGCAGCAACAGGATC
Organism: Thermoguttaceae bacterium; assembly: GCA_035527455.1. Lineage (GTDB taxonomy): Bacteria > Planctomycetota > Planctomycetia > Pirellulales > Thermoguttaceae > DATLAN01. Next base: position 4,749 of record DATLAN010000419.1, read on the forward strand.
ACCAGAAAACCGCCGAACAAGATCGCCGACCGCACAAGGACCACGCGGAGCGTTGCCCAGACCGCCTTGCGGCTGGGCAGGTGCGGAAGCCAACGCCGGAGCTTCTCCGAGAGGCGCTTTCGGTCGTCGGTTCCTGAAGGACCCGGAGAATCTGGATTGCTCTCGCTCATCGTGTTCTCTCGATGATCAACTACCTCCCAGGGCAGCCAGCAGGATTCCCGCCAAGAGTCCCAACCCCACCGTCAGCGCCACGGTACCACCAAGCTGGATGAACCGGAGGGTCCGCCGGGCAGGTACCGTACCTCGCATCGCGTCCAGCTTGCCTTCGCGACGCATGCGCTCGAAGAATTCGGGACGCTCGTCCTCGAGTTCTTCCTCGCTGACCAACCCGGCCAACACGACCATGTCCATGGGGAACTTCTCGGGGCGGAGGTGCGTGTTGAAGAAGTGGATGGCGAAGATAAAGCCGGTGGCCAAGAGCGCTTCCTCGGAATGGATGATTTTCGCCAGGTTGAGGACCTCGCCCGGGAAGAACAACGTGAAGAAACCGGGAAACCAGCGGACCAATCCGGAAGAACCGATGATGGCCACCCCCCAGAAAACGGCCCAATAGTCGAACTTCTCCCAATACGTCCAGCGCTCGAAATGCGGACGCGGGCCCAGCCCGAAGAACCACCGAAACATCCGCCCCAGATCCAGGAAATCCCTCGCGTTGGGTACGGGCGAATCCGGCCCGAACAGGATCGTCTTCCAGGCGACGCTTCGGCCGCGAAGTTCCGCGATCTTCTTCGCCACCCACACCAGGTGCGCCACGAAATAGAAAACCGTCAGCACCGCACAGACGTGGTGCCAGACCTTGGTGGAATCGAAGCCGCCCAAGGCCCTGGCCACCGCTTGGGCCCAGGGCTGATTGCTGTACATCAACGGCAGGCCGGTCAGGGCCAGCCCCAGGAAAGAAACGATCACGACCACGTGGAGCGAGCGATGGGTCGGCTCGAAACGGACGTAAGCGATTCTCCCGGGAACAAGTCGTTGGGGACGCCCGTGACGGAGCGTGTCGAACAGCGAGCGGAAGAACCACAACACGGTGTGCAGCCCGAAGAAGCCGAAAACGGAAAACAACAGCGTCTTCATCGCCCTGTCGACGAAATGCTGCAACGGATAGCGATCGGCGTCCGCGGGATCGGCGTGGGGGAGGAAATCGGTGAACTTTTTGCTCGCCCCCGGATGGCAGTGCTGGCACGTGGCCACCCGGTTCGGCCCGGCGGCCAGTTGGGATTCCGGGTTGTCGATGGGCAGGATGTCGTGAGCCCCGTGGCAATCGGAACACTTGGCGGCCGGCCCGTAACCCAACTGGGTCAACTGCCCGTGCGTGGTCATCTTGTACTGCTTGGACAGGTTCTTGTGGCAACTGCCGCAACGGGTGGGCGAATCGATGCGGAATTCCCTGGACTTCGGGTCCGGCAGGTCGTGTCCCTCGTGGCAGACCGTGCAGCTTGGTTTCAGCTTCTTGTCCCCGCCCGGTGCGACCCGATCCGACAACTCTCCGGGGCCGTTGCCCCGGCCGTGTACGCTCTTGGCCAGCCGTTCTTCGATCCCGTGGTGGCACTTTCCGCAGGTGTGGGCCACGTTGCTGACGTGCAGCGTCGAGCGGTCGTCCGCCGCCGGGTGATAAATGCCGTGGGCCCCGTGGCAACTGGAACAGACCGCCGTGACCATCAGGCCCGACGCGTACAGGCCGTTGCCATGTACGCTGACCTTGTACTCGTCCGTATATTTTTTCAGATCTTCATATTTATTCAGATCTTCTACCTGCTCGTGACAGCCGCCGCAGGTGTCCACCTGGTGCTTCATGAAGACGGACGAGTCGTTGTGATCGACGGGGAGCATGCCGTGCGAACCTTCCGTGTGGCAGGCGCCGCACTGCATCGGCGTCCGCAGGCCCTCCGCATCCTTCTCACCCAGCTTGCTGTGCACTTCCCCGTCGCTGTATAAAGCGTCGAACTGCTGCGTGTGGCAGTTGCCGCAGGTCTGCATCTTGTTGGCCGCAAAGACGGGCGAGCGGGCGTCGTCAGACGGCCGCAGGCTGTGCTGGTCCTGCCCGTGGCATCCGCCGCAGCCCATCGGTTCCTCCAGATCCTCCGCGGTCTTCACAACGGCCTTGGCATGGGCCCCTTGGCCGAAGGCGGACGATTGACCCTGATGGCAATGGGCACAGAGCTGTCGTATTTCCGCCAGATCGCGAAAGCCGGCCTCTTCCGCGTGGGCGTCACCCGGCCGAAAACTGCTCGGGTCGCCTCCGTGGCAGTCGGAGCAGTTAACGCCCTTCTTCCAGTGAACGTCCACCGCCAGGCGGTCCTTGGCCACAAACAGGTGCTTTTGCTCTTCTTCCCAAAGTTCAGGATCCGTGTGACATATCGCGCAGAGATTCTCGTCTTCTGAAAGCTGGGAGCCTTCCCGCGGCGGGAGGGACACGGATGGCTCGGCGACTTCGGCCGGCTCGGGACTATCCGCCGATGAAGGATCGGTGGCCGGCTCGGAATCTGCCGTTGGTTGCGAGACCACCGTGGGCTGGGCAACTAAATAGCCGCCGGCAACCACCATGGGCAATACCGGCAACAGCGTCCAAAGGAGCTTATTCATCCTTCATCCCTTTCGGGGCGTCTCTTGATGGAAGAGGTTTCCCAGCGTGGTCCTCCAGCTTCGCAATCTTATCTTTGTAACCCTGCAAAGTATACTATGCAAGGGGCTCAAGGCGCTTGCGTTTGCCCGTGCGCGGCATCGATAACGGACCCCGGCCGCCGTCGTCTCTAAACTTGACCTCGCGAGTTGTGATTGCACGGCCGCAAGGTTTTTCTCGATCTCTCGATCGTATTCACGAATCTATACTTGTGTGGTTCCGCGACAGGCCGATATACTGATACGAAGTTCATGAAGTTCACCACAAAGGCGTTGATTGCGATGCGTGGTGAAGTCGACCAAACTGGTTCACATTCGATCCTGGAGAATGCCCGATGGGTGATGAGCCGGAGTCTCCCGAGCGAAGGACATGGCTGCTCGGCGCGCTCAGCGGGGCGGTCGGGACCACGCTGGCCGCGATCGTTTATCCGATCGTCAGTTTTCTTTGGCCCCGCGAGAGTACCGAATCGGGTGCGATGAACGTGGTGGCGCCGTTCAAGGCGAACCAGCTTCCCGATAGCGGAGGCCATTGGCCCCCGCCCTTCGACTTCGGCGGCAAACCGTGTCTGGTCATCAAGACTCCCGGCGGCGAGATCCGGGCCTTCAACGCCGTCTGCACGCATACCGACTGCACGGTCCAGTTTCAGCCGGACAAGGGACAGTTTCTTTGCGCCTGCCACAACGGCATCTACGATCTCAATGGGTTCAACGTCTCCGGCCCCCCGCCGCGCCCCTTGGAGACTTACAAAGTCGATTTTCGACCTACCGGAACACCTGGAGAAGAGGAAATCATTGTCTCCCGCACCTGAAAACGGCCCTGCGGAAACGGCAGGATGGAAGCAGCGGCTCTGGGCCTACCTTTCCGATCGGGTGGGGCTCGACGCCATGCTGGCCCTGGGGGTCAAGAAACGCGTGCCCATCCACCGCACGACGGTCTTCTACTTCCTCGGCGGAATGGCCCTGTTCCTGTTCATCGTCCAGATCGTCAGCGGCGTGCTGCTGTCGCTCTACTACAAGCCCTCGCCCGACCAGGCCTTCGAGAGCGTTCAGGCCATCATGTCCGAAGTGAAGTTCGGCTGGCTGATCCGGTCGGTTCACTCGTGGGGGGCCAACCTGGTCATCGGCGTGCTCTTCCTGCACTTATTGACCACCTACATGATGCGGGCGTATCGCCGCCCGCGAGAATTCACCTGGGTGACCGGCCTGCTGCTGCTGGCGCTGTTCATGGCGCTGGGATTCAGCGGCTACCTGCTGCCCTGGAACCAACTGTCCTATGCGGCGACCAACGTGGGTACGAAGCTGGTGGGCGTGGTGCCGGTGGTGGGCGAATATCTGCTGAAGATCGCCCGGGGTGGAGAGAACGTGACCGGCGACACGCTGAGCCGCTTCTACGCGCTGCACGTGGCCATTTTCCCGCTGCTGGCACTGGCGCTGATGGGAGCCCACCTATACCTGGTGCAGAAACAGGGAATGAGTGTTCCGCCGCGCGTGGCCGAGTCCCACGGCGGCGAGGACAAGGTCCCTTCGATGTCCTTCGTTCCCGACTTCCTCTTGCGGGACGCCGTCGGCTGGTATCTGGCCCTGGGGATCCTGGCGGCGCTGGCGGCCTTGTTCCCCTGGGAACTCGGGGAGAAAGCCGACCCCTTCGCTTCGACGGAGATCGGCACCAAGCCGGAGTGGTACTTCCTCTTCATGTTCCAGCTCCTCAAGCAACTGCCGGGCACGATCATGGACCTGGAGTGGCTGGAGGGCGAAATGGTGGGAGTCCTCTTCTTCGGCGCCGTGGGGTCGATCGTCCTGCTGGTCCCGTTCCTCGATCGCGGCGATCGCTCGCGCCGGGCGTTGAATTTCTTCGCCGGCGTGTCGGTGATCTTCTTCATCGTGATGACCGCCTGGGGTTGGTTCGACGAACTGCCCCTGCAAATCATCCTGGGGACGTCGCTCCTGCTGGCGGTGCTGGCGCTTGCGGACCGCTTCCTTCAACGGGGTACGCCCTCGCGACGCGCCCTGGGGGTCGCGGCGGCGCTGACCGTGCTGGTACTGATCGCCGCAATCATTCGGGAGTTGACCAGATGAGGACGCTGCCGGGTATTCTCTTGGCCATCACGCTGTTCGCCGTCCCGCCGGCGCTGGTTGCGGCCGAAGGCGAGCCGCCGCCGGAGGAAGAGGAAAGCAAGTGCATCACCTGCCACACGGACACCGAGTTGTGGGAGGGCGAACAACTGCACCTGCTGGTCACCGAGAAACAGATGGCCGAGCTGGCCGAAGACGTCCACTGGAAGAAAGGGCTTCGCTGCCACGACTGCCACGGAGGCGATCCCACCAGTTTCCGCACCGGCGACGCCCACGCCGAGGAAGCCGGCTTCCGGATGATGGAGGCACCGGGCGACGTTCCGGACTTCTGCGGGCACTGCCACGCCGACATCGCCATCATGAAGCGATACAACCCCTCTCCGCGGACGGACCAGGTGGTGGAGTACTGGACCAGCGGTCACGGACAGGCCATGAAGAAGAATCCCGAAGACGCCGACGTGGCCCAGTGCGTTTCCTGCCACGGTCACCACGGAATCCGGGCGGTGGACGACCTGAAATCCCCGGTCTTTCCGACCCACCTGGCCGAGACCTGCGCCAAATGCCATTCGGACGAGTCGCGGATGAAAGGTCGGGAGTATAACGGCAAAGAGTTGAGCCACGACCAGTACGAACTCTGGAGAAAGAGCGTCCACGCCAGGATGCTGCTGGAGAAAGGCGACTTGTCGGCTCCCACTTGCAACGACTGCCACGGCAACCACGGTGCCGTGCCCCCGGACGTCGACTCGGTGGCCAACGCCTGCGGCACGTGTCACGTCAAGGTGGGCGAGCTTTTCGCCGGCACGAAAATGAGGCACCGCTTCGAGGAAGTGAAGCTTCCCGGTTGCGCTACCTGCCACAATCACCACGACATCCAACACCCCACCGACGAGATGTTGGGGATGGAGGCCGACGGCGTTTGTGGGCGGTGCCATCAAGAGGGGGACCCCAAATACGGCGCCACGTTGACCGGCGCCGAAGCGGCCCGCAAGATGCGCAGGGGACTGGACGACCTCGACGCGATGATCGAAGAAGCCAAGCGCAATCTGAAGAAGGCCGAAGAACTCGGCATGGGCGTGCAGAAACCGCGCTTCGAACTCAAGAAGGCAAGCGATGCGTTGACCAACGCCCGATCGCTGGTACACGGCTTCGCGCTGAAGCCGATGGAGGAAGTGCTTGACGAGGGCCTGCAAGTCGCCACTGTGCAGAACGAGACGGCCCTGGAGCGGATCGGCGAGTACCATTTTCGCAGAGTCTGGCTGGCGCTGAGCCTGGTGCCCATCCTGCTCGTGGTGGGCCTGCTGCTGCTTTATATCCGACGCCGCCCGATCCCCGGCCGTTAGGGTCTTACGTCGCAACTTGTGCGCGCATGTCGTGGAGCACGTTTTCAACGTGCCTTTTCGGTTGCAGGCACGTTGAAAACGTGCCCCACGTTTGGTTGCGATCCGCAAGAAACAACGCGGCCGCCGGAATCGGCGGCCGCGGAATGCGTTCGTCCCTTGGCGGCAAACGGCCCGTTCTTGGGTCCGTTCACCGTCAAGTCTCTCGTGTCACGATGACTCTACGAGCCGGCGCCGACTGCGACTACTTCCTCAGTTCCGGCGGGGTCTCGCTCTTTTTGTGGGCTTGCACGGTATGGCACTGGATGCAGACGTTCCCAGGCTGTATCAGCCAAATCGAACCCCTCACCTCTTTATCTTGTTCCGGCGTGAGGGTTTTTATCTTGGCGTACTTCTGCGAGATCGCGTCGTGTTCGCTTCCCGGGCCGTGGCACATCTCGCACGTGTTGCCGGCCAGCGCGGGAGTGGACGTGATGTCCTTGAAACCCGTCGGCGTCCCGTAGCCCGTGGTGTGGCACTTCAGGCACGTTGCGTCGGTCTTGTACTTGGCGGGAAGCTCTTCGAACGCCGTGGCGTGCTTCGTCTTCTTCCACGTCATGTACTGTTCGAAGTGGCAAGAGGCGCACCTCTTCGAGCCCGTGTAAGTCTGGCCCTCGGGCGGATCGGCCAGAGCGATTCCCAACGGGGCCGGGCCAACGGCCGCCAACACCATGGCGATGGCGACGGCCGCCGCCACGCCACCGAGCACCATCCGCGTTCGTCTTGACATGCGATCTCTCCCCCTTACATAGCGTCGTGCAACGGGTTATTGCGAAAGGGTGCCCGCACGCCGTTCGCCGGGCCTGCCTGACCGTCTTGTACCGTGCGCGAAAGCGCCAGGAATGTCTGCAGTTCTGCGCACGACGGTTGTGTGCAATTGTAGGACCGGCGAGGTGATTCGTCAAGTTGCCGGACCCGATGCGTCGCTCCATTTCGGCAAAAGAACCGACGGCGGAAAACAATTCATGTCCCGACGCAACATGCTTACCGTGCGGGTGATGATTCCGGCGGGAAGATGTTGGTGCAATTACGCCATGCGGGCCTTGTTTACAGGCCCGGTCATCTTTCGCGACGGGGTTGCACGCCCGCGGAATTACGCTACGATCGATACTCATGTCCTCTCCACCGCGAATCCGAATCGGCACCCGAGCCAGCGCGTTGGCCCGATGGCAGGCCGAATGGGTGGCCGGCCGACTCGAGGAAGGCGGCGTGCAGGTCGAACTGGTCTCGATCAGCACGGCCGGCGACCGACAGCAGCAAGGCCCGATCGGGGACATGGGCGGCCAGGGCGTCTTCACCAAGGAAATCCAGCGTGCCCTGCTCGACCGTCGCGTCGATCTGGCCGTACACAGCCTGAAAGATCTGCCGACCGAGAAGGTCGAAGGGCTCTGTCTGGCTGCCGTACCCGAGCGGGCATCGGCCGGTGACGTGCTGGTTTGCCGCAAGGCCGCATCCCTGGACGAACTGGCACCCCACTGCGTGGTGGGAACCGGGAGTCTCCGCCGCCGTTCGCAATTGCTCCATGCTCGGCCCGACCTGAAGACCAAGGACATCCGCGGCAACGTCGAAACCCGCGTGAAGAAGCTGGATGAGGGGCAGTACGACGCCCTGATCCTGGCCGAGGCCGGCCTGCGACGGCTGGGACTGGCAGAGCACATCACCCAAATCCTGCCGCCGTCGGTCATTCTGCCGGCGGTTGGACAGGGGGCCTTGGGGTTGGAGACTCGCGTTGACGACGAAGTCACCCGCTCGGCCCTTCAGCGGCTGGACCACCTTGCCACTCACGCCGCCGTCAAGGCCGAACGGACTATGCTGCATACCCTGAAGGGTGGGTGCCTGGCGCCGATCGCGGCTTGGGGCCGACTGGAGGAAGAGTCGCTGGTGCTCACCGGCCGCGTGCTCTGTCCGGATGGGACCAAAATGATCGAGGCCGTCCAAAACGGCGAAATGGATACGGCAGAATCTCTCGGGCAAAGCGTCGCGGAGTCTTTGATCGCCCAGGGGGCCACCGAGTTGATTCGGGCATCGCGCCGGGGGGCATGATGGTTCTGCGAAGCCGCAAGCGGCCCGTCCGATGGGGGGAATGCGCCGGAAGTGAGTTTGACGCACGACGGCCGATTTGCTATAGAGTTCGGCCCCTAATTCCGGCCGACCGGCACGCGCAACGAAGACCCCGCCAGCGGACCCTTACCAAGAGAATGGAATCTCATGACCACCGGCAGGAAGCTGGCGATCGGCGGCCTCGTCGTGGGGGGCGTGACGGCGTACATGGCCTACGTGGGCGCCTCCGCAAGCTGGCAATACTATCTGACCGCCGATGAGTGCGTGGCCGACGCCGAGGCCCTGCGCGGCGACCGGATTCGCGTCAGCGGAAAAGTGGCCGCCGATTCGCTCACCATCGCGGCGGATCGCACCCAGGCGGAGTTCCTGCTCGAGGGCACCCGCGAACGACTCCGCGTGATCTGTGCGGGACCTTTGCCCGACAACCTCGCCGAGAACGTCGAGGTCGTGGTCGAGGGACGCCTGGAAGACTCCGGTCTGTTGCGCGGCAGCAAGGTCCTCACGCGTTGTGCCAGCAAGTACCAGTCGCAAGACTCGCGCGCGTCTTCGCATCCCGCCGAACCGAGCCGGGCGGAAGGAGACGGATGAACGTTCTGGGACAAATCTGTCTGCTGGCGGCATTCGTCGGCTCGGGTTACGCGGCCTTCGCTTGCATGGTGGGATGGCATCGGAAACATCCGGCCGTCGGACGCAGCGGGCGGGCGGCCGCCTCGGCGAGCGTCCTGGCCCTGACCGCGGCGACCGCAATCCTGGTCTGGGCGCTGGTTACCCAGGACTTGCGTTTCGCCTACGTCGCTCAGTACTCCAGCGCGGAGTTGCCCTGGCACTACGCGGCCTCTGCGCTGTGGGTCGGACAGGCCGGTTCGCTGCTGCTCTGGGCGTGGCTGTTGGGTGCGCTGGCGATGGCCTACCGCCACTGGCCTCGCCGCGAAGCCAGCCCCTTGCGGGAACCGGCTTTCGCCGTGCTGATGGCCTATCTCTGCTTCCTGCTGGCCACGATGATCTTCGCCGCCGACCCGATGGAGCCGAGCATCGCGACGCCCGCGCGAGGCGCCGGGCTCAACCCGTTGCTGCAACACCCGGCCATGCTCATCCATCCGCCGGTCGTGTTCCTCGGCTACGCCGCCTGGGCCGTGCCGCTGGCCGTGGCGGTAATCGCGCTGGCAAGCGGCCGGCTCGATACCCACTGGATTCGAGAGGCCCGATCCTGGGCCCTGTTCGCATGGTGCGTGCTGGGCGCCGGGATCATCCTGGGCGGCCAATGGGCTTATGAAGAACTCGGCTGGGGCGGCTACTGGGCCTGGGACCCGGTCGAAAACGGGTCGCTGATGCCCTGGCTGACCGGGACGGCCCTGATCCACACCATGATGGCCTGGAAACACCGGGGCATCCTGAAGAAGACCACGATGTCGCTGGCGGTCGCCACTTTCGCCTTGTGCAACCTGGCCACGTTCCTCACCCGAAGCGGTGTGTTCAGCAGCGTGCACGCCTTCAGCGCGTCGGCCATCGGCTGGATGTTCCTGGGTCTGATGATCCTCCTGGTGGCGGGAGGAGGCGTGCTGGTCTTTCGCGGCCGAAAACAACTGCAAAGCGAGAACGCGATTTCCGGCATCTGGTCCCGCGAGGCGTTCGTGCTGACGGCCGTCGGAGCGCTGCTGCTGTTGGCCTCGGTGACCCTGATCGGCACGCTGGCCGTCCCGCTCTCCGACGTCCTGCTGGGCAGAAAGATCGTGGTGGGCGCCGCGTTCTACGACAATGTCCTGATTCCCACGGGACTGATCCTGCTGGGCACGACCGCCGCGGCTCCGCTCTTGCGATGGGGGACGTCGCCGTCGCCGGCACAGAGAAGAACGTTGGGGATATCCGCCGGTGCAGCCGCCGGTGCCGCGGTGCTGGCGTTCGCTTTGGGCGTTGGGCACCCGATCGAGATCGCGGTGATCGGATCGGCGGCGGCGGCCGCCGCCGCCTTCCTGGGCACGCTGGTCCTCGATACCCGGCGACGACCGGACGAAGCACTTTGGCGGGTGCTGCCGGGCGTGCTTCGCAGTCGCCGTCGGCAATACGCGGGCTTCCTGATGCACATGGGTTTCGTGTGCCTTGCCCTCGGGGTGGCCGGCTCGTCGTTGGGCGGCCGGTGTCGCGAGCTGGTGATGCGCGAAGGCGAGACGGTCGACTGGGCCGGTCGTTCGATCTACTTCGCCCGAGTGATCCAGCGAGAGTTGCCCGACAAGCTCGTCGCCGAGGCCGAGCTTACCGTCTCCCGCAACGGCACGGTCGCTGCCACGCTGTTGCCCGCCCAACACCTGCACCTGCTCCAGGAACAGTGGACCACCGAAGTTGCCATCCACTCGACCTGGGCCGAAGACCTTTACGTGATTCTCCACGGCAGCGAAGGGCCGGGCAAAGTCTTCCTGACGTTTTTCATCAACCCGATGGTGCGCTGGATATGGTTGGGCGGTTGGCTGTTCGCCGCCGGCACGCTGCTGGCCTTGTGGCCCTCCCGCCGACGTTCCGCTCCGCACGCGGTCGTGCCTGCGCCCAAACACCTGCGTAGGC
>DATLAN010000420.1:0-4038 GCA_035527455.1 Thermoguttaceae bacterium
GCTGATGAGCGTCTTCCGGACGCTGAAGCTGCGTGGCCATGATCCGCTGAAGGTGATCCCGCAGACGCTGCGGACCTACCTGACGACGGGCAAGCTTCCGCCGCTACCCGGCCCTGCCGCTGCAGACGGGTGAAATGTTACGTTTGGTCGAAGCCGCCCCGTGGATCGTCGAGAAAGGCCAGGCGCGGGCTGAAATCGTCATCGCCGAGCAGCCCCCGCGGGCGGTGAAGCTGGCGGCGAAGGAGTTGCAGACCTATATCGAGAAGATCACCGGCGCCCGACTGGGCATCGTCACCGCGCCGACCGGGACGAGGCGGGTGAGGGTCTTGGTCGGCGAAAGCGACCATACCCGTTCGCTGGGAGTGACCGCCGAGGGCCTGGGGCGAGACGCCTACCGCATGGTCTCCGGGGCCGACTGGCTGGCGCTAGTCGGCCGCGACTGGGACTTCAAGCCCATCGAACCTTGGGCCCGCAGCCACGGCGACTGGTTGAACAACAAACAGCGACAGTGGGAAGCGCTGGCCGGACACCCCTGGCTCAATCCGATTGCCTCCAGCATGTATAAGGACTACAACAAACGCCTGGATATCTGGAACTACGACCACCGCGGTTCGCTGAATGCCGTGTATGCGTTTCTTCGCAGCTTGGGCGTGCGCTGGTACATGCCGGGCGAATTGGGGGAGATCCTGCCCGAATCCAAGCAGATCGCGCTGCCTCAGGTCGATCGCACCGTCCGCCCGGCGTTCGCGGTGCGATCCCTCAGCCGCCCCCTGATAAGCTCGTCTTCGATCGACGATGCTTTGTGGTATCTGCGGCTGGGCGCCAACGAACAATACGGCATCCTGCATCATGGCCAGCGTTATCTGACCGAACATTCGAAGCAGCGTGCCGCCCACCCGGAATACTACGTGCTCATGCCGAACGGAAAACGCGATACGGAGAGCGAAAAGGCCAACGCTTGTCTCTCTTCCCAGGGGTTCTTCAAGGAAATGGTGGCCTATGCCCGCCTGATGTTCGACCATTACCATCTGCCGATCGTGTCGGTCATGCCGCACGACGGTTTCACCCACTGCCAATGCGACGGCTGCCGAGGCCAGGCGACACTTGACCGCGAGCACTCGGGCATTTCATCCGACTATGTTTGGAACTTCGTGGTGCGTGTGGCGAACGAGTTGGCGACGACTCACCCCGATAAGAAAGTGTTCTGCGGGGCCTACAGTACCTACCGGCTTCCTCCGCTGTCGATCGACAAGCTGCCCGACAACGTGTTGGTGCAAATCACCAACGGCCGACCAATCCGCGAGGTCGACGACGAAACGCACAAGCGCACGGCTGAGCTGCGCCGCCAATGGCAAGCGAAAACCGGCAACCCCTTGTCGGTGACCTTGAACTACACGCCGTTCACCGATCGGGGTGAGTATCGGCCACAGTACTGGCCGCACGTCATTGCGCGAGGCCTCCGAGATGTCAAAGGGCACGTCTGGCGTGAGGATGTGTGGCTTTCCTCGGGTAAGGGCGGACTGCACCATCCCGGGATGAGCCATCTCAATCCCTATGTCATGTCGCAGTTGTGGTGGGATCCGGATCGGGACGTCGACCTCCTGCTGGACGAGTACTACGGCCTGTTCTACGGCCCCGCAGCCAAGGCGATGCAGGACTTCATCGACTTTTCCGAAGCCAACTACGCGCAACTCGGCAGCAATGCGGCGGTGACCCGGCAGACGCTGGCCCTTTTCGATCGGGCCAAGGCAGCGGTGCCGTCGGATTCGGTCTTTGGCCGGCGCATCTCGCTGGTGGATGCATTTCTGACCACGTTGCGCAATCGCGCCAAGCGCATTCTGGAAACACGTCCACCAGGTCTGCCGGAGTTTCGCCTGATCGACATGGGGCAGGACAAATGGCGCGAGGCCCGCCAAACGCTGGTGATGGACGGCAAACTGGAGGAACCTTTTTGGACGGGCTACAGCCTGCGCGGCACCTTGAAGGATATTCACACCGGCAAGAAGCCGACGCGCAGCACCGAGTTCCGCGGCCGTTGGTGGCAAGACAGCCTGTACTTCGGCATACGCTGCCAAGGCGAGCCGGGCAAGCCTCCTGTGATCGGCACGCGGCAAAGCGGCGATCCGGCGATTTGGGATGGCGATCATGTGGAACTGCTGATCGAAACCGACAAGCACTCGTACTATCAGATCGTGGTCAGCCCGGCCGGCGCCGTGATGGATCTCGACCGCCGCGCGTCAAGAACCGCCTGGTACGACTGGTCGTCCAAGGCGGAAGTGGCTGCACACGTTGGCGACGGGTACTGGTCGGTGGAACTGCGTCTGCCGATTACCTCATCGGAGGAAGACCCCCTGCACAAGGTGATTGGCAGCAGGCCCTTCAAGGCCAAACCAGAGGATCTGGCCACGGGCAAAGGGACGAGTCTGCCGTGGCACTTCAACCTGTTTCGCAAACGGGCCGGCACCGAAGACGGCGAAACGACCGCCTTTTCACCGTTGGGCCCGGACGCGAAGACCTTCCACGACCGCATGAAGCTCGCCGAACTCTATGTCCGGTAAGCCTGAGAAATCCTCTGCCAGGAGGGCCGTCTCGGAAAGGGGCACCGCCCAGTCTTGCTTTATGCCATCGACAGAACTGAAACTTGTCGGGGCGGGCTGTGTGCTGAGGGCCGTCATCGAGGACTACCGCGGCGGCCTGTGAGCGCCGGCCCCGCGACCCGGAAGGAAGGTGTGCCCGTGATGCCAGTGCGATGGATCTGCCTGCTCTGCTGTGCCGTGCCCTGGGCCCCTGCCGCGGCCGGGGCGGAGGATGCGCCCAAGGGAATCGCCGCGAAGTACCCCGCCGACCGGGGGATCGCCAAGGACCCCGCCGTGGTCTTCGCCGACGACTTCGAGTCGTGGGACGCCAACGGCGCCCAGCCGCCCGCCGGCACGTGGGCGGTCCGGAAGAACAAGGTGAGCCTCACGTCCGTCGTCGCCGGGAAAGTCGCTGTTGCGGACAGGCAGGGCCCGGGCGGGAAGATACTCCGAATCGCCTGCTGGACAGAAGGAAGCGGCTCGCAGTCGGGCGGGCTCAGCCGCAAGCTGGGCAACTACAACCACGCCCGCGAGGGCCTCGGCGACGGCTTCGACGAGCTGTTCATCCGCTACTACATCCAGTTCGACGCCGACTACCGGGCCGTCGCCAACCACGGCGCGAACCTCGGCGGGCGCGACGTGACCCGCCCGAATGCCGCCTGGGTCGGCATGGCGGGCATACCCGACGTCTCCGCGCGGGGGTACTTCTACTCCGGCGTGCAGCCCCGCGGCAAGACGGGCAGCAGCGAGCTGGAGATGGGCTTCTACAGCTACCACCTCGACAAGAAAGGCCCGTGGGGGGAGAACTACCCGGTGCGGAAGCCTTTCCCAATCGAGGTGGGCAGGTGGTACTGCGTCGAGCGTCACATGAAGCTGAACTCCGTGGACCCCGCCCGGCCGGACCCCGCCGTCGCCGACGGCCTGGAGGAGCTCTGGATCGACGGCGAGCTGACGATCCGCAAGGAGTCCGTCCGCTTCCGCCGCGTCGGGCAGCTTCGCATCACGTTCTTCTCCCTGGAGACCTACTACCACGGCCTGCCCAAGCAGTACACCCGCGACCGGCCGATCCAGGTCTGCTTCGACCACCTCGTGATCGCCCGCCAATACATCGGTCCCCTCGGCAACGGTGCGGCCAGGTGAGGCACGTCGGAGGTTACGCGAGCGGGTCCTTGGGCAGCTTCCCCGCCAGCGGGTCGCCGTCGGCGGTCATGACCTCCAGCAGGCGGGCGTGCATTCGGCGGAGGTCGGCGGCGCGGGCGGGGTCGGCGGCGAGGTTGCGGTCCTCGTCGGGGTCGGCGTCCAGGTCGTACAACGCCCGCACCCGCCCGCTCACGTCGCAGACGTACTTCCACCGCCGCGTCCGAAGCATCCGCAGGCGGTCGGCGCGCTGGCAGAAGGCGTGGTCACGCCACTCGACCTTCCGGCCCTCGATCAGCGGCCGCATCGACCGGCCGTGGACCTT
>DATLAN010000421.1:0-2752 GCA_035527455.1 Thermoguttaceae bacterium
CGCTGGCCTCGGTCATGGCGGTTCCCGTCATGCCGCAGATCTTGTCGTAGAGCTTGAAGAAGTTCTGCAGCGTGATGGTGGCCAGCGTCTGGTTCTCTTCCTTGATGCGGACGCCCTCCTTGGCCTCGACCGCCTGGTGCAGCCCGTCGCTCCAGTTCCGCCCCGGCATCAATCGCCCGGTGAACTCGTCGACGATCACGATCTCGTCGTCCTTGACCACGTAATTGACGTCGCGTTTGTAGAGGTGATGGGCCTTGAGCGAATTGTCGATCAGGTGGGGCCATTCCATGTGGCCGGCCGTATAGAAACTCTCCACGCCGGCCAGTTTCTCGGCCGCCCGAACCCCCTCGTCGGTCAGGTGGGCCGAATGCTCCTTCTCCTTGACCTCGAAGTGGACGTCCTTCTTCAACTGCCGGGTGATGCGGTCCGCCATGGCGTAGCGGGTGACGTCGTCGTGGGCGGGACCGGAGATGATCAGCGGCGTTCGCGCCTCGTCGATGAGAATGTTGTCCACCTCGTCGATCACCGCGTATTGCAGGGGGCCCTGCACCTGCTGCATGTGCTTAGGGTAGCGATCGTCCCCCTGGGCCGCCGGACGCATGTTGTCGCGGAGGTAATCGAAGCCGAACTCGTTGTTCGTGCCGTAGGTGATGTCGCAGGCGTACGCCTTCTGCCGCTCGTCGGTGGGCATGTCGCTCTGGATCGCCCCGACGGTAAGCCCCAGCGACATGTACAAGGGCCCCATCCACTCCATGTCGCGCCGGGCCAGGTAGTCGTTGACCGTGACCACGTGGACGTGAACGGCCAGCGCATTGAGATAGGCCGCCAGCGTGGCCACCAGGGTCTTTCCTTCGCCGGTGACCATCTCGGCGATCGAACCGCGGTGCAGCACCATGCCGCCCATCAGTTGCACGTCGTAATGGCGCATCCCCAGTACGCGGCGCCCGGCCTCGCGGCTGACGGCAAAGGCCTCGATCAGCAGATCGTCCAGCGTTTCGCCACCCTTCAGCCGCTTGCGAAACTTGGCCGTCTGCTCCCGCAACTCCGGGTCGGTCATCGCCTGGTAGGTCGGTTCCAGGGCGTTGATCGCGTCGACCGTCGGTTGAAGCTTCTTCAAATATCGGGCATTGGACGACCCGAACAGCCCGGTCACCGAACGTTCCAGCAGACGGCCGACCCCCCCGAAGAAGCCGCTTACGATCTCCCCGATACGAGCGAAGATTTCTTCCATAGCGATATTCAGCGCAAGCTGGGTATTTTCTGTGGAGCAGAGAGCCCAAGCCGACGGGGTATCCCCGGGACTTTAGAGAATTGTATGCCTCGGCGCACCTAGATCCAATCTCACAATGTATAAATCGTGCTACGTCCCGTCAAGAAGGGTTGTTCGTCTCCTCCCCTCTCAATGGGTGGCGTCGCAATGGTGTCACTGGACGCTTGCAGACGACTCCCTTTTCCCTCCGGAGACTTCCATGTTGGCACGTTGGAAACGTGCCCCACGACTTTTTCAGCAGTCTCCGGACGGAGAGGGGATGGAGGATCATTCGTCCGATAGCCGGTAGATGACGTAAGAGCGATTCTTGTACACCACCGGCAAGTCCAACGGCGGCCAGGTGACGGTCAGCACATAGTCGGCCTTGTACTGCCGGCCGATCTTGCGGAGCCATCGGGCAATGAGTTCATAGTAGATCTGCCACGCCTCCTCTGCCGTTCTGGCCCGGACCGGATCCTTCAGATCGAGTTGTCTCAACCGCCGCGGACCCAGTTCGGTCAGCTTGGCGTGCCATTGCGCGTCCGGCTGCTGGTCGTCGTATCCGTGGATCTCCTGCAGCCGCTGCCACCACTGGACGATCGCCCAGGCGTCCTGCGGAACCTCCTTCCAGGTGACCACTTCAGCGCGGCCCGTGTACCATTTGAACGTACACGATTCTTTCGGCGTAAGGAAACGCGCGCCCGGCGGAATGTTTCCCGGAGCGGCGATCCAGTCGCAGACCTCCCGCCAATCCGCGTACCGTGTGGAACGGTCTTGCTCGGCCGACCGATCCGGGTCCATGATCGGCGCGGCGAGTCGGAAGGCGCGTTCCGGCGCTCGCTGGAACAGACGGATCGTGTTGATACCGACGGGAACGGACGCTGCCGTCACCGCAATCGCCAAGGCCCACTTGCCCACCGCCGGCCGTGATTGCAGCAACCAGACCACCAGCGATCCGATGGCCAACGCGGCCCCCAGCGGCACGGCCACGTCGGACAGGCGGAACCAGTAGAACTTCAGCAACCCGGCCGCCAGATCCGCGTCGTAATACGCCAGCGGCCCGAGCGTCCCGCCCACGATCGCAATCAACACGGCCGCGCCCACAAAGACCTGCAGCCGACGCGCGGGCGGACCGGCCGGCGTGATCCAGATCAGGGCGAGCCAGAGGAAGAACGCCAGGGCAAAGAGCGTGAATTGCAGCGGAAAATACTCCGGCAGCACCCAAGGCGCCAGGTGATGGGCCAAACGCCCGAACACGTAGATGAAATTGGCCTGTTGGATGATCTCGCTACTGACGCCCCGATTCAAGAGCAGCGCCGGGATCATCCCGGGCAACGACAACAAGAGCCCGCCGAGGATCGCCGGCACCATGGACAGCAGCTTAGGCCGGTCCTTACGGCAAACCAGCCAGGTCAACGCGGCGGCCACGACGGCCCAGCCGCCGACCAGCACGTGGAACGCGGAAGCGGCGCCCAGCAGCAGCCAGGTCCGATTCCAGCGGCC
>DATLAN010000422.1:0-3513 GCA_035527455.1 Thermoguttaceae bacterium
TCGCATCATCTTCTTGCGCAACCACTTGGGCGGCGACACCGGCCCTGGAGTCGGGAAGAAGACACCGGCGAAGGTCTCGTCGATGGCCCAGAGCAACTTGACGCACGCTGACGAATCTGGTGTGCAGCCAATGAGCGCTACTTTGAAGGTCCAATAGGTTCTGGCCAGCTTCATGAAGGTGGGAGTCGCGCCTGGGTAGGCATCTTCAAGATTGCGGCCGTATTGGCTTCGTATTCTGCCTATTTCAACGAAGGTGGTGTTTGCTGCGGCGCAGTGGAAGAAACCGGCGATAGCTGTGTCATGAATCCTGCGGAGCTGCCCCGCGTGGTTCCTGGCCACGTCGTCCGTGTAGGTTCGGCACATGATGTGCTGCACGGGCTCGAGCGTGCCGCCCGCCGACTCGACAAGTATCTGCAGGATTCGTATCGCTTGCTCAGTCTTCGTCACCGTTCATCCTCCTACGGGAGTACCCACGACGCACAAGGAGCAAGCGGGTTAGGCCCAGAAGTACTCCTCACCCCGTCCTTCGTAGAGAAGCAACCATGCGACGTTGTTCAGGGAGGCGCACACCATCAGGTTCTGGAACCATTCTTCTGAAGCGCCGGCCGCGCACCCCTTCTGGACAATGGCTGTCAACCACCGGATGTTCGCGTCGGCGGGCATCTCCTTGTAGACCACGTATTCGGCAACCGCCTCGCGTGCCTCCTCAGGGGCGAGCCAAAGGAAGGGCCCCAGGTCCACCCATATGATGAGTTGGGCCTCGGGTGTGACTTCCACGCCACTCACCATGAAACGGGAAGCCATCGCCCCGAAAAGGGCCACTTGAAGCGGCGTTACATCGCGATTGCCTGCTCTCCCTTCGCGGGCCAGCCTGAGGTGTTTGTCGAAAGACTGCCGCATCGCTTCCCGAATGCCCTCGGCGTTGTTCAGATTGCGAATGAGGTTCCAGAGTCCCATAGATGGCCTCCCAAGGTCCGCCGTGCGTTAACCGAGTGCCCCGCGCCCAGTCAACCCGGTCGCACTACCTAGCTGTTGCTCCACATGTCCTGGATGGCAGCACCGGTGAGCCCGCATGCGACCAGTGCCAGCAATGTCCGGGCGACGGCAAGCTCCTCGCGGTGGCGCCTGCAAAACCGCCCCGCCTTACGCCAGAGGGGTTCCTGCTGGCGAAGAGTGCGCTCGTACCGCACGATCGCATCCAGACTGCGAGCTTCCTGGGCGCTGACCTGGGGATGGCGCCATGCCTCGGCCACCAAACCCTTTAGTTCTTCATCTGAGCACGTGGTAAGAACCGCTTCGAGTTCCTTGGTCACAGGTATCGGGTAAGACATGGTTACTCCTCCTTCTCTCCGAAGACCCCACTGTCACGGTCTCTGTGCCGAAACGTTCGGCAACCCCTCAACGACCGAACAGATAGATGTTGGTCATTGAGCCGATCCTCGACGCGGTCCCACTAAACCGATAACCCGACGAGGAATATCCGTTGAGAAAACTCGTGTTGCCGATCTGGATGGCTGTCCCAGAGAAGGTGCTGCCCGGGCCACGGCCGTTGTAGAAGGTTGTGTTTCCGATCTGGTTGGCCGTTCCCGAGAAGGTGCCGCCCGTGCCGTAGCCGTTGTAAAAGGTGGTGTTGCCCATCCGCTGGCCGTAGACGCTCATGTACGAGCTGCTTCCATAACCATAGCCGCTATAAACGGTTGTGTGGTTCGTCCCGTAGTAAGGAAGGGTACCGAACAGCCGGTCCGCAGCAGACGACACATCAACCGCCACCAGCCCGATCACGACTCCCAGAACCATCGCAGTCAGCGTTTTCATCTTCGGCTCCTTTACGTTGCCCCAGTTTTCCCGTTCCCCCTGGGGTAATAAGCGGGAAACGCTCTCCTGCCGAACGAGGAAAATACGACTTCTCATCCGGCGGGCCGGGGGCACGCCTGGGTCTTCGGTCAGCGCTACAAGGCCTTTACAGCCCCCCGAGGGGGGTGTATTCTGGCAGCAGATTCGGCCTGTCTGGAGGCATAAACGTGGCCCCGGAGAAGACCCCGCCACCGGAAACCGTTCAACTCCTGGCACGCTTCCGGGAGGGGGAGCGCGAAGCCCTCAATGAGCTGTACCGCCGCTACTACGACCGCATCGTGGCGGTCGTGCGGCTGCGGCTAGGCCCGAAACTGCGCGCCAGGCTTGAGGAATCCGACATCGTCCAAGAGGCCTTCCTGGCCAGCCTCCAGGGCCTGAAGAACTTCACCTGCCAGAGCGAGGGGGATTTCTTCCACTGGCTGTGCAAGCTTGTTGAAAACCGTATCCGCGACCAGGCCGACCGCATCGGCGCACAGAAACGCAACGCAGACCGTGAAGTCCCCCTAGAGCCCCAATGGCCCTCCGCGGAATCCGTCTTCGGCCCGCTCCATGAACTGGCCACCATGACTTCGCCGGCCACACGGGCCGTCAGGGCCGAAGACGTGCGCCGCCTTGAGGGGGCGGTGGACGCGCTGCCCGAAATACAGCGTGAGGCCATCCTGCTGGTGCGATACGAGGGGCTCTCCTTCGCCGAAGCAGGGGCGGCGACGGGCAAGACGCCGGATGCCGTGCGGATGCTGGTCGCACGGGCTATCGTGGCCCTGGGCAAGAGCCTGGGCGTTGTCTCATCGTAGGGGGGGCGGGTAGCATGAATCCCAACGAAGAACCATCCATAGACGCCATCATCGCCGAACTGGTGGCCCAGCGGCTGGAGGGGAAGGTTCCCGACGTCGAAGCCGTCGTGGCCGCACATCCGAACAAGGCTGACGAGATCCGCGCGCGCTTCGCCGACCTGGAGAAACTCTCGGCTCTCTGGCAGCAAATGTCCGTTGGCGAGCAAGGCGCTGGACGATCTGCGCCGCTTCAGCCCGGCACGCAACTTGGGGATTTCGAGGTCGTCCGGGAACTTGGCCGTGGCGGCATGGGGGTCGTCTACCTGGCCCGACAGAAAGGCCTCGGCCGCAACGTCGCACTCAAGGTCGTCTCCAACGCCGAGATGCTCTCCGGCACAACTCGTCAGCGGTTCTTGCGGGAAGCCGAAGCCCTGGCCGCGCTGGCCCATCCCAACATCGTACCCGTCTTTTCAGCCGGAGAGAGTGGCGGCGCCCTCTATATCGCAATGGAGTTTGTGGAAGGGGTCTCGCTCGCCGAGATCATCGCTGCCATGCGGCAGCGTTCCCGCGACCAATCGGCGGCAGGTATCTGGGAGTCCGTGGTCGTGGGCAAGGGCGAACTCGCGCGGGCCGGCGATGATGGGGCCACCGAACGTCCCGCGCCGCCTTTGCGTCTTGACCGGGAATACGTCCAGGCGTGCTGCCGGATGGCGGCAGCGGTCGCTCGCGCCCTCCACGCGGCCCACGAGAAGGGCATCGTCCATCGCGACGTCAAGCCCTCGAACATCATCATTGACAAAAGTGGGCGGGCGCACCTCTTGGATTTTGGCCTCGCCTCGATTGAGGCCCAGCCACACGTGACCGTCACGGGCGAGTTCTTCGGCAC
>DATLAN010000423.1:0-15911 GCA_035527455.1 Thermoguttaceae bacterium
GACGTCAACGAGCAAAACCTTGCCAAGGCAGCCGAACAATTCCCCGGTGCGGAACACTACGCCGACTGGCGCAAGTGCCTGGAACAGAAAGGCATTGATGCCGTGGTTTGCAGCACCACCGATCACACCCATGCCTTCGTCGCCAGTTGGGCCTTGAACCGCGACATGCACATCTATTGCGAGAAGCCACTGGCCAACACCGTGGAAGAGGCACGCCTGGTTCGTGCGAAGTGGCTTTCCAAGAAGGACAAACTCGCCACGCAAATCGGGACGCAGCGACATGCCAGCCCGAACTTCGACCGCGTGCGCGAGATGATCCTCGACGGTGCGGTGGGAACCTTGCAGCACGTTCATGCTTGGGGCGATCGCGAGATACGTCGGCCGGGTTATCTGCCGGCCGCCGGCGATCCTCCGTCCCATCTGAACTACGACCTCTGGATCGGTCCATCGCCGATGCACCCCTACAACCCCGGCTACTTCGGCGGTTGTTTGGCCTGGAACATGTATTGGGATTTTGGCAGCGGTCAGATCGGCGATATGGGAAGCCATACGATGGACCTGGCCTGGTACCCCATCGACGCGGCCCTGCCCACAACCGCCGAGGCGTTCGGCGAGGAATTCAATCCCGACGTGACGCCCGTCGACATGACTGCGACCTTCGAGCATCCCGCCAACGATTGGCGTCCGCCGATCAAACTGACCTGGTATCAGGGGGCGCACGGCGGTGCGAGAAGGAAAATGGACCCTTACGGGAACGGCCACGGGGCTCTGTTCGTGGGCGACAAGGCCAAGCTGGCGGCGGGTTTCGGAAACTGCAAGCTTGTGCCGCTTGAAGAGGGTGGCAGTCTGGACCATTACACGCCGCGACCGGAGTCGGAGCGGATTCCGCCCATGGGCGGTTTCCAGACGCAATGGGTCAACGCGTGCAAGGGCGATTTGAAATGCTCATGTGACTTCAAATACAGCGGCGACGCCATCGAACAGATGCTGTTGGGCCTGGTTGCCTATCGAGTCGGCAAGAAGCTGGAGTACGACAGCAAGGCCGGGCGCGTGACCAACTGCGACGAAGCCAATGAGCTGCTGAGCTGCAAGTACCGTGAGGGCTGGGTCCTGGATGGGTGATTGAAACACGGATGAAACACGGATTGGGAGAAGGAATCCGTCAGTGCGTTTCACCAGCCTTGCACTTGCTTCGCCTTGGCCCGAGCTGCGCGGCGGCGGTCGGTTTCTTTCAGGAGAATCTTGCGCAGTCGCATGTGGGTCGGCCCGATCTCGACGAGTTCGTCGGCCTCGATGAACTCCAAGGCTTCTTCGAGCGAGAGGCGTCGGGCCGGTTTCAGCAGGATGTTGCGGTCGCTCCCGGCGGCCCGGATGTTGGTGAGCTTCTTCTCCCTGGTCGGGTTGACGTCCATGTCGCCGCTGCGGCTGTTCTCGCCGACGATCATGCCCTCGTACACGACGTCGCCCGGCGCCACGAACAACTCGGAACGTTGCTGGAGGGTGTCCAATGCAAAAGCGACCACTTTGCCCGGCACGGTCGAAACGAGCACGCCGGTCGAACGGCCGGGGATCGACGGCACCTTCGGCCTGTAGGCTTCGAACCGATGATGGATCACGGCCGTCCCCTGCGTGGCGTTGAGCAGCCGCGTGCGCAGTCCGATGAGCCCTCGAGCGGGGACCGAAAAGGTCAAGTGCGTGTAGTCGCCGCGACCGGTCATGTCGGACAACTGGCCGCGTCGGGCACCGACCATTTCCATGACCGGGCCCGTCTGGTTGTTGGGGACTTCGACGACGAGCGTCTCGAACGGTTCCTCGACCACGCCGTTGCGGCAGCGGAAAATCACTTCCGGCTTGCCGACCGACAGCTCGTACGATTCGCGCCGCATGGTCTCGATCAGCACGGAAAGGTGCAACACGCCGCGTCCCGAGACGGCGAATTGTTCGGTGCCGGGAATCGGTTCGACGCGCAGAGCGACGTTCCGCTCCAACTCGCGCAGGAGTCGCTCGCGCAGGTGGCTGCTGGTCACGTACTTGCCGTCGCGTCCGGCCAAGGGCGAATTGTTGATGCCGAACGTCATGCGCAAAGTCGGCTCGTCGACACTCACGCGCGGCAACGCCCGGGGCGATTGGGGTGCGCAGATCGTATCGCCGATCTCGACGTCGGCCAGCCCGACCACGGCCACGATGTCGCCCGCATCGGCCTTGTGGACTTCGTTGCGGCCGAGGTTGTCGAACGTATAGACCGCGGCGATCTTGCCTTGCACCGCGCGGTCGTCGGCCTGCATCAGCACGACGCTTTGCCCCTTGCGAATCGACCCCGCCCGGACGCGGCCGATGGCGATGCGGCCCACGTAATCGGACCAGTCGAGCGTGGTGACGAGCATCTGCAACGGCTTGCGGAGGTCGACCATCGGGCCGGGGATCTCCTGGAGGATCAAATCCATCAGCGGCCGGATCGTGTCGCCCGGCACGTCGGGATCGTGGGTGGCGAAACCCTCCTTCGAACTGGCGAACAGATACGGGAAATCGGCCAGCGAATCGTCGGCCCCGAGCTGCAGGAACAGGTCGAACATTTCATTGACCACCTCGTGGGGCCGGGCGTCGCCGCGGTCGATCTTGTTGATGACCACGATCGGCCGCAGGCCCTCTTCGAGCGCTTTGCTCAAGACGAACCGCGTTTGCGGCATGGGCCCTTCGGCCGCATCGACCAGGACGAGGCATCCGTCGGCCATCCGCAGCACCCGCTCGACCTCGCCGCCGAAATCGGCATGGCCCGGCGTGTCGATGATGTTGATCTTCACGCCCTTGTACGGGATGGCGATATTCTTGGCCAGGATCGTGATCCCGCGTTCCCGTTCCAGATCGTTCGTATCGAGAATCTGCTCGCCCGAAAGCTGCGATTCGCGGAACTGCCCGCTCTCGCGCAACATGCAGTCGACCAGCGTCGTCTTTCCATGATCGACGTGGGCAATGATGACGATGTTCCTCAGGTCGTCGCGTCGTTGGGGCACGGCAAGATGGAAGACTCTTGGGGGGTGGGGTCCGGGACATGGCAACCCAGCATTATACCCCCCGTGAAAACGAGCGGTCAAGGGCCACCGGTGATTGACTTGCCGGTTCCGCCCGGCTAACATCACGGCGAGTGGGCCGTGCCGTATCGGCCGATTTCCCAGGGCGTGGTAGCATAAGGAGAACGAGTCATGTCAGCGGACCATCATCACGAACACTCCCGCTGCGGTTGCTGCGGGTCCATCGATCGGCGGGATTTCATGGCAAGCGTGGGACTGGCGGCGCTAGCCGTCCCGAGTTTGACGGGCATGGTCTCGGCGGGCGAAGCCGATCCACCGCCGCCCGGCGCCAAGCCCTGCGTGCTGGCCGCCTTTCTGCACCCGAAGGTCGAGCGCTACTGGATGGGTTGGCCGGGGGCGTCGTACGACATCGCCGCTCGCCAGGCGGACTACAAGAAAACCATGGTCGAGGCCGCCAAGAAGCTCGACGTCGTCCTCCAGGTGGAGGATGAGCCGGTCGAAGACATGGCCGGCGTAGACCGATTGCTGGCCCGCTGCCAGCAGTCGCCGCCCGACGGCGTGATCCTGACCGTCATGGGTCTGCACCCCAACTACTGGCCGCATGCGGAGAAGTTCCTCGACGGTCGGGGCGAATTGCCGACCGTCGTCTTTGCTCCCATGGGCGTCGCCTTCACCGGCCACCTCCAGAAAACCCGCACCGCCACGAAGTGTTTCGTGGCCTCCACCCAGGATTTCGACTGGCTGGCCACGGGCGTGCGGATGCTGCGCACGATCTGGGACATGAAGACCACCAGGCTGTGCATCATCAACGGCAACCAGACCTCCGATGAGCAACTCAACGTGATCGGCACCACGCTTCACCGCATCCCGCTGAACCGCTGGACCGACGAACTGGCCCAACAGGAGATTACGCCCGAGGTGCAGCAGTTGGCCGACGAGTTCGCCGAGACCGCCCAGAAGATCGTCGAGCCGAAGCCGCAAGACGTGCTCAACGCGGCGAAGGCTTACTTCGTGGGCAAGAAGATCATGGCGGACGAGAAGTGCCACGGGATCTCGCTGAACTGCCTGGGCCTGATCGGCTCACGGAAGATTCCTTGCCCGCCGTGCATGGCCTGGCTGAAGCTCAACGACGAAGGCAGCGTGGGTTGCTGCGAATGCGACTGGAAGGCGGCGATCTCGCTACGGCTGTGCGCCTTGTTGACCGGGCGGCCCGGGTTCATGCAAGACCCCGTGCCCAACACGGTGAACGGGACGTTCATGGGCGCGCACTGCTCCTCCCCCAGCAAGCTCCGCGGCTTCGACCAGCCCGCCGAGCCGGTGATCCTCCGCAACCACAGCGAGTCGACGCTCGGCGTTTCGCCCCAGGTGCTCTGGCCGCTGGGCGAGCCGGCGACGATCATGTCTTTCCAGGATCCCGGCAAGATCATCCTGGGAACCGGAAAGGTGGTAGCCAACATCGATACGCCCCCGTCGGGCGGATGTCGCACTTCGGTCGAATTGGAGATGGATTCCGTTGCCGACCCGCGCGACTGCAAAGGCTTCCATCAACCGTTCATCCTCGGCAAGCTGGATCGGCTGTTCAAGGCCTACTGCCAGTTGGCCGGGATCGAAGTAGTGCCGATCGCATAGCGCGGTCGAGTCGGATTCCGCCGATGCGGCTGACCCGTTGATCTCCGGTGAGACCGGGGCCGGGTCGCTGCGCGCCCTCCGCGCCCGGGTGCCACTGGCATCTTGCCAGTGCTCCTTCGGCCGGTGCTTGTATTCGGCACGACCAAGTCGAGCCGGACCGAGACTCGTCTCCACACATGGCATGGTCGGCTCAACTACCGGGAGCGAACAACTCGGCGGGCGGGCTGTGCACCGTCGGCAATTCCGGATCAACGACTTGACCGTCCGAAGCATACCATCTTGCACTGGACCACCGCCAATCGGTCGCGTGCTTCACCAGCCGGCGCCGCACCGGATTGAGATGCAGGTAGTCGATGGCCGCCGTCACCGATCGTTCGGTTTGCAGGTTGCGGTCGTAGCCCGGACCCTCCTGCCAGAATCGAAAGGCCGTCTTCCCCGGCCGCTCGCCGACGGTGAGCCGTGCGAGCAGTCGGCTGCCTGAGCAGAGAAGGTCCGCCTTGACCCGTGCTGAGACGGGCCGCTTTACCGCGGCAAGAAACCGTGAGATGCCGCTCGCGTCCGTCTCCGGTCGCGTCGGATAGACCAACAGATGCACGTGCTCGGGCATGAATACGAAGGCGTTCAGCACGAACCCTTCCATGGCGGCCGCGTCATCGATGCTACGTGCCAGATACCTCCGCCAGGGGTCATTCGTCAAGAGACTCATCCGGCCATAACACGAGAAGGTGAACTCGTGGAAGTCACCCGGCTCGTGATAATGCTTGATCTTCTTCCGGTGTGGTTGGGAACGGGACATCGGTTGGAGTTCCCTCTTCGCAGACCTTAGAATACCGGGTCGCTTCCTGACAATCAAGTCGCACGGGTGCCACTGGCATCTTGCCAGTGCTTACGCGTGCCACTGGCATCTTGCCAGTGCTTACGCGTGCCACTGGCATCTTGCCAGTGCTTACGCGTGCCACTGGCATCTTGCCAGTGCTCCTTCGGCCGCTCAACCAAAGCCAACGCGACATGGGGTGGGGCTACCTTTTCGGGGGCATCACAGTACGGCCTCGCTCGCACAACACGGATTGGGCGGGGCAGAGTACAAGCGACGACAGAAGAACACTGGCGAGACGCCAGTGCCACCCGCCGCTCCGGTACGGACAAGGTTCGGCCTCTCGCTCCGCTCGGGGCTGCTCCGCAGCCCGCGGCACGAACCTTGTCCGACCTCCGCTCACTTGCTCGGCTTGCTCGACTTGCCGGGCGGAACTGCGGCCACACGAAAGCCCAGGTCAACGTACTGGTACTCGGGCTCGATCCCGACACGGACCGCCGCGCGGCAGAACCAGGCGACGCGGTTCCAACCGCCGCCCCGGAACACCCGGCGGGTGGCCTCGGAAGTACCCGGCGGGTTTGACACTTTCCCGGCAGGATAATCTGCGAACCAGTCTTGACACCATTCCCGGACGTTTCCGGCCATGTCCTGGATTCGTTCCGGAGTCTCGCCCAACGGGAAGATGCCCACCGGTGTCGGGTGACGGATCCCGGTCTCCGAGAAGTTCAACCGCGACTCCTCCGCGGGCTCATCGCCCCACGGGTATTTTTCTCGATTAGCGAGTGCGGCACTGCCAGAAAGAAAGCATAGCGAGGCATGCGGTACCCCCTCGGCATAATGCCTTTCGCCGTCAACTCTCCGTTCGCTCCACGCGGCTGACGGCCTGCCCCCGGGCCAGCCGCGTGGTGAGCTGCTCGCCGGGGGTCAACTCGGCCGCGTCGCGGATCACCCGGCCGTCCCGGGTCCGCTGCGTCAGGCTGTAGCCGCGTCCCAGCACGGCCAACGGGCTGAGCGATTCGAGCCGGGCCGCCGCCGTGTCGATCCGACGCCGGGCGAGTTGCAGCCGGTGGCGGATCGCCCGGGCGGAGCGGCCCTCCAACTCGTCCAGCCGCCGTGCCCGGTCGTGAACGAGCTGAAACGGGCGGCGGAAGACGTGATGCCGCCGCAGGGCGTCCAGCCGCGATCGGGCCGCCGAGGCACGCGACCGCAAGGCCGCAAACAGCCGCCGCTGGATCTGCCGCAATCCGGCCACCAACTCGTCGCGGTCGGGGGCGACCAGTTCGGCCGCTTCGCTGGGGGTCAACGCCCGAACGTCGGCCACCAGGTCCGAGAGCGTCACGTCGATCTCATGTCCCACCGCCGAGATGACCGGAATCCGCGAGGCGTAGATCGCCCGGACGACCACCTCTTCGTTGAACGCCCAAAGGTCCTCCAGGCTGCCGCCGCCGCGTGTGACGACCAGGCAGTCGATGGGCCGGCTCAGGCGATTGACCAGTTCGATCGCCGCGGCGATCTCTTCGGCGGCCCCTTCGCCCTGGACGCGGCTGGGCACGACGAGCACGTCGGCCCCTCGCCACCGCCGGCCGAGCACCTGGAGAAAATCGCGGATCGCCGCCCCGGTGGGACTGGTCACCACGGCGATCTGCTCGACGAACGCCGGCAGCGGTCGTTTTCGGCCCGGATCGAACAGCCCCTCCTGGGCCAGCTTTTCGCGAAGCTGCCGGAAGGCCAGTTCCAGGGCCCCGATCCCCTTAGGCTCGATCTGTTCGACGATCAACTGGTAGCTTCCCCGCGGGGCGTACACGTCGACGTGTCCCCGGCAGACGACCTCCATCCCGTCCTGCAAGTCGAACCGCAGCCGGCTGGCCACGTTCCGCCAGATGGCCGCCCGAAGCTGTGCCCGATCGTCCTTGAGCGTCAGATAACAGTGCCCCGACCCGGGCCGGGCAAGATTCGAGATCTCCCCGACCACCCAGACCGCCGGAAAGGAGGTCTCCAACAGGTCCTTGATTTGGGCAGTCAATTCCCAGACCGACAGCACGCGCTGCTCGGCCGGTGCGGGTTCTTCGGAGAATAGATCGCGTTGGGACATGGGATCTTCTCAGCGTAATTTGGCATTCTGCCGGGTGATTTGGCATCCCGCGGGATACCGCGAAGCGGTTACACAACAAAGCCCGGGGTCGCGGAGCGCACCCCGGGTTACGGGGACCCGAAACCAACACAAACCCCGAAGGGGTTTCACAGCAAACCTGAAAGCTCGGACGCTGCGGCCGATCTGTAAAACCCCTTCGGGGTTTCGGGGGGATTTCATCGCCTCTCGACCCGGGGTGCGCTCCGCGACCCCGGGCTTTGTTGTTAAACGCCTTCGGCGTTGTCACCGGTCGCGTCAGAGAGAACTCGAAGGCTGGAACCGTGCTGCGACTCTGCTTTTCGGTGGTTCTTCCCCCAATGCGGCCCGGCGAGCTTTGTGGGCGTGTGGATGGTGTGGGAAAGCGGGGCCGAGAAGCGGCGGCCGAGGCGGAATTGGTTGAGCTTGCGGGTGCGGGACTGGGCCCAGGACTCGGCCTCGAGGGTCAGCCGGTTCATCAACCGCTCGATCTTGACGCGAAAATGCTCCAGGCCCGCCCGGTCGAGGTCCGGGGGGATGAAGATCTCGGGACTGGGGACCGCTCGGGCACGGCTGAAGGGGCGGGGGATGGCGAATCGGTCCCAACTCCTCAGCCGCCAGGGGCGATCGTAGCCGTAGCCCGTCGCCACCAAGGGCAGGCCCAGCTTCGAGGCCAGGTAGATCGGACCCGGGGCCAAACGGCGCCGCGGTCCGCGGGGTCCGTCGGGCGTGATTGTCAGGTGCATGTTGCGGCTCTTGCGCAACAGCTCGCGGATCGCCGCCGACCCGCCGCGATTGGTCGAGCCGCGGACGAAATCGAACCCCAGATGATACGCCGCGTGGGAAAGGATCTCGGCGTCCTGGTGCCGGCTCAGCAGCATCGACAGGTTGCAGTGCCCACGCAGGTAGATCGGGAAGAGGATGTATTCGTGCCAGAAGATGTGAATCTTTTGCCCCCGGCACTGCGGGGAGATCGGGTCGACGGTGTGGTCGTAGTAGGCCGCTTTGTAGTCGAGCGTGCTCATCCAGGAGCGGATGGCCAGGGAGCCGAGCAGACCGCCGAGCTTGTTGATGAAGGGGTGGTTGAGTTTCATGGGCGTCCGTGCCGGGGGTGGTTCGTGCGAAGCCGCAAGTTGCGAAGCCGCAAGCGGCAAATCTGAAATCTGAAATCTGAAATCCTAAATCCTATGTCTCTTCTCCCCACTCTCCGCTGAACACTTCCACGGCCGGGCCGGTCATGTGGACGTGGTTGTTCTCGGCCCAGTGGAGTTCCAGGTCGCCGCCGGGCAGGTGAGCGAGAATCTTGCGGCCGGTGCGTCCGGCCAGTACGCCGGCCACGCAGACGGCACACGCCCCGGTCCCGCAGGCCAGCGTTTCGCCCGCGCCGCGCTCCCACACCCGCACGCGAACCTCCGCCGGAGAAATCACCTCGACGAACTCGGCGTTGACGCGGTTGGGAAAGTGCGGATGGACTTCCACCTTCGGGCCGATTTCCAGGACCCAGCGATCGCTGAGCTTCTCGACGAACGTGACGCAATGGGGGTTGCCCATCGAGACGCAGGCCACCCGCAACGGCTCTCCGGCGACGTTCAGGTCGACGTCGACCACGGGGCTGCCTTCGACCAGCGGGTTGCCCGGCAGGGTGGTGGGGATCCTCGCGGGCTCGAGGATCGGCTGGCCCATATCCACCCGCACGCGGCGGACGCGGCCGTCGGTCACCTGCAATTCGAGATCCAGCACACCGGCGCCGGTTTCGATCTTCAGCCTCTCGCGAGGGCACAGGCCGTGGTCGTGGAGGTACTTGCCCACGCAGCGCAGCGCGTTGCCGCACATTTCGGCCTCGGAGCCGTCGGGGTTGAACATCTGCATCCGCGCGTCGGCCACGTCGGAGGGCCGAATCAGGACCAGCCCGTCGCTGCCCACGCCAAAATGCCGGTCGGAGATCCGCCGGGCCAACTCGGCCGGATCGTCGGGCGTCGGCTGGGCGAAGCAATCGACGTAGACGTAGTCGTTGCCCGCCCCGTGCATTTTGGTGAATCGCATGGCTCTACTTCCGTCGGGTGATGGGCGTCGGTGGACTCGCTATTCTAGGGGACGATAGCCGAGTTGACAAGCTACAAAGCCGCGACCGGTGGTCGCGCCTGGACAGTCGAACAGTCGCGACCGAACAGTCGCGACCGAACAGTCGCGACCGTCACTCGTTTCCGACCGAAGGGCGCGACCAACGGGCGCGGTTTTTTAGCCGCTGAGGTCAAGGAGGTTGCCGCTTTCGCCGGTGGCGTCTTTGCTTTGGCGTGACGGGCCAGCGGCGCCCTTGGGGGTCTCGGCATTTCCTTCCGAGGACGGTTCCCAGAGGCGTCGGCCGTCGGCGTCGCGATCTTCTGCTTCGTGGTCTTCGCCGTTGGCCTCGCCGATCCCGGCGGCCGCTTCGGCCTTCTTGTCGCTGTCGGTGCGGCGTTGCTGGACGGCGGCGTCCTGCTGGGCCCGTTCGGGTTCCGAGCCCTGCGTCTGGGCCAGCGGCGAGCCGGCGGCGCTGCCGATGATTCCTGCCAGTGGACCTATGCTCATGAGGGTCACCTCCCCAAGGATAGGTTGCTTCGGAACGCGGTTCTCACCGCCCCCTTTCCTCTCGCGAGCCCACGTGCGGAATCAACGACCGCAAGGGCGGCAGGAGGGTGTCCGGGGCGGTGCCGTTTTTCAGATCCCTCTGCAATTGTAGCTGCGCCTGGTTGACGGCGGGAAAGAACTCCTTCTTGGTTTTCGGCTCCTGCAGGGTCCCGTCTACGCGAATCTGCATGATTTGTCGGCCGGCTCCCCGGAAAATCTCGGAGAATCCCGGCAATTCCCACTCGTTGCGTCCCAGGATCGGCTGGAAACGCAGGGCGACGTTGGAATCGAAGTCCATCTCGCCCTGGCCCAACAGGCTGATCGCGTCGCCGTTAAAATTGATCTTTTCGAAGTAAATGTGGTTGCCCCGGATGTCGAAGACGATGTCGCTGTTGCTGAAGGCGGTGCGGTCGGGCTCGCGGAGGCTGAGGATGCTGAGCAATTCGATCATCAGCGGCAGTTCCCAGATATCCGCGTCGCCCAGCCAGATCTGTCCCCGCCCGCCCATGCCGTTGAGGTTCCGCCCGGTGCCGCCCAGATCGATCGTGGCCGTGATCTTTCCTTTGAGGTTTTGCCGTCCGGCCATGACTTCCTGGGCGAAGCGGGCCAGATCGGCCTCGGAGAGCGTGGCGTGAAACCCGTAACGCGGCCCCGAATCCAGCGACACCCAGGCGTCGCTCCAGACGTTCCCGCCGAAGAGCCTCGCCGAAAGCGGCCGGGGCTTGACCGGCTGTCGGGCGGGATTCTGCCGGGCGAGTTCGTTCTCGCGGCGACCCACCCAGGAGCCCAGCAGCACCTGCCGGTCGTCGATCCACAGCGGGCCCATCAGCCGGGTGAACTGAAAATCGAGCCAGGAGGCCGAGTCGATGTCCAGTTCGCCGTGCGAGTAGAAACGCTCGCCGTCGTAGGCACCCACCAGCGTCACGCTCCCGTAGACGTCCTCGAGCGTCACGCCGCAATCGAGCGTGCCCTGGTGCATGACGATTTCCAGGTCCCAACTCGAGTGGACCGGATCGGTTTCGCCGCTGCCGCCTTGAAGTGCGAACGCGCCGCGGAGGTGGACGCCTCCGGTCGGTTTCAGCGCGGCGATCGCCTGCTTCAACCTGTCCGGTACCGCTTGGATGAAGTCGCGATCCTCGAGCTGAAGCCGATCGACCGAGAGCCCCTCGAGCGCCAGCGACCAGTTTCCATCGGCGAGAAACTCGCAGTCGCCTCGGCCGGCCGCGATCTTGACCGTGCCGTGTTCCGCCTTCAAGCGCTCGATCGCCACGTGTCCGTTCCCGTAAGTCAGCCCGCACTGCACCTTCTCGAGGCGGAAGGGAAAGCGGACCGGCTCGATCGAGACGGTGTCGTCTTTGGGTCTTGCCCGAACGCTCACCACGGCCTGCTTCTGCCCGGGCGGACGATGGACCGCGACTTCGTCCAGGTCGATCTTTCCCTGCGGTTTCAAGGTGTCCCACGCCCGGCGGATGCTCTCGCGAAGAAATGCGTTGCGGAGTTCTTCATCCAGGCGGACGTCGGCCGCGGTGAAGCGCAGCAGCATCTCCCCGCCGCGCGCCGGCGAGTCGAGGCGTCCCTCGCAGGTGATCCGCGCCGAGTCGTTGATCCCCTTCAGATCCTGGAACGTCCAGTCATCGTCGCGCATCACGGCCTTGCCGCAAACGTTGTCGACCGGGTAGGGGAACAGCTCGTAGCAGATGGTACAGCGGTTCTTCTCGCCGAGTTGAACGACCATCTCCTTGCGCATCGGCTGGTCGGGGGCGTCGCGTTGGACCAGCCAATAGAAATCGAACGTACCGCCGAGATTCAAAGAGCGGACGACCTCGCGGGATGGTTCGGCAATGGCCGCCAGCAGTTTCGCGTCGAACGGCACCTCCTCGCCCCAAGCCTCGAAACGGCCGAACGGGGCGGACGACGCCTGGCGAAAGACGGTTCTGATGCGTATGGGCCGGTCGCCGCTTCGGGCCGTGAGGTCCTCCGTCCACAACACGTCGTCTTGCCAGCGCAGCATGCCCGTGGCGTGCTCGAGCCGGTAGCGGAACTTGTGGTAGCAGAACGAGACGTCCAGGCACCGCATCGCGACTTCCGGGCGCCAGGTCTGCCCGTCGAAGGCCAGGTTCACGTCGAGATCGACCGGTCCGGCCGGGTCGTACTTGTCCCACTGCGGTTGCAGCCGCGCTCGCCAGTCGCCGGGCAGGAAATCCAGCAGGCGGCGGTCCAGCTCCAGTTGCCGGACGTTGGCCACGAGCGAAAACGGACTGTCCGGCTCGAACCCGGCCCGGTGCACGGACAGTCGGATCGTGGCCGGGCCGCATCGGGCCGTCAACTCGTCGACGTGGAGCCCCTCGTTATTCAGCCGCACCGTCGCCTGCACCTCGGTCAGCGGATCGGGCAGACGGGGATCGACGATCCGCCCGCTCTGGAGTTGTCCGGCCAACTCGAATTGGTAAGGCGACTGGGACGCACCATTGCTGCCAAGCCGAAAGCCCACGGTCGCACGCCCTCGCAGTTCGCCCAACACGGCCAGCTTTTCGGCCAGCGGTTCGGGTACCACCTCGCGCAGCTCGGGCGAAATCTCCAGCCCTTCGACGGTACCTTCGACCGACCACGCCTGCCGCTGGGAATCGACCCAGCCGGTCACCTTCACCCGGTCCAAGTGATCGGTGCGGAACGTCCCTTCCAGTTTGCGAAGGTGCGGGCTTTGGCCGGGAGCGTCGGAGGGGTCCGGGAGAGTCCACTTCAGATCGATGTCTCGCAGGGCCAGCGTGCCGGAGGTCCCCTTCGACGAATCGACGATCTCCACGATGCCGTCTTCGATCACCACCGGCGGCGGACAATCGCCACACTTCGGCAGCGGAAGCAGCCTGGCGAAGCTCCAGGTTCCGTCCGCCCGGCGGGCCGCGCGGAGCTTGGGTCGGCGAAGCGTGATGTGCGTAATCGGCGGCTCCTCCGTGATCAGACCTCGCAGGTCGGTCTCGCACTTCAGCACCATTTCGCCGATATGCAGCAACTCGGCGGAAGGGCCTTCCCCTTGCGGATCGACAATCGAAAGGTCCCGGACCTTGATCCCCTCGCCCTCGACCAACTCGGCGGCGCGGACCGTCACCTTCAGGCCGGGATAGTGCCGGGCGATCCGCTGAAGCACGCGGCAGCGTATCTTTTCATCTATCTGGAGGTAGAAATAGGGCACGCCCACCGCCAGGGCAATCGCCCCGAGCACCAGGCCCCACTTGAAACAGAACCAACAGAAGTTGACAGCGCGGCCGAAAATGAGAATCCACCCTCCGTGGTCACTGCCGCTTGGCGGTTTTCTTCCTTGTCCCGATGACGCCCGCCGCCAGCACGATCAGGCCCAGCATGGCGGGTTGGCGATAGCGGATCGAACTTACGAATACCACGTGCAGCGCGGTGAAGTAGACCGCCGGGAGCCAACACAATAAATACGGCCAGCCGGAGCGGATCGTTCTGGCGGCCCCGATTATCCCAAAAACGAGGATCGGAACATAGGTGAAAAAGACGGCCAGCCGGACCGGCCAGCTCGAGAAAGCCGGCTCGTTGGGCCAGATATTCCACATACGGACTAGTTTCACTCCACCCAGTTGGGTCGCTCGTGCGGGGTTGGCGCCTGCCCAGGCCCACGCTTCGCGGCGGAAACGGCGGTCGAGCCGGTACTCGAACGGGTCGTCGGTCTCGGCCGGTTGTCTTCGGAATTCCTCGACGAACTGCGGCACGAACGCCATGTCGCTGGCCCCGGTGGCCTGGGGATTGAGCCCGTCGTAGAGGCTGGCCCCCACTTGTAGCGTAGTGGGAACGAACCGGCCGGTGACTTGGGCGTTGCGGATCCACCAAGGCGTCATGGCCACGATCAGGCCGACCAGCATGGCAGCGCCCATCTCGGCCCGACGCCACCGGCCCCCACCGCCGCAACCGAGCGAGCCGAGCGAGCCGAGCGAGCCGCGCGAGCCGCGGGGCTTGTCCCCGCGCGTGGGGGGGCGCAGGGATAAACCCTGAGGCTCGCTTGAACCCTGCGGCTCACCGGATCGTCTCGCCAACACCGCCACCGCTGCCGCCAAAGGGGTAAACCACAACCAGCTCGGACGGACCAACGTCGCCGCCCCGGCGACGATTCCCGCGACCACCGCCAGGCCCACGGCCCGGCCTCGCTTCTCGGCCTTCCATGCGGCCGTCCCAAGGGCCAGTTGCACCAACATCAACACGCAAAACGGGGCCTCGCTGAGCACCAATGCGCTCATGGCCACCGCCCCGGGATAGAATGCCGCGATCGCTGCGGCGATCAGGCCGGTCCGCCCGTCGAACAACTCCCGGGCCAACCACCACACGGCCGCTACGGCCAGCATCCCCAACACGGCACTTTGCGCCCGAGCCCACATCACCGAAGGGTCGTCGCCGAAGATGGCGAAAATCATCGCCAAGAGCAGCGGATAGCCGGGCGTGCGAAACACTCGGGCGTTCGGCTCGCCGAACTCGTACGGTTCCCCCCGGGCGATCGCACGGCCGAGCGTCCAGTAGCTCTCGCTGTCGCCGAATCCGAACCGCCCGTCGATTCGCGACTGCCAGTACGCGCCGGCGGCCAAACGCACGGCCAAGGCCAACGTCAAGAGCAGGGCCAGTTGTTTCCAGGCGGAGGAGCCCATCGACGTTACGCTCGCAATCCGCGGTGAAGGGCAAGACGTCTCCACCGCTCGAAACCCCCGAGAGAACAAGCCGCTGATCGTACTCCGGCGGCACCCCGACGGTCAAGGCAAGTTTCGGCAAACTTCCCTTTCTCCCGGAAACCATGTAGTCTGTACGCTCGGCGGCTTAGGACCCGTATGAATTACTTCCCGAATTCGGTGCGTACAGTAGCCATCTCGCTCCGCGAGATGTAGCCCGAAAAGCTCTGGATCTTCGATGGCCACATCTCGCGGAGCGAGATGGCTACTATACGGAAGTCACTAAAAAACTCCAGAAGACCGAACATGAAACGTCTATCGATGGGCTTACTGCTCACGCTGGCCGCGACCGTGCTTCAAGGGAGCAGCGGTCTTGCCGCGGTGTTGCTGGAGCCGATCGACGCACGCATTCCCGATCCGCTGGGGTACGGCGGCGCGTTTGCGGGCATCTCCGCCGACGCGCTGATCATCGCCGGCGGGGCCAACTTTCCGGAGGAGACTTGGGGAACGGGTGAGAAGGTCTGGCACGACCGGATCTCGGTCCTTCAACGTGACGAAGATAAATACACCTGGCACACCGACGCGAAGCTGCCGCGTCCCCTGGCGTACGGTGTCTCGATCACCACCGATTTCGGCCTGATCTGTATCAGCGGTTCCGACTCGCAGCGGGCCTATCGGTCGGTGTTGCTGCTGCGGTGGGAGGACGGTGGAGTCAAGACGGTCGAATTGCCGGATCTGCCCGGACCACGAGCCAATGCGGCCGGCGCGTTGCTCGGCGGCACGATTTATGTCGCCGGCGGTCAAACGGGCAACAAGGAAGTAGAGGTCACCGACACGTTCTGGAGCCTGAAGCTTCCGAAGAAGGCCGGCGAGGCGTTCGACTGGCGATCGCTGGAGTGGGAAGAGCTGCCCTCGTGGCCCGGCCCGTCACGAGCCCAGGCGGTGGCGGCGGCACAGGGCGGCAAGTTCTATCTTTTCAGCGGCTTCGACCTGGAGCCCGGTCCCGACGGCAAGCCGAAGCGAAAGTATCTCAGCGACGCCTACTGTTTCGA
>DATLAN010000424.1:0-6542 GCA_035527455.1 Thermoguttaceae bacterium
ACTCCAGATCGCGAGCCTTATTGCTCAGAGCGAAGTCAACGGCGACGACCGGCGTTGTCACGTGGCTTGCGGAGGGCCCGCCGAGGCCAAGTTGCTTTCCGACTTCGTCGCCGATACCCCAAGATACCCAAAGGTGATAGCGTCCTGGGAAAAGGTAGACCCATTGGGATGGTGGCGGAAGCGTTCGTGAAATGGTCTCGCCCGGACGCAAAGTCGCGTAGTCGTCAGGACCGGGAGGCAGAGGAGCGGGCCCAGCGACCAACTGTGCCGGCGGGATTCCCGGTCCCGGCATGAGTCCGTTTGGATGAACGATTTCGGCATAGGGGGCAGCTCCACCGGATAGGACCTTCAACGTCTTCTGCGTCCGATTCGTCAATTTGACGTGAAGGTCTGACGCCTCACCGCAGATGAACTTGTGCGGCCCGACGTACGTCAACTCCAGCGCCGCAGCCAAACGGTCCGCATCCTCCTTCTGCTTGGAGTAGAAGTCGCCTTCCTCAGTCGGCGACAGGAGTACGTGCGACTTGGGCCAAACGGTCTGACCAAGTCGCATCAACTCCTCTTCGAGC
The DNA here is from genome assembly GCA_035527455.1 of Thermoguttaceae bacterium. Lineage (GTDB taxonomy): Bacteria > Planctomycetota > Planctomycetia > Pirellulales > Thermoguttaceae > DATLAN01. The sequence continues at coordinate 570 of DATLAN010000424.1, forward strand.
TGGAAGACCCGCCTCCGTAACGGGATTTCCTCTTTCGATCGGGGCTTCCCGTATGGGCTCTGCTCTCGCTCGTATTGCGCGATTTGATCGAGCGTAGCCTGCGGAAGCTCTTGTCGCTGTGCGCCGGGCGTCTCGGCAGCCACAACGGCCGGCCTCCGGGAATCTGAGCAATCACCGGCCACGACCAGCGGACAGCACAATGCAATGGTGAGGTAGTTTCGCAACACGACACACCTCCTTTGTTCTACGATTAGACCGTATCCGGCAGGATGATTCTCGTTGAAAGTTGGCCGCCGGGCCGCACCTGCTCTCCGGGAGGCGTGTTGCCGGTTGCGGCCTCATCGGGGGTATCGTTCTTGCCCTTGGGGGCTTGCGGTGTCGACTTGGCCGGTGGCAGGATTTGCTCCAGTGCCCACTCGGCCGCCTTGCGGACACTCTCGTTCCGGTCTCGCGATGCCTGGCGCAGCGCGGGGACCGCGTCGCGGGCCTTTGGCCCCATCCTGCCCAGGACGTAAGCGACCCTGGGTTGCACCATTATCGAAGGCTTGGTCAGTGCCTGAATGAGAGCGGGAACCGCCGGGGCCCCAATGCCTGGAAGTGCGTTCCGCACATTGCCCAACACGCTCGGGTCGTCGTCTTGACACAAGGCGTATACGAGCGCATCGGCGGCCTCTTTGGTGGCCTCAGGGTCTAACAGATTCAATGCTCTGGTGGCTGACACACGCGTGTTGGCGTCGATGTCTTTCAGGGCCTTGATCAGGGCGGGAACATCTTTTACCGTTGCCTGGGCAAATGGATCGCGTGGTCCCGCCTCGATTCGTGATACCTGGTCTCTTCCTATCGCGGCAAGGGACATGTTCCAACTGGTGCTGAGAGCCAAGGGAGACCGAATCTCCCGAATTCGGCGGAGCGGGTAGTCTTTGCCCCATTGCCAGACGGAGCCGTCCTTTCTGGCCACCACGGCGTGGGATTCCGCCGCAATGAGCGTCACGTCGCGCCAGTCCATTACCTGGCGGGGCACGCCCTGCTGGAAGCGGTTCGCGAAGTTCCCGCTCGGGGCGAAGAGTTGGAAGCCTCGCTCCTGAGGGTCGGGCGGGACGACCTTGGTGACGTATACGTTTTGCCAAGCTTTCCCGGCCTTCCCCCACGCCCAGAGCGTGCCGTCTTCCTTCAGTGCCAAGGCGAACCATGCACCTGCGGCGATGGCCTTGACGCGATCGAGTTGCGCAACGCGAAAGGGCTTGCGGACAGGATGGCCCCACTGCCACACGGTACCGTCTTTCCGCAACGCCAGGTTGTGTGTGTACCCGTTGCTGATGGCAACCACGTCGGAGAGCCCCGCCATCTGAACGGGCGTCAGGCAGTGCAACACGTCTTTACTTTCGGTACACTGCCCGTAGTGATTGTCGCCCCAGGCCCAAACCGTGCCGTCGCCGCGGAGCACGCACGAGTGGTCTCTGCCTGCCGAGATGGCCACGACGTCCTTGATGTCTTTCACTTGCACGGGGACGTTTCTGTTTTCCCTGGTCCCGTCCCCCAATTGGCCACGCGCGTTGTGGCCCCATGCCCAGACTGTTCCATCCCTTTTCAGCGCAAGGCAATGCCCGAAACTTGCGGAGATGGCTGTGATTTCCGACGGCCCCTTGACCCGGACCGGCGTCGGCTGGTCCTCCTCCGTCCCGGCACCGAGGCGCCAAGGGCCGTGGCCCCAGGCCCACACGTCTCCTGACTTGGTCAGGGCATAAAGGGTGGTCGATCCTGCGGCAACCGCAACCACGTCTTGGACCTCACGGATCAACCCCGTGACGGTCGGTCCCTTCGACGTCGCCATGCCACCCCAGGCCCAAACCAGGCCCGACGGCCGCTCGGCTGCCTCGGATTGCAACGCGCCCGCGGCGCCCGGCTGCGCCGCGGATTGATCGGCGGGCTTGGTCTGGCTTTGGACCGGCGCCCAGTGGACGGCAGGCTTCTTCCGGGCCGGCAGCGGCACGACGACGGTGTTGGAAATCAGCCGGCCGTTCCAGCACTGGATCATCCTCCACCGAACCGGGCTGACCTTTGTATCCGGGATTCCGATCTCGTTGACTCCGGGGTCCATCGTCACGCGGAGTTGGTAGGTCTTCCCGGCAGGATCGAACAGGACTACCTCGCCGTCGCGGTGGCCCCACCATGCAACCTGATATTGCCCCGAGACTTTGAATGCGAAGGCCTGTCCCGGCTGAAGAACTAGCGGGCTGATCAGGGTGTCGGAGATAAAGTGGGGACTCTCGAGTTCCGGATAGCTCTCGACCGTCACGGCAAGCATGAGCCTTGCATCGCCGGGACCATACACGGGGACGGTGATCGGCTTGTCCGTGGCGTTTCGGACCTCGAAGGTCAGTGCGTCGACCGGCCTTGTCTTGGCCGGATCGTGCGGCGCGACGTACAACCGACACTGCAAACCGCCAACGGTTTCAGACCACTCGACCTTAGCGATATCCGTATCACAGCCTTCCCCGTGGGCCTGATCGCTTGAGGAATCTGCTTGGTTGACCAGTTCGTCCGCCTCACATACCGGCAACGGAACCGCCAGAGCCGCAGTAATTGCTGCTGCGAACACCAGGTGGTTCCGCCCGCACCGGCTTCGGAATCGGTAACCGGCCGCCCGGGCAAGGATCGCGGCAAACGTCTCCGCAAAGCAACGCGCTTGCCGCCAACTTCCCCGCCAACTCGCCTTGTTTACGTTCATCGCTTTACTCCTCCTTCACTTGCCAGTTTGACAAAACGCGGGCCGCCAGGACCGGAGTCTCCTGCCGCCAAAGTTGTTCCCACGACATCTCTCCGCCGGGGCGAACGTCTCGGGGTTTGTCCCGCGCAAGAGCCTGCAGAGCCGCAACCACCTTTTCATCCTTCAAAGACGGATTGGGCAGGAGAAACTGTGTTGTCGACCATCTTACGGAAACGTCCTCGTGATTCAGCAAGTCGACCAGCACTTGGCGCCGAGTCGAGGCGACCTTCTTGACGATCATCCAGATGATGTCTCGTCGGCGGTCCAACCGACAACGGCAAGCGTCTTGCTCCCTCCAAGAGGCCAGGTACTCTTCGTAGTCCGCACGAGTCGGCACGTCGTTGGCTTTCGAACCGTCTTCCGGCAAGCGAAGAGACACCCGAGTCGTTTTCTTGAACCGTTCGAAACTTTGGGGGTTGATGACAATCAACCGCTCAGCAAACCTTCCCTCGGCGAGCAGCGAGTCGATGTCGGTTTCGGCAATCCGAACGAGCGCCGGCAAGTCGGGGTGGCTGGAGAACTGATCCGGCGAAATGTGTTCGCCGATGGGAAAGGCCTTGCAGATTCTGTCCAACTGGGATCCCGTCGCGGACATCTTCTTTGTGGAGTGGCCGTTTTGGACGGCGAAAACCGGAGGGAATGCTGGGCTGAATTCCGCGGATGCTCTGGGTTTCTCGGTCCACGAGGTCTTTTCTTCAGCCGCTGGGTCTGCTTCCTCCGGCGCCGGTTCGACGGTGAAGGAGTACTGCAATGTCTCTGGCTTCTCGGGCGCCGCTGTGGCACCGGTCGAGCCGTCTGGGTGTTCTTTGTCGCCGGGGTGATACGTCTGCACAATCCATTGAACCTGGTACTTGCCGGCCGGGAGCTTGCCCAGAACAACGACGACCACCGGCAGATACGGGGCCTCGAAGCGTTCTTTATCCGTCGAGATCGTTCGCCGACACAAGACGCGGATCTGATTGCCGTCGCGCTGGACATCGTCAACGGTGAGGCTGTCGATGACGCGGAGTTGCTTGCCGCGATACAGTAACTCGGTTTCCGCCTCCGGGGTCCATCTCGTATGCCAACCCGGATGCTTGTTCATACGCAGCGCCATATCAATTTGCTGTGAGAGCGGGGTGAATCCGAAAGACGCTGGTGATATCCCGGTTACCAGCACCGGATCCTTGGCTTTGAGGTTCTTGGTCCCTTCGGCAGAGAACGCCGGGTACTTCTTCCGCCAAGCCTGGACGGGATCTGGCGCTACGCTCGTCTCCGCGGCCTGCTGCGGGCCATCCAGACGCTTCAACGGCACCGGGATACCCGGACTGGGAACGTAACCGACCGTCTTGATCGCCTTATTCGATTTCGCGTCGATCACCGTGATGCGGAAGTACCCATCCCCGGCCGGGTGGCCTCGGTCCAATAGTACGAACAGGCGGCCTTGGTTCTTCAACACCGGGCAGGTTGGCGAGTCTCCCGCGATTTTTCGAGCCCGCGCCGCCTCCTCGTCGGAAGGCGCCAATGCTCGGTGCTTATCGAGCATTCTCCGCATGATTTGAAGCTCAACGTAGCCAAAGTCAAACGACGGAATCGGCCAATCCACCACCAGTCGGTCGCAAAGGAAATCCAGCGCATCAAAGCTGCCCGTAGCGGCGGCGGACCTTGCCGCCAACCATACCAGACGGCGACGGTCCAGCGGCCGGGACTTGATGAAACCGAGCAGCCGGGCGCGATACTCGGGTGGGATTTCGCTCCACTCACTCAGGTCGACGACGCCGTGCTTGTCAAAAGACATGCTGGAGGCTTCGATCCGTTCCTGGAATGCCTCTTTCACGGCTGGGGAGTCCATGTGGCGTATCAAACGGAGTCCCGCCATGGTCGCCCAGGCCGGGGGACGGTCGATCGGCCAACGCTTCTGAAGGGCCTCAATCGCGTCGGCCGTTGCCAAGCCCGACAAGTGCGCGGCCGCCTCCTCTGCGACTCGGGGTTGCCCGTCGTCCAACAGGCGGAGAAACGTCGACCGGATCCGGCCCGACTCCTCCGCAACGAGCGGCCCGAGAAGTATCATTGCGTCGATCCGGTTGCCTACCGATTGTGTCGGATCCTCCGCAAAGCGGCAGAGGTAAGCGAACGCTTCGGGGGTACCCAGGCCGAACAGCTTGTTCATCGACGACCACTTGTCGCCCTGCTTGGCTTCCTCGAACTGGGCAATCAACACTTTCAGTTGGTCCGATTGTTGACCAACCGTTTCTTGCTTGGGCGCATCCTCCGCGCTCGCGAGCCGAGGCGACGCGCTCCAGACACCCCAAGCGGCCGAGGCAACAAGAATCACGGCAAGACAGGTCTCGATCACGTGATTGCGGGGTTGGCACTGGATCTTCATGTTTCACCTCTCGGTTTCAACGCGCGACAGCAGTTCAGCGTCCATTGTATTCCGGGCCCGGCCGCCCGGCGCAACAAGTTTGTAACAGCGCCACGTCCTCAATCCTTTGCTCATCCTTTTCGCCCAATAGGGGCTTCTCCCGTTTCCCGCTCCTCGGTTCAACGGACTGTCCCGGCGGGACTGAACTACCGACCTCATCGCAGGTTTCCGTCAACTGTCGCTAGAATTTGAGACGAATCCGATACAGGTATCGCCGCCTGGTGACGGTCTCTCGTATTGGCTCTTGTGAGTCTTCCACCGCTGCTGCCACAAGAAGGCATCGTGCTCACTGCCTATTTTCTGGAGCCGACCCGGATGTTGTACAGCTTTCCGTTGCGCAGGTCGCCGACGAGGCGCGGATTAGTGTGCATCGGCGAATGGTAGTGCCAATGGATGTATTGGCCGTCTTCGTTGCGGGGTTGCGGATCCGTCGGCGGTCCGAGTATCGCCTTCGCCTCATCGACCGTGATGCCGTCCTTCAGCACGCCCAGATCAGTCAAGGCCTGCCAGGCGAAACCCAACCGGGCATGTGCCAGGCGGTCCGTGCGCGAGTCGTCGCGCCACTCTTGAAGCGATCCGTCAGTCGGCGGCTCCGGCAGTTTCGCGTAGCGTTTGGCGAGACGGACCGCGCGGTCGCGCAGGGCCGTGTCGTCGCCGTGCGCTGACAGGTGGGCCACGATCGACGACCAGGGGCGACCCCAATTGCTCCAGTGGTCCTGCGGTTCAGCCAACTGCCGTTCGATGATTTTCAGGCAAAGCTGCGCGAACCGGGGCAGATACGGCCCGTCGATGCCAAGCGCAC
>DATLAN010000425.1:0-7726 GCA_035527455.1 Thermoguttaceae bacterium
TGCACCACCTTGGGAAACTCCACGATAGCCGGCATGGTCCGACCCTCCCTGGTCGTTGTGCGCCATCCGAAATCGCAGAGATTAGACACGAAATTGCCTATTTTTCCAATGCCGTTTGAAAGATTGCAAAAGTCCAGTGACAACTGAAAACCCCGCCTCACCCCAACCCATCCAACACGCCGCGGACGTAGCCGACCGATTCGGCCAGGCCCGGCAGGGGATCGTCGGGGCTCTGTTCGTACTCGAAAGAGACGTAGCCCGGGTAGTCGATCTCGATCAGCGTGCGGAGCAGGGCCGGCAGATCGATCACGCCCCGGCCGCACGCGGTGGCGACGCCGCGGGCCGTGGCTTCCGTGACGTCCTTGATGTGAATGTCGAGCATCCGGTCGGCATACTTCCGGGTGGAGGCGACCGGGTCGGCGCCGTAGCGGGTCGTGTGCCCGACGTCGTGGCAGATGCCGATCCGCCGGTCGAGCGTCTTGATCTTCTCGTAGGCCGCCTCGGGCGTGGGGAAGTTGTTGTCGCCGGGGCCGTGGTTGTGGATGCAGACCTCGATGTCGTACTGGCGGACCTTCTCGTCGATCAGCGGCAGCATCTCGGCGGTGGGAGCGGCGATGATCTTCACCATGCCGGCGGCCTTGGCGTACTCGAACGCCCGGTCCACCTCCTCCGGGTTCTTCATTCCGATCACGCCGCCGCCGTAGAGGAGGATGCCCGACTCCTTGACCTTCGCACAGGCCGCGGCGATTTCCTCGGCGGTAGCGGTCAGCGGCAGGTGGAACGATTTCAGGCAAATGGCCTCCAGGCCCACGCGTGCGGTCATGGCCAGCGTCTGGTCGAGGTCGAACTTCCGCAGCGTGTAGGAGGCCAGGGCGAGCTTCAGCGGCCGTTTGCGTTTCTCGCCCGGGTTCTCGGCCGCTCGGGCAGTTCGCCCCGTCGCACCGCCCGCCAAACCGGCCAAACAGGCCGCCGACGCCACACCGGCCGATTTAAGGAAATCACGTCTTGAGGGATGCTCGTCGTTTCTCATCTCACGCATGGTTGCCTTCCTTTCGATGTCCAGTGACGCGGTGTTCCGCAAGGCAAGTTCCAGACTCCAGCTTGCCCGGAGACTGCATGTTAGGGTCCTTCCCCAATACTGTCAAAGGGGGGACGCGGGGTTGATGGCGTGGGGACGGTCGGGTAACGTAAATGATAACTGTTCAGCGTTCTGCAGTGGGCAACGATTTGTAGCCGGATTCGCAAGAATTCGGAACGTTTCGCGTGAAACTGGGTAACGGCCGAATTCTTGCGAATCCGGCTACCATTTGGCTGAAGCGTTGCCGCAAATGAAGCTGGAAATCGGACCGCCTATGAATACGAAACGCGCCCTCCTCGGGCTGTTGCTGGCTGTGCTGTCCGTCGGGTCGATGGCTCGGGGGGACGACGATCCTCTGGCTAAGGCCCGGGAACTGCTTTTGGGCGGGGAATACCTCTCGGCCGAGGGGGCATACACCCCGTTGGCCAATAAAAAGGACCCGGTCGCCGTGTTGGGTCTGGCCCGAGCGCTCTGTGCCCAAGGGGAGCGGGACGACGCGGTGAAGGTTCTGACGGCCGCCGCCGAGGAGCATGCCCCGCTCCAGGCCGAGTTGGCACGGCTGGCCTTCGAGCGGGGCGATTACCCGGAAGCCAAGGCCCGGTGCGAGGCCGCTATCAAGCTCGATCGCAACCAACTGCCGGCGATCTGGGTCCGCGCGGAACTGGATCGCACGGCCGGCCGGCTCGACGAGGCGGGTCGCGGGTATCGCGACCTGATCCGTTACTACAACGCCAACGACGTGGAGGACGCCGAGTCGCTGCGTTGGATCGGTCTGGGAGCGGCCCAATACGCGAGGTGGAATCGCTCGAGCGGCCAGTTCAGTTTCCTGGTCAACGACCTGTATCCCGACGCGCTGAAGTTGGAGCCGAAGTATTGGCCGGCCCATTACGAGGCGGCCTTGTTGTTCCTGGAAAAATACAACAAGCCCGACGCCGAAGACGAACTCGAGGCGGCGTTGAAGCTCAACTCCAACGCGGCGGAAGTCCACGTGGCCGTGGCCGTGCTGGCCGTGGAACAACGCGACTTCGAGAAGGCCGAGGAGTCCATCGAGAAGGCCATCGAACTGAATCCACAATTGCTGGCCGCCTGGCTGGGCAAGGCCGATCTGGCGTGGGCCAACTTCCAGGTCCAGCAGACGCTTCGGCTGCTCGAGGAAAAGGCCCTGCCGCTGAACCCGGTGAGCGAGGAGACGCTCGGTCGCGTGGCCGCCTGTTACGCCCTGTTGGACGGCCGGCCCCACGCACCGGCGAACCCGCGCTTGGCCCGACTGGTCGAAGGCGTCACCTCGCGCAACCCCCGCGCCGGCACGTTCTACTTCACGCTGGCGGCCATGCTCGAAGAGCGGCACAGGCACGCCGAGGCGAAACCGTTCCTGCTCAAGGCGATCGAGATCATGCCGCAACTGGTCGGGCCGCGCTCGCACCTCGGGCTGTTGCAGATGCGAGCGGGCAACGAGCCGGAAGCCCGCAAGTCGCTCGACGAGGCGTTCGAGGTCGATCCGTTCAACGTCCGCGTCCACAACACCCGCCGCGTGCTGGAAGTCCTCGACGCGATGGAGACCCGCCAGACCGAGCACTTCACGATCAGGTATGCGGCTGAGTACGACGAACTCCTGACTCGTTACGCCGCCCGGCGCCTCGAGGAAATCTATCCGAAGCGCTGCGAGCAGTTCGGCTACCGACCGCCGGGCAAGCCGCTCTTGGAGGTGTTCAACCGGGCCGAGGGCGTCGCCGGGCAGGAGTGGTTCAGCGCGCGGATGACCGGCCTGCCGTATCTGGGGGCCGTGGCCGCCAGCACCGGATACCTGGTGGCCATGTCGTCGCCGAACGATCCCGGCTCGCCGCAGCGGTTCAATTGGGCCCGCGTGCTCGAGCACGAACTGGTCCACGTGATCACGCTGCAACAGACGGACTTCAACATTCCGCACTGGTATACCGAGGGGCTGGCCGTCTGGTGCGAAGGCGGCCCGCGCCCCCAGAATTGGAATGAACTGCTGCTTAAGCGCGTGCCGGCCGGGGAGCTTTTCGACCTGCAAACGTTGAACTTCGGCTTCACCCGGGCGCAGAGCAGCGACGAGTGGCAACTGGCCTATTGCCAGGCGGAACTCTACGTGGAATACATCCTCGCCCAGTTCGGTTCCGGCCGGCTGCGGAAGCTGCTGGCGGCTTACGGCGACGGCCTGACCACGGTCGAGGCGATCCCCCGGGCGTTGGGTGTTTCCGAGCCGACGTTCGAGCGGGGATACCGGGAGCACTTGCGAAAACTCGTTGCCGGGATGACGGGGCTGAAACATCCGTCCGGCGCGAGTTTCGACGATCTGCTCGAAGCCCACCGACAACAGCCCGAAGATCCCGACGCGGCGGCCGAATTGGCGTACGCCTATCTGCAACGCGACGCGGACAAGGAGGCCCTCGAACTGGCCGAGAAAGTGCTGAAGGAGCACCCCCGGCACCAGTTGGCCACGTACGTGCTGGCCCGGCTGCGTTTGAAGGAGGACAAGACCAACGAGGCGGTCGCGTTGCTGGAAGGTTGTCTCGACCCGGACGTGCCGCAGCCGAACGTGCTGAATCTGCTGGCCGGATTGAAGCTCAAGGCGGAACAATACGAGGACGCGGCCCGGCTGTACGCGCTGGGCCAGCGGCTCGATTCGGTCAACTTGCAGTGGACCAAGGCGTTGGCGCGGGTGTACCTGGAGGCGGACAACCAGCAGAAGCTGGCCGAGGTGCTCGAGCGGCTCGCCCAGGCCGATCCCGACGACCTGACCTCCCGCAACAAGCTGGCCCAAATGGCGCTGAAGGGCCGCGAGTACGCCCTGGCGGCCGACTGGGCGAACCAGGCGCTGGAAATCGACGTATTGGATGCGGACCCCCATCGCATGCTCGGCGAGGCGCTCGTCGGGCTTCGACGGTACGCCGAGGCCGTCGAGGAATTGGAGATCGCCGTCGAGCTGGATCCCAAGAGCGCACAGCAGCTCTACACGTTGGCCGACGCATGTATTCTCGCCAAGGAGCCGGCCAAGGCACGAGGGGCGCTGAAATCGTTGCTGCAACTGGAGCCCGACTTCCCGGGCGTCCAACTGATGCTGGAGAACCTCGAGGAGACCGAGAAGCCGTGAGTTCCGCCGACCCTTCCGACGCCCGATCGCCGGCCCGAGAAACGCCGCCAGTGGCCGTGACGCTGGCCGAGTTCCAGGAGTTGATCCGCCGGATGTACCTGCCGAAGGACGTTGCCCGGGGCGTGGACGGGACGTTCATGTGGTTGATGGAGGAGATCGGCGAATTGGCGGCCGCGCTTCGCGAGGGCACGCACCAACAGCGCGCGGCGGAGTTCGCCGACGTGCTGGCCTGGCTGACCACGATCGCCAACGTGGTGGGCGTGGACCTGACCGAGGCGATCACCGAGAAATACGGCTCCGGCTGCCCGGGATGCGGCCATTTCGTTTGCACCTGTCCGGACGCGGGAAAGCCATGACACGACGCTCCGCCGGATGGATGTTGTTGCTGGGTGCCGTCATGATTGCGTCGGCCGTGGAGCCGTTGTGCGGGGAAGAAGGCGGCCGGGAAATCGTCGGCGTTCGGGTCGGGTTCGCCGGGCGTTATAAGGTGGGCTTGTGGACGCCGGTGGAAGTCGCGCTGCGAGGCGTCGGGCCGGAGGCCGAGGGCCAGGTGAGCGTGACGGTGCCCGACGGCGACGCGGTGCCCAGCCGCGCGACGATCCCCTTGGGCGACGATCCGACGTCGGTGCTCGCATACGCCCGATTCGGCCGCGTCCATAGCGAACTGACCGTGCGGCTGCACATCGACGGCGAGGTCGTTGACCAAAGAGTCTTGACCACGTCCGACGTGGCCGACCGCGACCATTTCCTTCCCGCCGTCCCGGCCACGCGCGGAATGATCGTCACGATCGGGAGCGACACCTTGGGCGTGGATGAGGCCGTGGGATTGCTGCGGCGCGAGTCGGGCGAACCACCGGTTGTCGTTCCGCTGGAAGATCTCCGTCAATTGCCCGCGCGTTGGTACGGTTATGAGGGCGTCGATGCGCTGGTGCTCTCCACCAGCCGGCCGGAGATCTTTGCGGAGTTGAAGCCGAACGATCCGCGAATCGCCGCGCTGGATCGGTGGATCGAGCTGGGCGGCCGGCTCGTGTTGTGCGTCGGTTCTCAGGCCGAAGCCGTTCTGGCCGAAGACGGACCGCTCGGCGGGCTGTTCGCGCCCGGCAAGCTGCAACTGAAGTACGATCAGCCCACGCGGATTCTCGACCAGACACGAGAACTGGAAATCTACGCCGGGATTTCCGACCGGATTTCCCAGGCGAGCGGCCCCTTGCACGTAGCGTGGCTGGCGAATCCCCCGGGAGTGATCGAAGCCCATGAAGCGGACCTGCCGCTGGTGGTGCGGATGCCGCGGGTGTTCGGCCAGATCGTGCTGTTTGCCGCGGAGCCGGACCGCGAGCCGCTCAGCACGTGGAACGGCCGTTCGGCGCTAATGAGCAAGCTGCTCGACTTCCCGACCGAACGTGCCGAAGAATCGAAACGCCTCGCCAAGGTGATGCAATACGGGTTCAACGACGTGGCCGGGCAGTTGCGCAGCGCCCTGGACCAGTTCCGCAACGTGAAGCTGACGCCGTTCTGGTTGGTGTGGCTGGTGACGGGACTGGTGGTCGTCTACATCCTGTTGATCGGACCGGTCGACTATTTCTTCTTGCGCAAAGTGGTTGGCCGGATGCGATGGACGTGGCTGACCTTCCCCGTCGTCGTGCTGGCCGTGAGCCTGGCGGCCTATGGACTGGCCTATGGGCTCAAGGGCGATCAGGTCCGCGTCAACCAGGCGGACCTGGTCGACGTGGACGTGGAAACGGGACAGGTGCGGGGAACGAGTTGGCTGAACGTCTTCAGCCCGCGGACCGAGCGGTTCGACCTGTCGCTGCGTCCGAACGACCTCGACGGCACGCCCGCCGACAATCCCCACGTGCTGTTCGGTTGGTTGGGTCTGCCCGGGGAGGCGTTGGGCGGCATGAACCCTCCGCCGGCCGGTGCGATCCTCGGCGGCGAGCAGCTTTACGACGAGCCCTACGAGTTCTCGCGCGAGCTGGCCGAACTGGTCGGCGCGCCGATCCAGGTCTGGGCGTCGAAGAGTTTTACGGCCCGCTGGGACGCGCAAACCGACCTCCGTCTGGAAGCGGATTTGACCGAGGACGACCAGGAACTCTCCGGCACGATCGAGAACACGCTGGACTTTCCGTTGGCCCATTGCCTCCTGGCCTTCGACCGCTGGGTCTACGATTTGGGCACGCTTCAGCCGGGGGAGACGGTGCGCGTCGGGGCCGCGCTGAGCCGGCCTGAATTGCGGACTTTTCTGAGGATCCGCCGCGACGGCCGCAAGACGCCGGGCGAAGAAGAAACGACCGGGGCCTACGACCTCTCCAGCGTCGATCTGCCGGGAATCTTGCGGACGATGAGCTTCTTCGACGCGGCCGAAGGCCGAAGTTACACGGGTTTGCAGAACGGCTATCAGGGATTCGTCGACCTCAGCGGCCTATTGAAAGCCGGCCGGGCCATCCTCGTGGCCGAAGGCCCCTCCCAACACCGCGGCGCCGACCTGCTGCGCGACGGTGAGCCGATGACCCCGCAGGAAGATCGCCACGTGACGATCTATCGGTTTGTTCTTCCGCTGAAGAGGCCCACCCCACAACAGCCGCTCGCGGCTTCGCATGAACCATGATCAGAACCCAAGACCTCACCAAAACCTACGGCGACTTGCACGCCATCCACAACCTCACGCTGGAGCTGGACGAGGGCGACCTGTTCGGCTACATCGGTCCCAACGGGTCGGGCAAAACGACCACGATGCGGATCCTGGCCACGCTGCTCCAGCCGACCTGGGGGGAGGCCTACGTTTGCGACTACTCGATCTACACCCATCCTAAGGAAATCCGCCGCCTGATCGGCTACATGCCCGACTTCTTCGGCGTCTACGACGACATGAAGGTGATCGAGTATCTGGAGTTCTTCGCCGCCGCCTATCGCATCCGGGGTCCGAAGCGCCGCAAAGTCTGCGACGAGATGCTCGAACTGGTCGACTTGGGCTACAAGCGCGAGGCGCTGGTGACCAGCCTTTCCCGCGGCATGACCCAGCGGCTCGGCCTGGCACGCGTCCTGTTGCACGATCCGCAGGTGCTCCTGCTCGACGAGCCGGCCAGCGGTTTGGACCCCCGGGCGAGGATCGAGATTCGCGGGCTGCTGAAGCGGTTGCGCGGGCTGGGCAAGACGATCATGGTCTCCAGCCACATCCTGCCCGAGCTGGCCGACATCTGCAACAAGGTCGGCATAATCGAGCGCGGCGAACTGCTCGTTTCCGCGAACGTCTCCGACGTGATGCGGCGCGTCCGCCGGCGGACCCTCCTGCACGTCGGCGTCGTCGGCGACCGGGAAGCGGCCGCCAAGCTGCTGGAGGAACACGACCTGGTCGAAAGCGTCGAAATCCGCGAAGAGACCATCTACGTCACGCTGGCCGAACACGTCGAAGACTACACCGAACTGCCCACGCTGTTGATCGAGGCGGGCCATAAGCTCAAGGTCTTCAAGGAGGACGAGATCAACCTGGAAACCGCGTTCATGGCCCTGACCAAGGGCATCACCGCCTAGCCGCT
>DATLAN010000426.1:0-9610 GCA_035527455.1 Thermoguttaceae bacterium
GTCGGCCGGCTCGCCGGACGTGTCCATGCCCAGCGGCGGGGTCCGCAGGAACTCGGTCGTTCGCACTTTTCGCCGGAAGTCGTTGAACGCCCGCTGGACCTGCTGTTCGTTGAGCCCCGTTTCGTCGGCGACCTCGGAAACCGGCACCTCGTACTCGCAGGCGTACCAGAGCAGATCGAGCACGTCGAACGGCAGCCGGAAGAAGAACTCCTCCTGGGTCGAGCCGGCGCTGTAGGTGTCGGTCGTCGGCGGGCGGTTCTGGATGGTCTCGGGGATCTCCAGGTATTCGGCCAACTGGTAGACCTGCGTCTTGTACAAGTGGGCGATCGGCTTGACGTCCATCGCGCTGTCGCCGTACTTGACGAAGAAGCCCATGTCCTGTTCGTTCTTCGGCGGCGTGCCGATCACCGCGTAGTTGCGCAGCTCGGCGTGATAGTAGAGCATCGCCGCCCGGCAGCGCTGCTTGAAGTTCGAGGCGGCCACGATCTGCCGCAACAGATCCGGGCGGAGCCGCTTCTTCTGCTCTTCGCCCTCGGGACTGACGACGGTGACGCTGAACACGTTGAGCGTCTCGTTGTCCAGGAGGTCCTCCGGGAGCGTGATCTTCACTTTGTAGGTGCTGTCGTATTCGGGAAAGACGGACCGGATGGCCTCATCGCGGCGGGCGTAGCAGTCGAACCCGAGCAGTGCTCCGGTGATGTCTTCGACCATCGCAGCGACGCCGAACTTCCGGCAGACCTCGCGGCCCAGCAGGGCGCTTTCGGGACTGGATTCCCTCTCCGGCAGCAGCAGCGGCACGACCCGCTCGGGGCCGAACGCCCGGACGGACAGGGCCAGCACCACGGCCGAATCGATCCCGCCGCTGACTCCCAGCACGCCGCCGCCGCGCTTGAGCACGTTCAGCACGTCGGTGCGGAGCCGGTCCACGATCCGCTGGGTTTCCGCTTTCGGGTCGAGTTTCAATACGTCGCGATGGAATGACATTTCTCGTGTTCTCCTGAAAAAGAGTCTTGCTGCGGGGGCGGCCTGTTTGCCAAATCGGTCCAATGGGGTGGCACGCCCTGAGGAACGAAGGGCGTGGAAAACCTGCCAAACCACGCCCTTCGTTCCTCAGGGCGTGCCACCCTCGCTAAAAAATGTACAAGTTGTTTCTGCGCGGAGCCTCAGGTCGGCACGTAGGACTCCCCGGCGGGATACGCCGGCAGGGGAATTCCGGACGTGCCGGTTCGGCGGACCACTTTCACGTCGTCGTGGTCGCTCAAGGGTGAAGACGCGGCATCGCCGGCGACGAACTGACGGTGTACGAGTTGGGTGGAAAGGACGCCGGCCAACGCCATGTCGTCCGTTTCGCTGAGCGTCCCGAATCGCTCGACCTTCTTCTGCAACATCGCGGTGGCCTGCGGGTCGAAGTAGCCGGCATCGGCGACGACTTGCGGCGAGAGCAATTCGGCCACCCAGTCCAAGGGTTTCGCCCCGGGAAAGAAACTGGCGTGGATCGGGGCGCGGTAAGGCCGCTTGCGCCGGTTCCGGATCGAATCGGGCAACAGGTCGCGAACCGCTTCCTTCAGCAGCCACTTCTCGTTCAAGCCGCAAAGCTTCAGCCGAGGCGGCAGACTATTGCAGAACTCGATCACGCGGTGGTCCAGGAAGGGAAACCGCCCCTCGACCGAATGGGCCATGGCCATGCGATCCCCTTGGGAACACAACAGGTATTCCGGCAGGAAGATCGTGGCCTCGAGATACTGGGCCTGAGCCAAGGGGCTGAACTGCCGGAATTCTTCGGGAAGCGACGCCTCGACCGATTCCCTCCCCAGCCTCTCGACCTCCGCCTGCAACGCCCTGGAGAAGAGACGCCGTGTGCGGCTCGTGTTGCGCCAGCGAATCTCGTGCGAGTAGCACGCGCCGGACGTGTTCTCCAGCCCCTGGCCGAAGAACTTCTGCAGGAACGCACCTCCTCCGCCGGGCAGGTCGCCCACGTACGGATAGAGCTTCTCCAACAAGGCCGGCCGCCAACTCGATTGCGGCTGGCGGGCCCAGAAGCGGCGGACCTTGGCCTCCTTGAAGATGTTGTAGCCGGCCAGGAACTCGTCCGCACCTTCGCCGGTCAGCACGACCTTGAAGTCGTGCCCTCGCACCAACTCCGAAAGCAGGAAAAGCGGGGCCGGCGACGTCCGGGTGATCGGCGTCTCCGTGTGGCGGATCACTTCCGGAAAGACCCGGCCGATGTCCTCGTGGCTGCACGTGATCAGGTGGTGTCGGGTGCCCAGGTACTCGGCCATCTGCCGCTGGAAGTCGCTCTCGTCGAAGGCCGCGTCGGTGAAGGCGATCGAGAAGGTTTCCAGCTTGTTGTCGGTATATCGATGGATCAAGGCCGTGATCGTCGAGGAATCCAGCCCGCCGCTGAGATAGGCGCCCACGGGCACGTCGGCCCGCAATCGAAGCCGGGTGGCGTCGACCAGCAAGTCCCGCAATTGCAGCCGGGCGTCTTCCGGGCTGAGATCGGTCTCGGTGCCGGCGGCGGGGAACGTCGGCTCCCAATACCGCTCGATGCGGATGCGGCCGTCGCCGCCGGCCAGCAGCCAGTGTCCCGGCGGCAAGGTGCGAATACCCCGAAACGCCGTGCGGGGCGCCAACGGGCTCCAATACGTGAAAATCTGGTCCAGCGCGACCGGGTCGAGTTCCGCCGTCATCTGCGGATGCGCCAGCAGGGCCTTGATCTCCGAGCCGAAAACCAGCGTCCCGCCGCGCTCGGCGAAGAACAACGGCCGAATGCCGCAACGGTCCCGGGCGAGAAACAACGATTCGGCCCGCTCGTCCCAGATCGCCAGCGCGAACTGGCCGTTGAGATGTTTCACGCAATCCGGGCCGTACTGCTCGTAGAGGTGAACGATGACTTCGGTGTCCGAGTCGGTGGCGAAGCGGTGCCCTTGCTGCCGGAGCGCCTCGCGCAGCTCCAGGTAGTTGAAGATCTCGCCGTTGAAGACGACCCACCGGGTGCCGTCCTCGTTGGAGATCGGCTGCTGCCCGCCGCCGAGATCGATGATGCTCAGCCGCGCATTGCCCAAGCCGACGCAGCGGCCGGCACCCTCGAAGAGATAGACGCCGAACTGGTCGGGTCCCCGGTGACGGATCGTGCCGAGCATCCTCCGCAAGAGGGCCTCGTCGATCGACCGATCACCGTTTCGATTCCAAACGCCTATGATTCCGCACATGGGTAGTGGGTGGTGGGTAGTGGGTAGTGGATAGTGGATAGTGGGTAGTGGATAGTGGGTAGTGGGCAGTGGATAGTGGGTAGTAGTTGACGCGAGTCGTTCTCGAGCAGACACAACAGACAAACAACGGAAATGTCCACTACCCACCACTAACTGCCCACTATCCACTACCCACTATCCACTACCCACTAACCTCACACGATTGCGGTTTTTCGGATCTTCCCGCTGGTGGTCTTGGGAAGCGCGTCACGAAACTCCACGTACTCGGGGATCATGAAGTCTTCCAGGTTGGCTCGGCAGTGGTGCAACACGTCGTTTTCCGTCAGTTCGGCGTCCCGGGTGACGACGATGGCCTTGATCGCCTGGCCGAGGATCGCGTCGGGCACGCCGATCACGGCCGCTTCGACGACGCCCGGCAGCCCGTACAGCACGTTTTCGATCTCCTTCGGGGCCACCTTCTCGCCGCGGCTCTTGATGATGTCGTCCTTGCGGCCGACGAATTGGAGGTAGCCGCCTTCGTCCATCCAGAACAGGTCGCCGCTGTAGCAGACCGTCTCGCCCGGCACGGGACCGGGGCGGAAGCGTTCGGCCGTGGCCTCGGGGGCCTCCCAATAGCCGCGCATCACGTGCCCGCCGCGGATCACCAGCTCGCCCACCGCGTTCGGTCCCAAGCGGCGGCCGTTCTCGTCGACCAGCCACACCTCGGTGCCGGGGATGGCGATTCCCACCGAACCGGGACGCTGGTCCAACTGGTCGGGCGGCAGGTAGAGCGTCCGCTTCGTCTCGGTCAGGCCGTACATCGAGTAGACGGTGGCCTGCGGGAACGACGCCCGAAGCTGCTGGATGTGGCTCGGCGGCAGGGCGGCGGCCGTGTTGGTGATGTAGCGAAGGTGGCCGAGATCGTACGGCTCGAGGTCCATCTGCAACAGGATCGCGAAGATCGTCGGCACGCCGGGAAACCCGGTGACCTTCTCTTCCTCGATCTTCTTGAGGAACTGGGCCGGATACGTGAATGCCCGTTCCAGCACCAACGTGCCGCCGAACTTGAAGGTCATCAGCAATTGATACAGGCCGTAGTCGAACGAGAGCGGCAACGCGCAGATCACCACGTCGTCGGGCACGTTCTCCAGGTAGGTGATGATCGACGAGGCCGCGAACACGACGTTGCAGTGGGCCGACATCACGCCCTTCGGCGTGCCGCTGCTCCCGGAGGTGTAGATCAGACAGGCCAGGTCCCGGTCGATGCACTGCCGGGGCGGACGGTGTGGGGCGTACTCCGATTGCACGGCGTCGTAGCCGATCAGCTTGGGATGCCGCTTTGCCGCTTCCGCCGAGTTCTTGCCCGAAAGGATCGCGAACTTCAGCGATCGGCTTCGGTCCATGATCTCCACGGCCACGTCGGCCTCGCCGTCTCGGGCGATCATCGCCGTGGCCCGGCAGTTCTCGATCAATTGCGACAGCTTGTCGGGCTTGGTGCTGCTGTTGACGACGACGAAGACGGCGTTGGCCTTCAGTACGGCAAAAATGCCCACCACGAGTTCGACGTTGTTCGGCAGGAACAACACCACGCGATCCCCCCGCGTCACGCCCCGGTCGCTCAGCGCGTTGGCCAGGCGGTTGGCCATGGCGTCGATTTCGGCGTAGCTAAAGCGTTGCGTGCCGTGGACCAAAGCGGTTTTCTCGGGCGTGCGCTTGGCGCTTTGTTCCAGGAAATCGTGGACCAGCAACATGCTCGGGACCTCGTCGTTCGTCGGGATTGATCCTAGTAGCCATCTCGCTCCGCGAGATGCGGCCTCGTCTCGCGGAGCGAGACGGCTACTTTCGTCCTCCGCGAGATGCGGCCTCGTCTCGCGGAGCGAGACGGCTACTTTAGTTCTCCGCGAAATCGTCCGGCTCCTAACGAATGTAGCCCATAGGGAAGACCTTCGACGTGTTCTTCCTCGGGAAACTCTCGATTCCCGGCGGGAACGGGCGGTGGGCACGATCGGTTCGCGCTCGAGGCCGGCCGGGCCGTAGCGGTTGTATGCGGCCGGCGGATTGTGCGGATTGCGAGTGCGGCGGCCGAGGTGGAAGCGGCCGGCGCGAGCGGGAGAGCACGGCCGCGGCTACCGTGGTCATGTTGGCGCTTTACGCCTGGTGGATACCGCGTTTCGGGGCGATGGGCGCCGCCCGGGCGACGCTGGTGGGACTGCTTTTCACGCCGGCCCGACTTGGGGGGGCTTGCAACGCATCTTTCACGTACAATACCAGACAGGACGACTGGCAGCGATGCTCGGCCCGGCCGACTCGCAGACAGGCCGAATCGGACGTGAATCTGCCGTGATCACGCCTATGGAGATCACTTTGGAACGTGCCGTGTCAACGCCGGATCCCGATGCGGAGAAACGGGCGAGGGTCGCACGTCGTCTCGGTCAACGACGCGACCAGAAAGTCTCGGGCCGGCCGAGAATCTGGAGATCGCGAATCGTTGCCTGGCTGGTCTGGCTGTACGCGGCGGGCGTGCTCGTTGCGTGGGGGCTTCTCCTTGGGGGCGGCGACCGTTGGTGGTTTCCTACCGTGATGCTCTACAGCCCGAGGTGGATCTACGCGTTGCCGCTGATCGTGCTGGTGCCGACGGCCCTGCTTTGGCGGCGCCGGATGCTGTGGGTTCTGACGGCGGTGGCCCTGATCGTCGGCGGACCGATCATGGGGTTTTGCGCGCCGTGGACCGGCTGGGCGGCAAGCGACGAATCTACGATCCGCACCTTGACCTGCAACGTCCAGACGGATCACGTCGACCGGGAGGCCCTGGCCCGGCTGATCGAGGAAACCCGGCCGGATATCGTGGCCTTGCAGGAATGCGATCCCGATTACCGCCCGACCTGGCCGCCCGGCTGGCACACCTACCGGGCGGGCGGGTTGCTCCTGGCGTCGCGCTACCCGATCCGCAACGTCCAAATCAGGCTCCTCCGTCATCCGCCGCAACGTTGGCCCCGAGTCAGCGCGATCTACTGCATCGTGGAAACACCGCAACGGCCGGTGCATTTCTGCAATCTCCATCTGCGCAGCCCTCGTTGGGGACTGATGGAAGTCCTCGACCGAAGAAGCGTCGTCGACGCCTCCCGCAGTCCGGCCCTGCTGGCCGAAATCGACTATCGCCGGCGGGAAGCACAGGAGATCAAGGAGTGGATCGACGGGCTGTCGCCGTCGGTGGTCATTGCGGGCGATTTCAACATGCCCACCGACAGCACGATCTACCGCGACACCTGGGCCGCCTACGCGAACGCCTTTTCCCAAGTCGGCTGGGGGTTCGGCTACACGAAGTGGTCGCCGCTGTTCGGTTTTCACTACGGCTCGCGGATCGACCACGTTCTCACGGGAGCCGGCTGGCGCGCCGTGAACTGCCGGGTCGGACCCGAGGTGAGTTCCGATCACCGCCCGTTGATCGCCGACCTCTCTTGGACCGGACCGTCCGACGCGCCGTAGGTGGGTGCCACTGGCTGCTCGTCAGCCAGTGCCGTGCGGTTCACATTGATTCCGAGGAACACTGGCTGACGAGCAGCCAGTGGCACCCACAAATTCTGGCGAGGAGGCAGAAATTCAAGGGGCCCGTGCGAAGCCGCAAGCGGCTATGGGGCGGTCAGCATATCTCGGATCGTTATGCGGGCGGTCTCCAGGGCCTCGGGGAGTCGGTCGGGGAGTTTCCCGCCGGCCTGGGCCATGTCGGGGCGGCCGCCTCCGCCGCCGCGGACCACCGACGCCGCGTCGCGAATCCACGCCACCGCGTCGAGCCCCCGCTCGACCAGATCGCGGCTGAGGCCGGCCACCAGCATCACCTTGTCGTCGTCCTGCCGGCTGCCCAGCATCACGGCGATCGGCGCGGCCTTGCGACGCAACTGGTCGATCACCTGCCGCAGCACGGTCGCGCCCGCCCCGGGGATCTCCGCCGCAACGATCTTCACGCCGCCCGTTTCCGTGGCGTCCTCCAGCAGCTTCTCGGGCGTGACGCCTTCAGCCAGCGCTCCGGCGGCTGCCTGTTTCTTCAGCCGGCGAACCTCTTTCACGAGCGCTTCCACCCGATCGGGCACCTCTTCGCCCGGGATTTTCAGCACGGCGGCCGTTCTGGCCAAGGCGGCTTCCTGCCTTCTGAGGTGCTCCCGCGCCGCGGTGCCGGTCAGGGCGGTGATCCGCCGCGTGCCGGCGGCCACGCTCTCCTCGGAGACGATCTTCAGCAGGCCGATCTGCGCGGTGTTTTCCAGGTGCGTCCCGCCGCAGAGTTCCTTGCTGAACCGGCCCATGGAAACCATTCGCACCACGTCGGGATACTTCTCGCCGAAGAGCATGATGGCCCCGGCCTTGCGGGCGTCGGCCAGCGGCAGGTTCTCCCAGCGGATCGGCTCGCCGTCGAGGATCTTGGCGTTCACTTCGTCCTCGATGGTCTGCAGGTCTTCCGTACTCACGGCCGAAGGGTTGCTGAAATCGAACCGCAGCACGTCGTCGTCCACCTTCGAGCCCTGCTGCTCGGCGTGTTGTCCCAGCGTATCGCGCAGGGCGAAGTGCAGCAGATGCGTGGCCGAATGGGCCCGGCGGATGCCTTGCCGGCGCTTTGGATCGACCCGGGCGGCGACCACGTCGTCGAGCCGCATCTCGCCCTGGCGGAGATGCCCGCAGTGCAGCGTGAACGCCCCGTCCACGCGCGCGTCGGTCACCTCGAAGCGAAACCCCTCGCCGACCAGTTCGCCCACGTCGCCGACCTGCCCGCCCATCTCGCCGTAGAAGGGCGTCTTGTCCAGCAGCACGACGATGGCGTGCTCGTGGTCCACCTCGTCGGCCTTGTCGCAGGGCTTTTCGCCGGCGATGATGCCGACCACCCTGGCGTCGGCCACCTCGGTGGTTTCGTAGCCGAGGAACCGGCTGCCGCGCATGGCCTTCTTGTAAGGCTCCAACGGGTCGTGCTTGAAAACGATCTTCTCGCCCGTGCCGGAGACCTCGCCGTGCCGTTCCATCTCCTGCTGGTAGCCCTTCCAGTCGAAGGTGAAGTTGTGTTCGGCGGCCATGGTCTCGAACAGTTCGGGCGGGAAGCCGTGGGTCTGGTACATGTCGAACGCATCGCGGCCGCCGACCACGCCGCGGCCCTCGCGCTTCATCAGATCGAAGATCTTGTCGATGCGGTCGAGCCCGCCGTCGATCGTGGCCAGGAAATTCGCCTCTTCCTGTTTGATCACTCTCGCCACGCGCCCGACCGTATCGCCCAGCTCCGGATAGGGGTTCTTCATCGACTCGGCCACGGTGCCGACGAGTTGGTGCAAAAACGGCTCGCGCACGCCGATCTGCCGGCCGTCGAGCACGGCGCGCCGCAAGAGCCGCTTGATGACGTATTTTTCCTTGTTCGGGCCGGGGTAGACGTTTTCGTGGACGGCGAACGCACACGCCCTGACGTGATCGGCAATCCGCCTCAGGCGGCGGCCGTTCTCGCTGGCCGGTTCGTACTTCACGCCGCAGACCTCGGCGGCCGCTTCGACCAGCGGGCGGAGGATGTCGATGTGGAAATTCGTCTCCACCCCTTGCAGCACGGCGGCGGTCCGTTCGAGCCCCATGCCGGTGTCGATGTTCTTGCTGGGCAAGGGCCGCAGGTTGTCCGGCAGGTCGCCCACGCGATTGAACTGGGTGAAGACCAGGTTCCAGATCTCCACTTCGCCGAAATCGCCGTGGTAGTAGATCTCGCTGCAAGGGCCGCAGACGCCGTCGGGCCCTTGGGTGGGGGCGTTGGCGGGCCAGAAGTTCTCGTCCTCACCCAGCCGCTGGAGCTTCTCCGGCGGCAGCTTGACGTCGTTGAGCCAAATCTCGGCCGCCTCGTCGTCGTCGAGATAGATCGTGGCCGAGAGTCGCTTCGGGTCGATGCCCAGCCACTTCTTGTCCGTGCAGAATTCCCACGCCCACAGGATCGCTTCGCGCTTGAAATAGTCGCCGAAGCTGAAATTGCCCAGCATCTCGAAGAAGGTATGGTGGTAGGCCGTCCGGCCCACGTTGTCGATATCGCCGGTCCGCAGGCACTTCTGGCAGGTCGTCGCCCGGGTGAATTCCAGCTTGCAGCGGCCGAGGAAGTGGTCCTTGAACTGGTTCATTCCGGCGGGGGTGAACAACACCGAGGGGTCCCAGCGAGGTACGAGCACGTCGCTGGGGCGGCGGACACAGCCCTTGGTCTCGAAGAATTCCAGGTATTTTTCACGTAGTTCGTCGCTTTTCATGATGGGCCGCTTCAGGCGAGGGAGGATGGGCTCAAGTCGAATCCCCTATGATATCGGCGTGACGCACAGGTGAAAAGCGGCGATTCTCTGCGGCGAGGGTGGCACGCCCTGAGGAACGAAGGGCGTGGAGAACCTGCCCAACCACGCCCTTCGTTCCTCAGGGCGTGCCAC
>DATLAN010000427.1:0-2397 GCA_035527455.1 Thermoguttaceae bacterium
AGGTGGTCGTCATCAACTGCGGATCGGCCGGCGAGGCCGCCTGCGGAACCCGGGCCCCCATCGCCCGGGCGCGATATCGGGCGGCCTGTATCTCGGGCGTGTTGGCCAGCGCGTACTGCACCAGCGTCTCCACCGGCACCGGACTGCCGAATGCGTCGGAGTTTTCCGGATATTCCGGCTGCAAAAGATAGGAAGTCTGTTGAACGGCGGATGGCGGTTGCTGCGCAGCCGAAGGCAACGGCTCCTCGGACCAAAACCGGGTCACTGACGGAAGACGCCTGGGCTCTTCCGCCGAGGCACACCCGAGCAAGCCGACCGACGTGAGCAAGCCCGAAAATGCCAGTACGACCGATACCTTCCGACGAATCATTGGGACCTCCTTGTCCCGTCAAACTTGACTGTCGCGATCAACTCGCGTAATCGCTCACTTCACTGGTATCGGCACGTCTTCCCACCGATCTTCTCTTCGAGTCTTCTTCTCAAGGCGGGATGATCTGCGGCCCGTTCGTAGTGACCGCATTCATGCGGTCTGGGCGCAGTTTAGGGCCCACGCAGAAATAACTTGTCCAATTGGGTGGCACGCCTTGAGGAACGAAGGGCGTGGTTTGGCAGGTTTTCCACGCCCTTCGTTCCTCAGGGCGTGCCACCCTCGCTGAAAAACGCAGGTTATTTCTGCGCGGAACCTTAAGCAAATTGGCGCAGGCACACGGGCGGCGCGTAGCTTGGGCGAATTGGACCCGATGAATCGGGTCGCTACGAACTAAACGTACTCCCACCCCTTCAACCACTGATAGTGATACGGCAGCTTGGCCCAGGCGTCGTTCATGGCCTTTTCCAGCTCCGCCTTTTCTTCGACGTCCAGTTCGCGGCGTTCGGCCACGGCCAAAGCCACGTTGTCGACCTGCGCCGGCGTGATCAGGCCGGGGATCGGCGCCGTGATGGCCGGGTTGCAGAGAATGTAGCGGATCGCCAAGCGAGCGATGCGGTCGTCTTCCTCGAACGTGGGGCTCTCCGTCGAGCTGTCGCCCTTGAAAACCGAGTTGCTGGCGAACGGCTTGATGCCGAACCAACCGACGTCGTGCTTCTGCATGGTCGCCCAAAGCCCGCTCTCGTCGGTTATCAGCTTGGTCTTCGCCGTGTAGGGCGTGCAGATGACGTCCAGCACTTCCGGATAGGTCTCGATCATCCGCTTGATATGGGGCCGGTCGTGGGACGAGATGCCGACGTAGCGTGCCCTGCCCGTCTTGCGCGCCCATTCGAGCGCCTGTATCACCACGTCCATCTCGGCGTCGCTGTGACGGCTGCTCTGCTCGTGGCAGGTGATTCGCCACACGTCGCAGTAATCGATCTTCCCGTCCTTCAGGCCCCAGTCCATCGTCTCCTGGAGCTTCGCCAGGGTACGATATTGCTCCCGGCGGACCTCGATCTGTTCCCACGAGCAGGCCATGTACATGGCCTCGCGGCGGCCCGTGAGCGCTTTGGAGTACGCCTGCACCTCCTGGATGCAACAGGCGTCGACCCAGTTGATGCCGCGTTCCAGACAACGGGTGACCACGTCGCGGCGATTCTGGTCGAACCCGGACTCCTTGTCGTTGTTGATCCAGCCGCCTTTGCGATCGGCCCCGAGGACTTTGTCGATGCGTTTCCAATGGCCGCCCAAGGCAACGGCCGAGACCATGAAGTCGGTTCGTCCGCAGCGGCGGTATTCCATCTGCGGGTTGTAGCTGCGGATTTTCTTGGCGTCCTGTTCGTCCGCCTCGCCGGCGCGAATGGTTTGCGTGCCGGTGAGCCCGGCCGCCAGAGCGGTCGTGGCCAGCGAAGTGTTTCGCACGAACTGACGTCGCGTGATTTCGTGATCTGCCATGGGGGACTCGGTTGGTTCGGGGTGAGGTGTTGGTCTACGGTATCCATCGGCCGTGGCCTCTCGGCCCCGGCTACTACTCGATTCTCGCCCGAAGAGACGCTCTTTGTCAACAGATTGGGACAAGAATTTTTGTCAACAGATTACGACAAAAATCTCGCGGTGCCCCCCCAGGAAGTTGGGCGTGGGAGAGAAGGACGGAGAGAGGAAATAGGGGGCTCGAGGATTCTTGTGGCTCCATTTCGGCTCAATCGAAGCTGACGGCACGGAGGAGTACGGGTTCCTCTTCTCTGATTCCACGTCTTCTGAGCATCGTGAACAAAGAGAAGAGGAACCCGTACTCCTCCGGCAATTGAGTCCGCTGTTTCCCCGGCAGCCACGAAACTGCCTACATCCCAGGTTGCATGTCGGACGTGAATCCGCCCACGAATTCTGCCGAGGAGCCAAAAGGAAAGAACGCATGACACCTCCCGCGCGGGCCCCTCGTCCCTCACCCCTCGCCCCTCGCCCCTCGCCCCTCGCCCCTCGCCCCTCGC
>DATLAN010000428.1:0-11312 GCA_035527455.1 Thermoguttaceae bacterium
GTTGGGCGTGTTTGCGTCGTGCGGTTGGCGGAACGTTCTTGTTTACTCGACGAGACCTCGGGCGACAACCCCACGCCGGCTTGCAGTCGGTTCATCCAACTGGAGCATACCCGATATCTGGTGCAGGGAAGTACCGGTGCCTCTCCTCTGTTGCCAACCAAATCGAATCGTTGGAAATCACACCTTGTCTTGCCGTCATCCCTACACGCCGTTAAACTACGGAAAAACATCGGCTGGGGACTCGGCGGCGAGGTGACCTATTGCCTGGAGGGTTCGGTGTTCATTGCCGGCGCGGTCGTGCAGTGGCTGCGGGACGGCCTGGGAATCATCAAGACTTCGGCCGAGGTGGAGCGACTGGCCGCCACGGTGCCCGACGCCGGCGGAGTCTATCTCGTGCCGGCCTTCGTCGGCCTGGGAGCGCCGCATTGGGACCCTTACGCCCGCGGAACGATCCTGGGCATTACCCGAGGGACCACGGCCGGGCACATCGCCCGGGCGGCCGTCGAGTCGATGGCCTATCAAACCCGCGACGTGCTCGACGCCATGCAGAAGGACGCGGGCGTGGAACTGACCGAACTGAAGGTCGACGGCGGGGCATCCGCCAACAACGACTTGATGCAGTTTCAGGCCGACCTGCTGGGCACCAGCGTGCAGCGTCCGGTCGTGGCGGAAACGACCGCGTTGGGCGCGGCCTATCTGGCCGGCCTGGCAGTCGGTTATTGGCACGATACGCACGACGTCGCTCGAAACTGGGCCATAGACCGCCGGTTCCAGCCGTGCATCGCGGCCGAAAGACGCGAGACCCTCTACCGCCGCTGGCAAGAAGCCGTGAAACGCTCGCTGAATTGGGCGGAGCGCTAGCGTCGTGGGGCACGTTTCCAACGTGCCAGGCGTG
The DNA here is from genome assembly GCA_035527455.1 of Thermoguttaceae bacterium. GTDB lineage: Bacteria > Planctomycetota > Planctomycetia > Pirellulales > Thermoguttaceae > DATLAN01. The sequence continues at coordinate 896 of DATLAN010000428.1, forward strand.
GGGCACGTTTCCAACGTGCCAGGCGTGGGGTGTGTTTCCGGTTCATCCGCGACCTGCGTACCGTGGGGGCAAGAGATCTCCTCTGCCGGCGAGCTGCGCCCCGGTTGGGATCATCTGGTACAACGGTATCGGCGTCGAGAGCGTCGTGCTTTGTACCATTTCGCTTGCAATGCTGTTTGCTTTCCTGTTGGAACCGCACGCGGTCACGGCATTGATTTCTCTGCCGGGCGCGGTGAATTGGCTGTTCTGGGGCGTGATGGCACTCGGGATCGGTTGTTAGTCGTTCGTTGGATCAAGGTCGGACACGTTAACGCTTCTGGCTAGCCGAACCGTGGCTGCCGGGCCATGAAGACGCCGAACCAACGGATGCAATCGGCTACCCGGGCAGGTTTCCCCGCCCGGCCCCACACCACCATCCGACTTGCCGATCGCCCCGGCTTCCACCAGCCACCACCCTTGACGCGCCCGGCCGCAGGGCGGGATAATGGGGGAGTAAGCGGACGGTGTTGTTTCCGTTTGACATCCAGCGTGGCGAGGGAAGGCATGACAACCAACGGCACAAAACGCATCCCATTCACATTGGGACAAAGCCTGTGGGGCGTGGCGGCAATTACAGTGGCGGCAATTACAGTCCTTCTCGGTGCCATATACTTCGCGCAGCTCGAATCCGAGAATGATCGATTGTCGAAAGAGGTGGCTGCACTGAAACTGGAAGCTGAGCTGAAGCAATTGGAAAACGACCTCAAGGCACCGATGGAAGCCATTGTGATGAGTGACGTTCCGTGGCCTGAGGCCGAAGAGGTTCGCAGGGCCGAACTTTCGAAAGCTGGGATTACGCGCTATCCGCCGTTCGGTGAGGTCTACTTACGCGGCGCGCCCGACTTCGACCTGCCCCTAAAGGAACGCAAGCCTGGTGAAGCGGATTGTGATGTATCGTTACTTGGCACGATCACCGGCGGATCATATGAGTGGTTTTGGCATAATCGTTCACCAGAGACGTGTGGCAGATTCACCAACGAACTCGAGAACGACACACCCATCGGTCGTCATCTGCGCGATCATCCTGACGTGTTTCGCGATCGATTCCGGCCTTTATTGCTGCGCCTGGTTCAAAGCTCCAGCCGACGGATGCGTTGTGCTGCATGTGAGGCACTGATTGTCGCGGGCGACCGTACGCCAGCAGTTCTCGATGTGGTGCGCGATTTTGCCCATGAGCGAAAATGGGATGTGCGAAAAGGTAGGACGGTCGAGCAACGTTATAGTTGGGAGACGAGAAAATGTCTGAAGCTGATTCAGGAATACGATCTTGACATCGCCGTGCCCGACGACGCGGATCCGGGCGTCGCGGGGGCAGACGCGGGCCAAGGATAGGTTCGTGATGAACGTGTGGCGGTTGGAGTGGAAGTCGGCGTAGCGGCCCTGGGAGTGGATGTATTTGAGGAAGTCCGACTTCTCGCGATGGGGGCGCTGCTCGTTGGATCTCCAACGTGCCTGGCACGATGGAATCGTGCCCCACGTCACCGAGCCAAGCCGGTAAGCTATACTGTCTTGGCAGGGCGCTCGGGAGCCGACTCACCATGCTCGAACTGGTCGACCTCAACAAGAAGATCTCCAAAGGGGCCTACCAGCAGGTCTTCCCGGAGATGGAGATGCGTTTGGGGGCCGTTCAGCGTGCCGCGCGGGCGGCGGGCGTGCCGGTGGTGATCGTCTTCGAGGGCTGGGACGCCGCCGGCAAGGGCACGCTGATCAATCGGCTCACCCAGGCGCTCGATCCCCGCGGCTTCAAGGTCCATCCGATCAGCGCCCCGGACGAAGCCGAATCGCTCCATCCCTGGATGTGGCGTTTCTGGCGGGCCCTGCCCGGCGACGGAAGCTTCGCCATCTTCGACCGTTCCTGGTATGGCCGGGTGCTGCTGGAGCGGATGGAGGGTCTCACGCCCAAGAGGCAATGGCGGCAGGCCTACGAGGACATCGAACAGTTCGAGCGGCAGTTGGCCGACGCCGGCACGGTGATCGTCAAGTTCTGGCTCCATATCGGCAAGCAGGAACAGAAGAGGCGTTTCAAGCGGCTGGAGAAAGATCCGGCCACGTCCTGGAAGGTGGGCAAGACGGAGCGGAAGCACCACCGCAAGTACGGCCAGTGGCTCGTGGCGGTCGAAGAGATGCTGCAACGGACCGGCACGGCCTACGCGCCCTGGACGATCGTCGAGGCCACCCACGGCCGTTACGCCCGGGTGAACATCTTCGAGACAGTGATCCAGGCGGTGCAGAACGAACTCGACCGCCGCGCGTCGGCGCCCGCTGCCGAGCCGAAACCGATGCCCGAGCCGACGAGTTCGCCCACCCGGCAGCAGACGATTCTCGACCGGGTCGATTCGACTCTATCGCTCAAGCGCGAGGAATACGAGAAGGAGCTGGACGCGCTGCAGGAACGTCTCTTCCGTCTGGAGCACGACTTGTACGCGGCGCGGATCCCGGCGGTGATTCTCTACGAGGGCTGGGACGCCGCGGGCAAGGGCGGCAACATCAAGCGGCTCACCCGAGGGCTGGACCCCCGCGGCTACGAAGTGGTGCCGGTCGCCGCGCCGACCGACGAGGAGAAGGCCCACCATTATCTCTGGCGATTCTGGAGGGACGTGCCCAAGGCCGGCCACATCACCATCTTCGACCGCTCCTGGTACGGCCGGGTGCTGGTCGAGCGCGTGGAGGGTTTTTGCACTAAGGACCAGTGGCAGCGGGCCTTTCGCGAGATCAACGAGTTCGAGCGGCAACTGACCGATTCCGGCACCGTGACGGTGAAGTTCTGGCTGCAGATCGACCGGCAGGAACAACTCCGCCGCTTCGAGGCCCGGCAGCAAGACACCTACAAGCAGTGGAAGATCACCGACGAGGATTGGCGCAATCGCGAGAAGTGGGACCGCTACGAGGTCGCGGTGATCGACATGCTCCAGCGGACCAGCACGACCTACGCCCCCTGGACGATCCTGGAGGCCAACTGCAAGCTCCACGCGCGGATCAAGGCACTGCGGACCGTGGCCGAGGCGCTGGAAGGAGCGTTGAAGAAGGTCTAGGTCGTGCGTGTGGAAGGACCCGATGCCAGGAAAGGAATATCGAATATCGAACAAGGAATGATGAAGGGCGAAGGTTCCTGCTCCGCCAGCCTCTTGCCTTCATGATTCATCATTCCTTGTTCGATATTCGATATTCACCGTCCCCCCGCAAGGCGGGTTGCCCCGCCTTCCTCTTCCCAAACACTTCCCTACAGGGACCTCGGTTCCCTGACAAACATAATGACCTTACGCCCGAGGCAAGGACATGGCGATGGGCCGGTCTGGCGTATCTGTTGTGTTGTTAGTGGCCCTTTTCCCGCTGCTGGCACTCGTTGCGGGGTGTCAGCGCGGGGAGGCACCGACTGAGGAGGAAGTAATCGTGGAGGAAGCCAAGACGAGGGCCGAACCGTCCGGGCCGGCGGCGGCGACGATCGAATACCCGGCGAATCGTCTGGCCGACGAGTCCAGCTTGTACTTGCAGATGCACGCCCACAATCCGGTCGACTGGTATCCGTGGGGCGAAGAGGCACTGGAGAAGGCCCGGGATGAGGGAAAGCTGATCTTCCTGTCGATCGGCTATTCGAGCTGCTTCTGGTGCCACGTGATGGAGCGGGAGACGTTCATGGACGCGGAGGCGGCGGCCGTGCTCAACGAGCATTTCGTGGCCGTCAAGGTCGATCGCGAGGAGCGGCCCGACCTCGACCAGATCTACATGACGGCCCTGCAGATCTACTTCCAGGCGATCGGTTCTCCGCAAAGCGGCGGCTGGCCGTTGACGATGGTGCTCACGCCCGACGCGCGGCCGTTGTTGGGCGGAACCTATTTCCCACCGCGAACCACGGATCGAGTGGCGGGGTTGATTCCCTTACTCGAGCGCGTGCAACAACTATGGAAGGAAGACCCGCAGAAACTCGAAGAGAACTCGAGGGTGCTGGCGACGCTGGTCCGGCGGCAGTTGCAGCAGCAGCCCGCCGCGGAAGAAACGCCGCTGGACGCCAGGCTGCTCGACGGCGTGCTGGAGGCATTGTCCGGTCAATACGACGCAGAATTCGGCGGGTTCGGATACAATCCGGCCAACCCCCGACTACCGAAGTTTCCCGAGCCGTCCAATCTCGTCTTCCTGCTGGACCGAGTCCGCCGGGATCGCCAGGTCGGTGAAACGGCGGAGGACGACGGCGGCAAAGACCATCAGGCCGAAACGATGCTGGTGGCCACGCTCGAGAAGATGGCGGCCGGCGGGATTCGCGACCACGTCGGCGGCGGGTTCCACCGCTACAGCACGGACCGGTTCTGGAGCGTCCCGCATTTCGAGAAGATGCTTTACGACAACGCGCAACTTGCTTCCGTTTACGCGGAGGCCCATGCACTGACCGGACGTGCAGAGTTCCGCCGCATTGTGGAGGAGATCCTCGCGTTCGTGTCTCGGGAAATGGTCGGCCCGGAGGGTGGGTTCTATTCGGCCATCGACGCCGAAACGCAGTCCGAAGAGGGACGCTACTACGTCTGGCAGCGCGACGAGTTGACCGACGTGCTCGACCCGCAGGAGTTCCAGCTCCTGGCCGGCGTGTACGGGATCGACGGGCAGGGCAACTTCGATGGGCGGCACGTGTTGTTGTTGCCCCGCCCAATCGCCCAGACCGCCGCCGTCCTCGATACGACCGAAACGGAACTCCTCCGGCAGCTTCTGCCCATCCGCGAAAAGCTGCTCGATGCACGCAACCGGCGAGAACGCCCGTTGACGGACACCAAGATCCTCACCGCCTGGACGGGGCTGATGATTCGCGGGTATGCCGACGCCGGCCGTGTGCTGGACGATCCGCGCTACGTGGAAACGGCCGCGGCGGCGGCGGACTTCGTGCTCGAGAAGCTCCGCACGCCCGAGGGCCGGCTGCTGCGGACTTTCGGTGCCGGCAAGGCGAAATTGAACGCCTACCTGGACGATTACGCCTTCCTCGTCGACGGGCTGATCGCCCTGCACCGCGCCACCGGCCAGCCGCGATGGCTCGAGGAGGCCGATCGCTTGACGGCGATCCAGATCGAATCGTTCCGGGACGACGAGCGGGGCGGCTTCTTCTTCACTTCCGACGATCATGAAACGCTGTTGGCCCGGAGCAAGGACCCCACCGATTCGGTGCTTCCCTCCGGCAACGCCGTCTCGGCCGGCAATCTGGTCTATCTGGCCGGGGCACTGAACAAGCCGGATTATCTCGACCGGGCCGAACAGACCATTCGCGCGTTTGCCCCATTGCTGAAAGACGTGCCCGGTGCTCTGCCCCGGATGGCCGTGTCATTGGCGGCGCTGTTGAAAGCACGCGGGTGAGCCCCGATTCGCCACTTTTTTTCCCGGTCTGAGCGTCGAACGACAACAATGGGCACTTGCCGTGTCCGCGTGGGTTGGCACATGAGTCGGCTGGTTCGGAAAATCGTCGGGGTCGCGGAGGGACAAGAGGCGTTCCCCTCAGGCGCGTCCCTCCCGTTGCCGCGCAAGGCCAACCATTGTCCGAATGCACTTTCTGGAGTGGACATTGGGTAGCACCGCCGATTTTCCGGAGTGAGTCCGTAGGGTGGGCACTGCCCACCAATTCTCCGAAAGGCAGGAAGGCTCATTCGGATAATCGTCCGTGCGGCGCAACCGCGCGAGGATGGCGGCAGATGGGTCGGCGTGCCGATCGGATGGGTGTTCGGAATTCCTCTTGTTGCCCGGCAACACCGGCGATCTTGCGAATCAGTCGAACGGCATGGTATGATCTCTCCCGCAAGATCGACGGTGCCACCCGCGTCCGGCGGCCGAAGTCTTTTACCATGAAGAGTAATGCGATCGGTCTCGCCGGCGGGTATACTGGTGTTGGAACTCGAACGCGGTACGGGGAGTTACCGGGTAAACAGGGTAGGAAAAGTGCCTCCTCGCCAGAATTCGTGGGTTGATTTCGGCCATGGAGCCGTAAGCCGTTTCCCAGAAACACCTTCCGGCGGTCGAGGCGGTGAGTTTTTCGACGGTGAGAAACCAAGTACGGGTTCCTCTTCTCTATTCGCGCCGAACAGAGAAGAGGCATCCGTACTGGCCACCTCGTTTCACCCCTGAATCTCCGGCGGAATCTCCATTCTTTTTGTCCTCCCATCCCTCAAAAAACCTGACCACAAATCACCAACACGCCTTCAATTCACCCACAAATTCTGGCGAAGAGCCAAATGTTCATGAAAGAGCAGCTTTTCCTCTGGGATGAGCGGTTGCAGAAGGATCTCCTGGGATGCATCCACAACTCGTCGACGGAAGCCCGATCCTCGACGTCGAGTCGCGAGCCGCCGGGTTCATCCCGGTGCATGAGCGCGAGCCGCCCGGCAAGCAGCTTACCGCTTCGAGAACTGCGTGGCACGGCGGGCGGCGCGCAGGCCCGGCTTCTTCCGCTCTTTCATACGGCTGTCGCGGGTCAACAGGCCGCTGTCGCGGAGCGTTGCTTCGTACTCCGGCTTGTATTGCTTCAACGCCCTGGCGATGCCCAGCTTGCAGGCGTCGGCCTGGCCGGTCGTCCCGCCGCCGCCGACCCGGATGATCACGTCGACCTCCGCACGCGTGCCGGTATGCACCATCGGGGCGAGGACCGAGTTGCGGTCCTGGTCGCGATAGAAGTATTCGTCCAGGGGACGCTTGTTGATCGTAACCTTCCCCTCGCCGGGGCGGATACGGACTCGGGCAACCGAACTCTTGCGACGCCCGGTGCCCAAAATGTCGCTCGTTGCGGCCGTGGCCATGAATATCCTCTTACTGATTCGGTCGTTCTGTGGGAGGGCGCCTCCCACCAGGGGAACGCTACTTCTTGACTCCGAGTTCCTTCGGCTCCGGCTGTTGGGCCTGATGCGGATGCTGGGAGCCGATGTAGATTTTCAGCTTCTTGAGCATCTGCCGGGCGAGCTTATTCTTGGGCAACATCCGGCGGACGGCTTCCGAAAGGATCATCTCCGGCTTCCGCTCCAACCGTTTCCCGGCCGTCTCGCTCTTCAGGCCCGGATAGCCCGTGTACCAGGTGTACTGCTTCGTGTCCCACTTGTTGCCCGTGAACACGACCTTCTCCGCATTGACCACGATCACGAAGTCGCCCGTGTCGACGTGCGGGGTGTAGGTCGGCTTGTGCTTGCCCATCAGCAGCATGGCAATATCGCTCGCCAGGCGGCCAACCACCTTATCGGCGGCGTCCACCACCCACCACTTGGGTTCTACGTCTTCCCGCCGGGCCATGTATGTCTTTACGTTTGGCATTTCGTCCGCTCGACCGATTTCCGCCCGGTGCGGAAGTGTCCCTCACCAGACCGATGAACTTGGTAACCTTCTTAATACACTCCATCCCATAATACGGCAATCCCGTACTTTACAAGTTTATCGGCACGTTGACAAGCCTTCTCGGGCGAACGAGCGAATAAGAACACGACCGACTGTGAAAAACTTCCCCGCCACGGGCTTTTCCGCCGCTGCACGACACCGAATAATGTTCCCTAAACACCGCATGGGACAGCAGTAAGGTAAATTTGGTTGGATCTGTCCGTTTGTTGAGAATCCCCCAACCCTGGTAGGGACCATGATTGTCGCAGTCTGCAAAGAAACCTTCCCAGGCGAAAGACGCGTCGCCCTGATCCCCTCGGCAGTGCCGCCGCTGGTCAAGGCCGGATTCGAGGTCCTCGTAGAAACCACCGCGGGCCAGGCCGCCGGATTTCCGGACGAGCAATACACCGAAAGAGGGGCTACGATCGTCCGAAATCGTAGCGACCTGTTCGCCGCCGATGTCTTGCTCCAGGTCCGCTCCGCCGGGGCCAATCCCGGGGCACCGCCTTCCGATTTCGACCTCTTCCGCCAAAACCAAGCCGTGATCGGGATGGCCGATCCCCTGGGAACCCCTCAGGCGGCGGAGAAACTGGCCGCCCGAGGCGTGACGCTCTTCGCCCTCGAGTTGCTCCCGCGGATCACCCGGGCACAGAGCATGGATGTCCTCTCCTCCATGGCGACGGTCGCCGGCTACCATGCCGTGCTGTTGGCCGCCGCCAAGCTGCCCAAAATGTTCCCCATGATGATGACTGCCGCCGGCACGATCGCGCCGGCGAAGGTCTTCGTGATGGGCGTCGGCGTGGCCGGGTTGCAGGCGATCGCCACCGCCAAGCGGCTGGGGGCCGTCGTCTCGGCCAACGACATCCGGCCGGTCGTCAAGGAACAGGTCGAAAGCCTGGGCGCCAGGTTCGTTCAACTGGAACTGGACACCCAGGCCGCCGAGATCAAGGGCGGATATGCCAAGGAGATGGGCGAGGACTTCCTCAGGAAGCAGCGGGAGTTGATCGCCCGGGTGGTCGCCGAGAGCGACGTGGTCATCACCACGGCGGCCGTGCCCGGCAAGAAGGCCCCCACGCTGCTCACCGCCGAGATGGTCGCCGGCATGGCGCCAGGCTCGGTGATCGTCGACGTGGCGGCCGAACGCGGCGGAAACTGCGAGCTGACCAGGCCGGGCGAAACGGTCATCGAAGGCGGCGTGACGATCCTCGGCCCGGACAACCTGCCGTCCGAGGTCCCCTATCACGCCAGCCAGATGTACGCCAAAAACATCACGACCTTCCTGCAACACATCGTCAAGGAAGGAGAGCTGAATCTTGACCTCGAAGACGAAATCACTCGTGATACTCTGGTCTGTCACGGCGGCCGAGTCGTCCATCCCCGGGTGTGCGAGCTGCTGGGAATCCAGCCGCCGGCTTCCCAAGACCCGTCGCCCGAAGAAAAGGAACCGGCCGAGAGCGAACCAGATAACCGATCGGACTCCGAAAGTGCCCAAACCCCGAGTTCCGAAGGAGAGACCGACTGATGGGAATTGAATTCTGTCTGCTGGCGACCGGCGCCGCCGAAGCGGTCGAAAAAGCCGCCGAGGCGGTCGAAAAAGCGGCCGAAGCGTCCGTCGCGCTGCCGCTGATGGCCGCCTTGACCATCTTCGTGCTGGCCATCTTCGTGGGCTTCGAGGTCATCACCAAGATCCCGCCCACCTTGCACACGCCGCTGATGTCCGGCTCGAACGCCATTTCGGGAATCACCGTCGTCGGCGCGATCCTGGCGGCCGGCGCGGGTCACGGCTTCCTGGCCACCTCGCTGGGCTTTCTGGCCGTGATCCTGGCCACCGTCAACGTCGTCGGCGGATTCCTGGTCACCAACCGTATGCTCGAAATGTTTCGCAGGAAGAGATAATCGTGGAAGCCAATACCTACCGAGATCTGGCCTACCTGGCCGCGGCGATCCTCTTCATCTTCGGGCTGAAGGGACTGACCCATCCGCGCACCGCCGTGCGGGGAAACCTGCTCGGGGCGCTGGGCATGCTGGTGGCCATCATGGCCACGCTGCTCGACAAGGAACTGCTCGGCCATCCGATCGGCTACGTGCTCGTCGGCGTCGGCGTGCTCATCGGCACGGTCGTCGGGGCCATCTTGGCGGTAAAGATCCAGATGACCGCCATGCCCCAACTTGTCGCCCTGTTCAACGGCTTCGGCGGCGGGGCCTCCGTGCTGGTGGCCGGCGCCGAACTGGTCACCCACGATGCGATGACCGAAGGCGTCGACCCGACCGTCACCTCCGCCCTGCTGGCCGGGCTGATCGGCGCGGTAACCTTCTGGGGCAGCCTGGTGGCGTTCGCCAAGCTCCAGGAGATCAAGGCCTTCAAGAAACCGCTGCAATATCCCGCCCGACAGCCGCTCAACGCCTTCTTGGGACTGATCGTCCTGGCGCTGCTGGTGCTCGGCGTGGTCTTCGCCGGGCAGGCCTGGTGGATCTACTTCGTGCTGGTCCTGTTCGCCTCCGTGCTGGGCCTGACGCTGGTCAATCCGATCGGCGGGGCCGACATGCCGGTGGTGATCGCGCTGCTGAACTCCTACAGCGGGCTGGCCGCCTGCGCCACCGGCTTCGTGCTGAACAACAGCGTGCTGATCATCGCCGGGTCGCTGGTCGGGGCGTCGGGCCTGATCCTCACGTCGATCATGTGCAAGGCGATGAACCGCTCGCTGGCCCACGTGCTCTTCGGCGTGTTGCAGCCGTCGGAAGACGCGGCCCCGGCCGACGAGGTCTACGGCGGCAAGGTCAAGTCGGCCACCGCCGAGGAAGTGGCCATGCTTTTCGACAGCGCCCAACGTGCGGTGATCGTGCCCGGCTACGGCATGGCGGTGGCCCAGGCCCAGCACGCGGTTTGCGAGCTGGCCGAGCTGCTCGAATCGCGCGGCTGCCAGGTCGAATACGCCATCCACCCGGTCGCCGGCCGCATGCCGGGCCACATGAACGTGCTCTTGGCCGAGGCGAAGGTGCCTTACGAGAAGCTGAAGGAGCCCGACGAGGTCAATTCGGCGATGGCCCAGAC
>DATLAN010000429.1:0-4521 GCA_035527455.1 Thermoguttaceae bacterium
GGCGCCTGTAGCTCAGGGGATAGAGCAACGGTTTCCTAAACCGTAGGTCGCAGGTTCGATTCCTGCCAGGCGTACTCACAGGGCCTTTGGATGGGTTCTCGTAGGGTGGGCATTGCCCACCGGGATATACTACCAGACCGCGAAAACGGACTGCCTGGCCTCTGAAGTGGACCATTTCGCTACCGAAGCACACTTTTTGGTGGGCAATGCCCACCCTACGCTTTTCCGTGGATCATGCCCCCGCCTGAAGAGTCCAGGAAGGACATTCCCCGTGACGACCATCGAGAAGTCGCAATCGGGTGACCCGGCCGAGCATTCCTGTAGCGCCAAAACGATCCTGGTGGTCGAAGACGACCGGGTACTTCTTGGCCTGATCCGGAAGCGGCTCGGCGATCACGCATGGTGCACCGACGCCGCCACCAGCGGCCGGGCGGCCTTGCAGTGGTTGCAGGAGCGCTCCGCTTCGCTGATGCTGCTGGACTACCACCTTCCGGACATGTCGGGCGAGGAATTGCTCAGCCGAATGGAGGCACAAGGTACGCGGGTGCCGTTCGTGGTCGCCACCGGGCATGGCAGCGAGGCGGTCGCCGTGAAGATGATGAAGCTGGGGGCCTTGGATTATCTGGTCAAGGACGACGCGTTCCTGAAACTCCTCCCTCCGGTCGTCCAGCGGGCGCTGGACCACCTGGAGCAAGAGGCACGTCTGGCCGCGGCGGAGGCCGAGTTGCGGCGGGCCCACGACCAATTGGAGCAGCGCGTTCGGCAGCGGACCGCGGAGTTGGCCGAGGCCAACGCCCGCCTCCGCTCGGAAGTGGAAGAGCGTCGTCGGGCGGAGGAGCAGGCGGCCTTGCACCGCGCGGAACTGGCGCACGTCGGCCGTCTGAGCACCGTGGGAGAGATGGTCGCCGAACTGGCCCACGAGTTGAACCAGCCGCTGGCCGCGATTTCCACGTACGCCCAAGTGTGCGAGCGATTGCTGCAAATGGAAGGCGAAGAAGCGGCCGAGGACCTGCTGAGTTCGATCCAACGGATCGACGAACAGGCCCGCCGGGCCGCCGAGATCATCCGTCGCCTGCGGCGATTCTCGAAGAAGAGCAAGCCCTCGCAGCAGGTCCTGGACGTGAACCACCTGGTGCGGGCCATTGCCGTCCTGGTCGACATCGAGGCCCGCACGTCGCGCATCGACCTGCGTTTCGATCTGGCCGAGCCCATTCCGCCGGTGTTGGGAGATCGAATCCAGATCGAGCAGGTGCTGGCCAATCTGATTCGCAACGGGATCGAAGCCATGGGAACCGTGGAGGATGCGCGGCGGGTGCTGACCGTTCGCACTCGGACCGGCGACGAAAAGAACGTGGAGGTGGCGGTCCACGATCGGGGAAGCGGGATCCCGGCCGGAATGCAGCGGCAGATCTTCGATCGTTTCTTCACCACGAAGCCTCACGGCATGGGGATCGGCCTGCCGATCAGCCGATCGATCATCGAGAGTCACGGCGGCCGGTTGTGGGCGGTTTCCAATTCCGACGGCGGCACCACATTCAAGTTCGAATTGCCGATCCACGTTGGAGGCCCTCTCGGTGAACGCTGAACCGACCGTCTTCATCATCGACGACGACCAGGCCGTGCGACACGCCGTTCGCGTGCTGGTCGAGTCGATGCGTTTGCGCACGGAGGCCTATGGTTCGGCGGAAGAGTTTCTTGCCGACTACGACTCGGACAAGCCGGGCTGCATCCTGCTGGACGTACGGATGCCCGGGATCAGCGGCCTGGAGATCTTCCAGCGCCTCTCGCGCGAGGAGTTGCACCCGCCGGTGATCTTCCTCTCCGCTCACGGCGACGTGCCGATGGTCGTCGAGGTGATGAGGGCCGGCGCGTTGAACTTCCTGGAGAAACCGTGTCGCGATCAACAACTCTGGGAAGCGCTCCGCGAGGCCTTGCAGCGCGACGCCGAGAACCGAAGACGGCTCGCGCAGAGGAGGAAAATCCGCCGACGGATCGATCGGCTCAACTCCGGCGAAAGGGAAGTGATGACCAGGCTCGTCGCGGGCGAATCCAACAAGACCATGGCCGCCTCGCTGGGGCTGAGCGTACGCACCATCGAAGTGCGCCGGGCCAAGGTGATGCAGAAAATGAAGGCCGGGTCATTGGCAGAGTTGGTACGACTGACACTTCTGGTCGAGAACCCCGTGGAAAACCACGAGTCCGCCTTGGCAACCCCCGTCAAGTCCGAGGGATCTCGACACGATGATGTAAGTTAGGGGAGAGTATCCATGTGAGGTTCGTGGACTATCTGGATACGGGTTCTGGCCGGGGACGGCTCCGGTCCCTCGGCTACGGCGGTCCGATCGTCGCCCTGACGGCCCGGGCGGTGGCCACCGATCGAGCGAAATGCCTGGAGGCCGGCTGCAACGATTTTCTCTCCAAGCCCATCGATCGCAAAGAACTCGTGGCGCGACTGGCCGGCCAACTGGAGCGGAGCGTGTAGGCCGGAACAAGCAACGGGAGCCACTTCGGCGACCTTGTTCCGGCCTACGTGAGAAATGCGGCTAAGGGACGTCGGCCACGGCCCAAAGGTATCTCTGCGAAGTGACGTACAGCACGCCGTTGGCCTCGACCGCCGACGAGTAGACCGGCGAGCCGAGGTAGGTCTCGCTGAGCACCTTGGGTTCTTTCCCGGCCGCAAACACCAAAAAATCCTTCTTCGTGCCGAGGTAGACCTTCCCGTCGGCCACCAGCGGGGAACTCCAGACCTCGGTCTTCGTGTCGTGGACCCAATAGCACTTGCCCGTGCCGGCGTCCAGACAGTGCAGTTTCCCGGAGACGTCCGGACAATAGACCAGCCCGTCGGCGATCGTCGCCGAGGAAAGCGAACGCTCGATGCCGTCGTACGACCAGACCTTGCCCGACGTGGTGACGTCGCCGGTTCCCGTGGCGTCGATGCAGTGCATCAGTCCCCGGCCGCGTCCGTGCGCGGGATCTTGTCCGATGGGCAGATAGACGCGGTTGTTATGGAAGACGGGCGTGGCGATGATCTGGCTGGGGCCAAGGTACAGCCCGTCGTCGTTGTTGCCGTGCCGCTTGCGCTTGTCGCCGTCGTAGTACGGGATCGGCTTGCCGTCGCGGAACCGATACTCCGGCGGGTTGCAGTCGTAGAACCAGACCTTCTTCAGTTCGACGGGTGTTTCCGGCACTTCGGAAAGGGCCTCGAAGGCGTAGCACACGCCGTCGCCGCCGCCGAAGAAAATCAGCGTCCGTCCGTTCACCGTACCCGACGAGGGCGAGGACCATTGCGCGTGCCACATCCGCCGGCCGATCTTCTCGCCGTCGGTGGCCACCAGTCGGCCGGTCTTCTTCTCCAGCACGATCAGGTTGGGAGCTTCCGGAGCGATCATCTTCAGGTGCGACGCGTCGACCCCGTTCGACGTGCCCACGTAAAGCATCTCGCCGTGAATCAGGGCCGAACAACTGGCCGCGTCGTGCGGACACGCTCCCGCCTGATCGATCATGTCGAAACACCAGATGATGTCGGCGTCGCCGGAAGCCAGTTCCACCGGCGGCTCGTCCGGCGGGACCATGTACCGGCCTTCCTCCCGAAACGGCCCGTCGTTGCCGTCGGCCAACCCGTCGACGTCCAGGCAGACCACCTCACCGGCGCTGGTGACCGCGTAAACCCGGTCGCCGTCCACCGTCGGCGAAGAGCAGGTGCCCAACCATTGATGACTGAAGTGCGTGTCGGCAGGCAACTCGTCTCGCTTGGGAGTGACCAGTCGCCAAAGGAGTTTTCCCGTGGCCTCGTCGAAACACTGCACCATTCCGCCGCGAGTGCGCTGGAACCTCGAATCGCCGGCGAGCGTGGCGTCGTCGGTGCCCACGAAAACCCGGCCGTCGGCGACCGTCGGGTTTCCGTACGCCAGCGAACCGAGCCGGGCCGTCCACTTGACCCTCTCGGTCGTCTGCGGATCGACCCCTCCCTCGCTGGGCAGGGACTGGCCGGGCACGAACGAATCGGGCAGATCCTTGGCGTCGGAAACCATGTTCCGCCCGTCGCTGCCGCCCCACTGCGGCCAATCGGCGCCAGAGACGAACGTTGTCCAGCTCAGCACGCACAATACACAGAGAATCAGCGGAAGCGTTTCCTTTCGCAGCATGACGGTACTCCCAGATTGTGTTGTTGGCATGGAGGCTATCCTACTCGTCCGAATCGCCGTGTCAAGAAAACCCACTTCTCCCGGAAAGCGGAGATCAACCACAAGAAAAACGAACGCCCCGCCGGATCGGGAAGATTGACTTCCCGCGTCAGGAAACTTCTTGGCCTCTTTGGTCGTCTGATTAGCTGACGGGCCTGGCGGCCGGTATCTTCGGCGACCTACAGGCCCAAAACCTCGCAACCGAAATGAATTCTTACCTCCTAATGGTGGTGTGCTATCCTATCGATAATGCCATCTACCGCTTGGCGAGCAGTGGGGCGGATCGGGACATCGCTGGAAAAAAGACTTGAAAAGGAGTTGACCATGCGAAAATGCA
>DATLAN010000430.1:0-8504 GCA_035527455.1 Thermoguttaceae bacterium
TGGGAGTATTCCGACTTGCCGCATTTCGTCGCCCGGATACTGTTCAGCATGAACCCCGACGGCACCAACCAGGTCGAGTATTACGGCAGCGGCTCGTATTGGCCGAATTCCTTCTTCTACGCCCGGCCCGTTCCGGACCACCCCACGCGCATCGTCGGGATTGCGTCGGGGCACCACGGAGTACGACGGGCGGGCGAGCTGCACATTCTCGATCCGGCGTTGGGTCGCCAAGAGGCCGACGGCTCGGTGCAGCGCATCCCGGGGTACGGCAAGCCGGTCGAGCCTGTGATTCTGGATCAACTCGTGGATGCAAGCTGGCCGAAGTTCCTTCATCCCTATCCGTTGAGTTCCAAGTACTTCCTCGTTTCGGTGAGCCTTCGCGCCGGATCGACCTGGGCGATCTATCTGGTCGACGTGTTCGACAACATGCTGCTCCTGCGGGAGGAGAAAGGCTATGATCTGCTCGAGCCGGTGCCCTGGCAGTCGCGGCCGATTCCTCCGGTAGTCCCCAGCCGCGTAAAGCCCGAGCAGAAACATGCCAGCGTCTATCTGGAAGACGTCTATGCAGGAAACGGGCTCAAGGGCGTTCCCCGCGGCACCGTCAAGCAACTCCGGCTGTTCACCTACCATTTCTCTTATCGCGGGATGGGGGGCCAGCAGGACAAGCTCGGCTTGGACGGGCCGTGGGACATCAAGTGCGTGCTGGGCACCGTGCCGGTCGAGCCCGACGGATCGGCCCTGTTCTACGTGCCGGCCAATCTGCCCATCTCCTTCCAGCCGTTGGACGAAGAGGGCAAGGCGATTCAACTGATGCGAAGCTGGAGCACGGCCATGCCGGGCGAGAACGTCTCGTGCGTGGGGTGTCACGCGCCGCAGAACACGGGCCCCCCGTCCAAAACCACGATCGCCGTCGGCCGCACCCCGTCGAAAATCGCTCCCTGGTACGGGCCGGTGCGCGGATTCTCGTTCCAGCGCGAGGTCGAACCGGTCGTCAACAAGTATTGCGCGGGCTGCCATAACGGGCAAACTGGTGAAACGGCCGGCAAACCGCCGACGTCGGAGGAGACCGCACCGCCGATCGCCGACGCCTACATGTTCCTGCGACGCATGGTTCGCACGCCGACCATGGAGTCGGATATCCATGTCTGCGAGCCGTACGAGTACCACGCCGACACCACCGAACTGGTGAGGATGCTGCGCACCGGCCACTACGGCGTGGAACTCGATGCCGAGGCGTGGGACAGGGTGATTACCTGGATCGATCTGAACACGCCCCGCCACGGGACGTGGACCGAAAACGTGGGCAGGGCCAGAATGGCGGACACGGTCCAGCGGAGACGCGACCTGATGCAGCGATACGCCGGGATCGACGGGATGGATGAAGACCCGGACGAACTGATCCAGCAGGTTTCGGTCGAAAGCATCGAAGTCCCCGCGGCCACTGAAACGGCGGCGGCGGGGAAATCACCGGAGGTGAAGATCATCAAGATCTCGTCGAAGGACGCGACTCGGGCCGTTCGGAGCATCGATCCGGGGGATGGAAGCCCATTGGATCTGGTGCGGATCCCGGCCGGCGAGTTTCTCTCGGGAACCTCGCGGGTCAAGATCGCAAAACCCTTCTGGATGGCCAAAGATGAGATCAGCAACCGGCAGTACGCCCTGTTCGATCCGCAGCACGACAGCCGGCTGGAGCCGACGGACTTTCTCCATTTCGATCCGATCAAGAGGGGAACTCCCCTGAACGGCCCCGATCAGCCGGTGGCCAAGGTGTCGTGGCAGCGGGCGGTGGAGTACTGCGGCTGGCTCTCGAAAGCGACCGGCCTGGAGGTTGATCTGCCGACCGAAGAGGAATGGGAATGGGCATGCCGGGCCGGGTCGGAGGATCCGTTCTGGTACGGCGGCTGGGACTGCGAGTTCGCCCCCTACGCCAACCTGGCCGACCTGCAATTCAATTCCGCCAGCCACTCCAAGACCTTCCAATGGCGGCCGGCAGTCCTGGATCAGGACGATGGGTATCGCGTGTCGGCGCCGGTCGGGTCTTACCGGCCGAATCCATGGGGGCTCTGCGACATGCACGGCAACGTGGCCGAGTGGACGGCCTCGGTCTACCGGGACGGCCCGAACTCCGCGGCCACCAAGCGGGTAGTCCGCGGCGGTTCGTGGTCGGATCGCCCCAAGTGGGCCGCCGCCGAGGTCCGCTGGGGATACCGGGAGTTTCAGAAAGTGTACAATGTGGGGTTCAGGATCGTCGTCAGGAATTTGGAGAAAGCCCCGTAGGTCAGGGCTTGCCCTGACGAAATCGAAACCGAGCATGAACCTGTCAGGGCAAGCCCTGACCTACCTACTTCCCGCATGCTCCCCACGGATTCGGATCGACCACGGATTTGCAGGAGGGAGATGGATTGATGACGAAGAGTGCCCGGATGGCAACGCGGTTATGGTTCGTTTGCGGATGTCTCATGGTTCTGCTGCCGCCGGTGTCCGGCTGCCAAAGCGAGAAGACCGATGAGGACGGCGCCGGCGTTACTCCCCGGGCAAAGGTCGACGATCTCCCGCCCGCCATCGCCGCCGAGGACGATTGGCCCTGGTGGCGGGGACCGACTGTCAACAACATCGCCGCGGCGGGCCAAGAGCCGCCCCTGCAATGGAGCGAAACCCAGAACGTCCTCTGGCGGACGGAAGTGCCCGGCCGGGGACACGGAAGCCCGTGCGTCTCGGGCGACCGCATCTTCCTGCCCTCGGGCGACCCCTCAGGCGACGAAGAACAAGGGACCATCTGGATGCTCTGCTTCGACCGCGACTCCGGCGATCAGCTTTGGCGGACGGAAGTATGGCACGGCGCACTGCCGAAGGTCCACGAGAACAATTCCCACGCTTCGGCCACGCCCGCCTGTGACGCCCAGCGGGTCTACTTTCCCTACCAGACCGACACGGAAGTGCGGATGGCCGCCTTGGACCTCGACGGCAACATCGTCTGGAACGAGACGGTCGCAAGCTATACCTCCGTGCAAGGCTATTCGGCCTCGCCGGCCCTGTTCAAGTCGGCCGTGATCGTGCCGACCGATAGCGCCGCGGATACGCCGCACGCACTCACGGCGCTGCACCGCAAGACGGGCCGGGTCGTGTGGCAGGTTCCGCGGCCCGACAAACGCGAATCGTACGCCTCGCCGCTGGTCGCGCACGTCGCCGGGCGGGATCAGCTCTTCATCGTCGGTCCGGACATGACCCGTGCCTACGACCCGAACAACGGCGAGCTGCTCTGGGAGTGCGACGGGCCCACCGAGTACAACGCGGCCACGGTCGCCTTCGGCAACGACATGATCTACGCCACCGGCGGCTATCCCGGCAAGGCGCTGCTGGGCATCCGGGCAGACGGTTCCCGAGACGTGACCGAAACGCACCTCGTCTGGAAAAGCGACCGGAAGGCCGGCTACGTCCCCTCGCCGCTGCTGCACGACGGGTTGCTCTACGCCGTCAGCGACCTCGGCTTGATGCGCTGCTACGACGCCGCCTCGGGCGAGGTCGTTTGGGAGCAGAGCCTCGGCGCCCCGTTCTACTCGTCGCCGGTGCTGGTCGGCGAGAGGATTTACGTCTTCGACCGAGAAGGAAAGGGCTACATCATCAAGGCAGGCCGCCGCTTCGAACTCCTGGCGGAAAACCCGCTGCCCGACGGCGCCTTCGCGACCCCCGTGATCTGCGGCGGCCGGATTTACCTGAGGACGCTGGGCGACTTCTATTGCCTGGGCGACGAGGGGCAGGACGATCCCGTTCGGTGAAAAACCGAGCGGACCGGGCACAAGCTCGCGCCGATCGTACCGCGGCATCCCGCCGAGTCGCTCGCGGCATGGAACCTCACCGATCGTCAGGGCCTCGATGCACCCGACCTGACGGCGCTCCGGGATATCGAGTCATGATCCGCGACACTCTCCAACAACCCCAACACGGCCGCCCTGATCTTCGGCTCGGCGTCGACCTCCAGACAACTGGTTCTCGCCCGCCAGGTGGTGTAGCCGCCGAGTTCGTGCTGGTCCGGCGGGGCGAGGTAACCTTCGCCGCCGTTGGCCAGGCTGATGTTGAACGTGGGCTTCAAGGGGCTCGCGGCCTTGATCGCCAGGCCCGTCGCGCTGAAAACCTCGTTGGGAATCGCCGTGATGCCCAGGGAGCCGATGCGGATCGCCTGGAGCTTCAGCTCGCGGGTCGGCGGCATGGCGTCCAACAGCACCGTTTCCCGGGCGTAGACCTCGATCCAGTTCCGCGGCTTGCGGCCGGCGAAGGTCTTCATGAACTCCTTGGCTTCGGCGACCTCTTTCTCGGTAGGCATTCGCACGTTCAATTCGAGCAGCTTCTGCCGCATCGCGATCGGCACCCGGTCGTGATGCCGGATGGTCTTGTAGGCCTTCAGCGCGGCTTGGGCGACGTCCTCGGCCACGGTGAAGCGGTCGAACCGGCGGGGCGCTTCGGGGAAGTTGCAGCAGTTCGCGTCGCCGCTGGTGCCGTTGGACATCATGCCGACGAACGGCGGCGAACCGTCCCCGGCCCCGAGGAGCTGCCCGATCCTCGTGGCGAAGACCGCGAAGTAGTCGGCCGAAACGGCCGGGCTGCCCACGTAATGGGTCGAGTAGTTCGACAGCAAGGCGATCGGGCGTCCCTCGGGCGTTTGCACCGATAGCACGGCCACCTGCGGATCGGGCCGGCCGGTCGGCTGGACGGCGTTGGGGTTGAGATAGCCGGGGTTCATCTGGGCCCGGTCGTCCCGCTTGTCGCTGAAGCGGTTCGTCAGCGCCGTGCCCGGCTTCATCAGGAAACGGCGGCAGAAGACGTTCGTAGGGTCTTCGCCCATGGCCCAGCCGATCCGCGCCGGCGCGAGGTTCTTCCGTGCCGCCTCGATCGCCGCGGCAATCCGCCCGGGCAGCAGTGCGGCGTAGTCTTCGTCGCAGTCGCTGCCCAAACAGCCGACGACCGACGGGGCCGAATGCGTATGGGTGGCCGAGATCGACATCCGCTCGGTGGCGATGCCGGTCGCCTGGCGTGCGAGTTCCTTGGCCTGATCCAACAACGCCCGGGGGACCATGCAGTTGTCGACCGTGGCGATGGCGATCGGCCCGGTTCCGTCGTCGAGCACCAGGCATCGCACGTTGAGCGGGTCGATCGCGCGATCGGCCGTCCGCTCGGCCACGCCCCCGTTGACGATCACGGGGAACTTCTGCGGCGTAACGTCGACCATCGCGGCGCCGGCGCGGAGGGTCTTCTCCGTCTCGGCACGCTCGGGGACCTCGGCCGCTCGAGCCTTCCGAGTCGTCCAGCCTGCCGCCAATCCGGCCAGGCCGACGCCGAGGAATCGTCTGCGGGAAGTTCGTGTTTTCATCGGTGGTCCTTCTCTTGCTGGAGCAGAACGGGGCACGCCGGCCCAAATCAGGATAACCGGGCCAAACGTCGATGAAAAGCCTCGTGGGAGTCGGTTGGCCTGCGGAGCCGGGTTTCCCAATCGACCTGCCCCCAACCGGCGATTTCCTGTATAATCCCGAGACAGGCGCGAACGAGACACGGGGGAACTTGGGGGCTGCGCGGACATGATGCTGTCGGGGATCGAGACGTTCTGTTTCGCTGTTGGCGCAGCGCAGGTTGCCGCGACGGCTGCCGAAGAGGGCGGCATCGGGATTCTCTGTTTCGGCGCCAGTTATTTGGTGGCGCTGGCCCTGGAGATCTCACGGCTGGTCTTTCGCAGCGGCGTTCGCGGAGCCGTTATGTTGGGATTCGCCGGGGCAGGACTGGTGGCCCATTCTGCCTATCTCGTGGCTCGGGCCCTGGAAACGCCCGGTTCGCCGCTCTCCAGCACCCATGACTGGTGCCTGGTGGCTGCCTGGGCGCTCGTGGTTGCCTACCTTTACCTGGTATACTACCACCCGAAGGCCAACTTCGGGCTGTTCATTTTCCCGCTGGTGTTGGGTTTGGTGGCGTCGGCCGCGTTTTTCACCGATCCGGACCACCCGTTTTCCAGGTTGCCGTCCAGCTACCTGTGGGGAATCGTGCATGGTACTTCAATCCTGCTGGGTACGGTGGCGGTGTCGATCGGATTCGCGGCCGGGCTGATGTACCTCGGTCAGGCCCGACGGCTGAAACACAAACGGCCCCCGATACGCGGACTGCGACTGCCCAGCCTGGAATGGCTGCAGCGGACCAACAGTCGGTCGCTGGTGATCTCGGTGCTGATGCTGGGCGTGGGGGTCGCGTCGGGAGCGATCCTGAATCTGAGCAAGCCCGATCGAAGCGACCGGCTCCTCTGGCTCGATCCGCTGGTGCTGTTCACCCATCTGACGTTCACCTGGCTGCTGGTCGCCACGGTCGTGGGCGCCTTTTACAGGCCGGCCCGACAGGGGCGAAAGGTCGCCTACCTGACCCTGGTGAGCATGGTTTTCCTGCTGCTCGCCTTGGGAGTCATGCTGTTCGGAAAGACGCAGCACGGCGGAGAACAGGGTGCCACGGGCATCTTGCCCGTGCACTGGCGAGACGCCAGTGGCACCCAGCAACTGTGCAAGCTATACGCCGTCCCGCTTAGCCCCTCGTCCCTCGCCCCTCGCCCCTCGTCCCTCGCCCCTCGCCCCTCGTCCCTCGCCCCTCGCCCCTCACCCCTCGCCCCTACTCTGCCCGGAGGTGCGGCATGAAGGTCCAGGTCGTCGGCTGCTCTCATCACGATACGGTGATCGCGATCCGCGAGCGGCTGGCGTTCACTCCCGACCAAACCTGCGAAGCACTGGACCACTGGCGGCGCGTGTTTCCCAAGATCGAGGCGGTGCTGCTTTCCACCTGCAACCGGACGGAGTTGTACGCGGCCACCGAGAACGGCTCGACGCCTTCGATCGAGCAGGTGGCCGGGTTCGTCGCCCGATTCCACGATCTCGATCCGGCCGAGGTGACCGGCCATCTCTTCCACCACACCGGAGAAGAGGCCGTTCGGCACCTGTTCACCGTGGCGTGCAGCCTGGACAGCATGGTGGTCGGCGAGCCGCAGATCCTCGCACAGGTCAAACAGGCCTACCAGACGGCCGACCGGCAGGACAACACCGGACCGCTGATGCACGCCGTGTTTCAGGCGGCGCTGAGGGTGGCCCGACGGGTGGCCGGCGAAACGGCTATCCATCAGCGGCGCGTGAGCATTCCCAGCGTGGCGGTGGCCGATTTCGCCCAACGGATCTTCGAACGATTCGACGACAAGCACATTGTGGTCGTCGGCGCCGGCGAGATGGCCGAAGAGACGCTCCAGTACCTGCGGGACGACGGGGCCCGGCAGATCACGGTCATCAACCGCAGCTTCGATCGGGCCGTCGAACTGGCGGGCAAGTGGGACGGCCGGGCGTTGCCGTGGGAGAAGCTCGGCGAGGCCGTGGCCGACGCCGATCTGGTGATCGGCACGACCGGCGCGGACGAACCGATCATGACGCTGGAGCAATACCGCCGGATCGAGCGGGCGCGCCGCGAGCGGCCGTTGTTCGTGCTCGATTTGGCCGTGCCGCGAGACTTCGATCCGGACATCGGCGACCGGCCGGACGTGTACCTCTACTCGATCGACGACCTGGAGGCGGCCTGCGAGCGCAACCGCCGCCAACGCGACAAGGAGTTGCCTGCGGCGATGAGGATCATCGAGCAGGAGACGGGCCGGTTCATGGCCGAGTTGCACCACCGCGCCACCGGCCCGATCATCCGCCGGCTCCGCGAGGGCTGGCAGAAGCCGAAAGAGGACGAGTTGAATCGGCTCTTGAACAAGCTGCCCGACCTGGACGAAAAGGGCCGCGAGGAAATCCGCCGCTCGTTCGACCGCCTGTTGAACAAGCTGTTGCACCCGCCGCTGGAATCGTTGCGCGACGAATCGCGTCACGGGATCCCGCACGTGCTGTTGGACGCGCTGTCGCGGTTGTTCCAATTGAAGGATTGAGGCGTCGATTCCGCGACGTGGAAAGGTCTACCGATGCTCGTGCTTCGCCGAAAGCAACGTGAAAGCGTGATTCTCGGGGACGAAGTCACGTTGACGGTGGAGGAGATCCGCGGTGGCGACGGCCAACGCCTTTTCGGAGCGACCGTGCGTCTGGGTTTCGAGGCGCCGCGTCACGTTTCCATCTGCCGCAGCGAATTGTGCGTCAAGGGTTCGCCCACCGGCGGCCCGGGCCGGCGAGCCGAGCCGGCGGAGCCGCAGGCGGGCAGGCTCGTCGAGATTCCCGGCGCGGAGGCACGGATGCGAATTCTGGTGCCGCGAAAGATACCCGTCTGCTGCAACGGGACGCCGATCGCCGGGCTCGATCGGGAAGAGAGATTCGACCGCGCGACCCGCACTCCGAAGACGGCGTATGAGGTTACCTGCCGGAAGGAAGACCGGATCACGATCTGCAGCAACATCATCATTGCCACATTCGATTTCCACTATTTCGTGTTCACGTGAACCCGACGCGGTTCCGGTTCCCCGCGAGGGCCTTTCCTTTCCGGCGGGATCGTGAAGCAGAAGGTGGAGCCTT